>CAZVEC010000040.1:7991-8225 GCA_964626035.1 uncultured Candidatus Saccharibacteria bacterium
AGTTTCAGGAAGAGGTCGGTCCTCTAGATGTTCCGAGGTCCGACCTCGAGGAGAAACTTCAATAATTTATAGTAATTAAAAAGTAATTAATTTTAATGAAATCAGAAACCTTCAAAATTAAAATAGAGTCTCTAAAAAAAGAAATTGGAATTACTCGGGAAAAAATTCAAGAAATATATAAGCAAGAAAAGGTAACCACCAAAGAACAGATACTTGAAATTAAAAGCGGATTGG
>CAZVEC010000041.1:0-2261 GCA_964626035.1 uncultured Candidatus Saccharibacteria bacterium
AATGCCCGCAATCTCTCTAAACTGCCTTCTGATTTCCGCCACCAATGTTCCCGCCGCCTTGCCCACAGCCTTCATGGCAATTGAACTGAAAAGAAATGGAATCGATGCGCCCAAGAAAAGTCCGACAATAACTTTTGGATCGGAAAGATCGAAAGCAACTTGCTTGCCGAATTTTACCAGCTCTTCTCCGAAGCCGGCAAAAAGAACGAGTGCCGCGAGACCTGCTGAACCAATTGCATAACCTTTTGTAACTGCCTTTGTAGTATTGCCCACTGCATCAAGAGCATCAGTAATCTTCCTCACTTCTTCCGGCGCATTAGACATCTCTGCGATACCTCCGGCATTGTCTGTGATCGGTCCGAAAGAATCTATCGCCACCACGATACCCGCGACAGAAAGCATCGCTACCGCAGCCACTGCAATTCCATAAATTCCAAGCAAAGCATAAGAGCCGAGGATTCCTGCCACGATCACAATGATCGGAAGAAATGTGGACTCCATGCCCACAGAAAGTCCCATGATGATATTCGTGCCATGTCCGGAATTTGAAGCTTCAGCGATGGATTTAACCGGGCGATAATTTTTAGCAGTATAGTAATCAGTAATCACGACCATAAGCGCGGTCACAACAAGTCCAATAAGCGCAGTCGCAAAAACAGCAAAATAATTATCAGGGAAAAATGCTTTTGAAGCGAAATAGAAAGTAAGTGCTGAAACAATCAAAGAGACGATAAGCCCGCGATAAAGCGCATTCATAATATTATTTTTCTTTCCCAATTTAACAAAAAATGAACCGATGATCGAAGAGAAAATTGCGAGACCGCCCAAGACTAGAGGAAAATAAACTTCACTTCCTCCGACACCAAACACACTTAGACCGAGCAACATAGCAGCAGTCAAAGTAACAGCATATGTCTCAAAAAGATCAGCCGCCATACCGGCACAATCTCCCACATTGTCGCCAACATTGTCCGCAATCACGCCCGGATTTCGAGGGTCGTCTTCAGGAATTCCGGCTTCTACTTTTCCTACTAAGTCTGTGCCTACGTCCGCTGCTTTAGTGAATATTCCACCGCCCAAACGAGCAAAAACAGAAATCAAACTCGCGCCGAAGCCCAAACCCACTAGAGCACCCACTTCACCGGTAAAAATATAAAACAAAGAGACGGCTAAGAGCGCCAAAATAACCACCAAAAATCCGGTAACAGAACCGGCTCGAAATGCCAAAGAAAGCGCAGGAGCGAGGCCGGATCTGGCAGCTTCAGTAGTCTTTGCATTTGATCGGACAGAAATGTTCATACCAATATATCCGGCCAAAGCAGAAGCGACAGCTCCCACTAAAAATCCGAAAGCCGGAACCCAGCCTAATGCAAAACCGATAATTACAAATAGAATAACTGCGACGATGCCAACAGATTTATATTGGCGATTCAAAAAAGCCTTTGAGCCTTCTTGAATTGCGGCAGAAATTTCAATCATTTTTTCATTTCCCGCAGGTTGTTTTTTAAGCCAAAAAACCAAATAAAGCGTATAGATGATCGCAAGAACGATCGGAACAAAAATTGCGTAAAGCATGGTTTAATTTTTAATTTTCAAATCAGGCGGGGAGAAGTCAGGTTTCAGGAAGCCAAGAGATCAAAATTCTCCTCGACCCCCGGGGTTAGGGCTTCTTTAACCCCGGGGGTCTTCCCGAATTTTGATCTCTGAAACTTGACTTCAAGGAGCCTGATTTGAAAATTGATAATTATTTTTATAATCTATTCTTCCACTTTTTCTTCGATGACTTCTTCTTCAACTTTAGACTCTTCTGTCATCGGAACTTCTGATTCAACTACATCCTCACTTTCCTCACTTGGTTTACTTGATTTACTTTCTTCACTTGTCCCAGGTGCACCCTTGATATCAATCCTCCAACCGGTTAACTTTGCTGCGAGACGGACATTTTGCCCACCCTTTCCTATCGCAAGCGATAGTTGATCGGAAGCCACTTCGATCACAGCTTTATGTTCAGCCTCATCAATCTTAATATCGAGCACTCTTGCCGGAGCCAAAGATGCTGAAACAAATTTTGCATGATCAGCAGACCAAGGGATGATGTCTATCTTTTCTCCAAAGAGCTCACTCATGACCGTGGTCACTCTAATACCCTTCTGCCCGACACATGATCCGATCGCATCCACATTTTCATCATTGGACACCACGGCAATTTTGGATCTTGCACCCGGTTCGCGCGCAATAGATTTTATTTCAACTACACCCGA
>CAZVEC010000041.1:2273-8126 GCA_964626035.1 uncultured Candidatus Saccharibacteria bacterium
TTCTTCGACAGAATAAAGATATGCTTTAATGCGCTCACCTCTTCTGTATTGCTCTCCCGGAATCTGCTCTTCCTGAGGCAAAACTCCGACTGCCCTATTAAAATCAATAAAGACCAAACCTCTTTCAATTTTTTGAACTATTCCGCTGATAATTTCGCCTTCCTTGCCGCCAAATTCACCTACGATTGACTCTCTTTCTGCTTCGCGAATTCTCTGAATGATCACTTGCTTAGCTGTCTGAGCCGCAATGCGACCAAAATCTTCTTTTGATTCCAGAGGAAAAATAAGTTCTTCATCTAAAACTGCATCTTTTTTTATTTTCTGAGCATCCTCTAAAAGAATATGCTTTTCCTCATTAAATCTAACTCTTTCGTCGTCCTCGGACACTTCTTCCTCTTCCTCACCTTCTGGGGCGGGCATTCTGGCAGTAGTCTCGTCAACTACTATTTTTACTTGTAAAAAATCAGTTTTTCCATTTTCTAAATCAAATTTAGCACGAATAATCTGGTCTTTTTTGCCATATTCCTTCTTGTAAGCTGCCGCGAGCGACTGTTCAATCGCATCAATAATCTTATCTTTAGGAATCTTACGCTCTTCTTCCAGCTGCTCCAAGGCTAACTTCATTGTTTTTAAATCTAAACTCATATTTAGTTTTAGCTTCCGTCTTTTAACCCATTTAGGCAAAAAACGCTCGCTTTTATTAAATTTTAGTAAAAAAAGCCCGTAATGAACGGACTTTGCTGTTAAATATAATACTCTTAAGTATATTTAAGTCAAATTTAACGTTTTGTTGGAGGTTTCGCCTCGTGCAATTTTGTTTGTCAAGGTGTGAATTATGAATATAAATAAAAAATGTGTATAATTTGTAATATTCGATAAATAAAGCCGTCTTTAACTGTAAGATGGCTGAAATTATATTGACTAGCGAGGAGCATGTGGAAGTGTAATCACTTACACGACGTCCGAGCGACGTCAATATATCGTAATCGATATAATTTTATTATTAATAGCATTTGCTAGATCGCGAAAAAAACCTGCCCGCCAATGCCAGAGCGATTAAAGTGATAACATAGATTAAATGCAGAAATATTTGCAGTAATCTAACTATCATATTAATCAGCATCAGGCGATGGCAGGCGGGAGGAGTTATTTTTCGCGGTTTGACAAAAAATTTTTTATGAAAAAATTAAGTTTGTTTATTTTAGTTGCAATAGTATTTTTAGGAATAAAAGCTCCTGCTTTTGCCGAAGATGAAAGCGGAGATAATTCAGGTTCAGATTCTCTTAACCGAGGAAAAAGGATTGAATTAAAAGAAAAATTAAGTGAAAAGAGAAATGAGATAAAGGATATTTTTAACACCAAGAAAGAAGAGGTGGCCAAATTAAGAGCTGAAATGGAAGCCAAGCGAACAGAATTGGTTGGCAAAATCGAAAAATTTGACAACAGGGTCGCTTCAGCAGAAAAAAGAGCTGATATGATCATAAAGGCAATTGAAAGAGCTCATGAAAAAGTAGCCGAATTAATTGCAAACGTGAATGCAAAAGGCATTGATACTGCGGCCGCAACAGCCAAATTAGATGAATCAAAAGCTTCGCTAGAAAAAGTAAGAGTAAGTTTTGAGAGTGCAAGGGCTTTATATGCAAATATTGACTCAACCAAGACATTAACCAAGGAAGAAGCAAAAAGTTTAAGAGCTGAATTTAAAAAATTCGTGGATCAGGCTAAGGTTGACCTAAAAGCAGCCAAAGAATTATTAAGAGATTCAGTTCGCGCGCTTAAGGATGCCATAAAGGCAAAACGCGCAGAAAATAAGGCGGAAAAGGAAAACACTAATGGTAACGATCAGGATGAGGATAATGATGCAGCTACCAATACAGGAACAGCAACTCAATAAAATTATTTATTAATATAATTTATGATTTGGAAATACTAAAATATTTCCTATCTCTAACAAAATGGAACCAGAAAAAAAATCATCAGGCGCTTTAATTGGCGCAATCATTATTATCGCTATTGTTGTCATTGCGGCAATTTTCCTTTTGAAATCCGCAAAGCAAGAAAAAGTAATTGAGCAGGCTCCGATCGCTGAACAAGCTCCAGTTGCTGATCAAAATCAAATTTATGATGAAGGATCTCTAACAAACCAGCAACTTAATTCTCTTGACCAAGAGCTTCAGGGTTTGGATTTGGAGGCAATAGATCAGGGATTGGCGGAATAATTGAAGAAAGTAAATTAAGCGAGGCAAGTAAATCAAGTAAAGCAAGTGGGGCAAACAAGATAGATTTTATAGAATCAATAAAAAATACCACAAATAAAATTTGTGGTATTTTTTATAATTATTTATGACATTAGATATAAGTTTGTATTTTATGCCATCTATGATAATCTAGGAAAATTATGATTAATTCAAAAATAAACAAACTTGGAAATAGTGAAATAGAAATCGAGGGTAGCCTGCCCTACGATGAGTTTTCCACATATGAGGAAAAAATCATTAATGAAATCAGTAAAGATTTTGAAATGGACGGGTTCAGAAAAGGAAATGTTCCTCGCGATATAATGCTTAAGCAAATTCCAGAGAGCAAAATACTGGAAAGAATGGCTGATGCGGCTATTCCGGATATTTACGAAAAAATTTTAAAAGAAGAAAAAATCGATGCCATCGGCCGGCCGGAAATCACCATTACTAAAATAGCCAAAGGTAATCCTTTTGAATTTAAAATTAAAACAGCCGTCATGCCTGAGATTAAAATGCCGGATTATAAAAAAATTGCCAGAGACATAAAAGCACAAAATCATGAAAACACAGAAATCACGGTAACTGATCAAGAAATGGAACAAACAATAATGGATATCAGAAAAATGAGGGCCAAAAACATGAAACAACATACTTGTGAAGATGAGAATTGCGAGCATGATTCAAAATTAAAGGAAACTTCCGGAGTGAATCCAGGAGGTCGGACCTCGGGTCGCGCTTCAATTGACACTGCGCGACATGATTCTGCTGAATCAGAGGACCGACCTCTAACTCCGGAAGTTGAAGAAGAATTGCCAGAATTCAACGACGATTTTGTAAAAAATCTTGGTGATTTTAGCGGAGTAGAAGAATTTAAAAATAAATTACGCGAGAATATAAAACTAGAAAAACAAACCAGAGCTCGAGATAAAAAAAGAGCCCAATTAATTGAAGAAATAATCAAAGAAACAGAGGCAGATGTGCCAAGGATTTTAATTGAAGGCGAACTTGATAAAATGTTTTATCGTCTGCGCGCTGATATTGAAAATGCCGGCTTAAAATTTGAGGATTACATTAAACAAATAAACAAAACCGAAGCAGATATGAGGAAAGAATGGGAAAATGAAGCTATTAAAAGAGCAAAAACCGGCTTGGTTATGGAAAAAATAATCGGGCTTGAAAAAATCAAGGTGGACGAGAGCGAAATTAAATCTGAAATTGAAAAAATATTGGTTGTCTATCCAAATATCGACCCAAATCGAGCCCGAACTTACGTAGAAGGTGTATTAATTAATGAAAAAATGTTCCAATTTTTAGAAAATATGCAATAATGCATATAGTTATATTTAAAATTAATTTTTAATTTTAAGAAATTTGGGAGGACCCCCGGGGTTAAAGATACCCCAACCCCGGGGGTCAAGGAGAATTTCATAAAATTAAAATTATAAAATTTTATGTTAATTCCCACAGTAATAGAAAAATCGCAATTTGGTGAGCGCGCTTATGATATATATTCGCGCCTTTTAGAAGACCGTATTATTTTTTTGGGCGGTCCAGTAGATGATCATACAGCTAATTTAGTGATAGCCCAGCTTTTATTTTTGGAAAATAAAGATTCTAAAAAAGATATTTATCTTTATATCAATTCCCCAGGCGGCTCGATCACAGCCGGCATGGCCATTTACGATACCATGCAATATATAAAATCAAATGTTTCCACGATTTGCGTAGGTATGGCAGCATCAATGGGTGCATTTTTACTTTCAGGCGGTGAAAAAGGAAAACGTTTTGCTTTACCAAATGCGGAAGTGATGATCCACCAGCCCCATGGCGGCACTGAAGGGCAGGCTGTAGATATTGAAATCCATGCCAAGCGCATAATGAAAATGAAAGATCAGATCAATAAGATTTTGGCGAAAAATTCCGGCCAACCCCTAGCTAAAATAGAGAAGGATGCCGATCGAGATTTCTTTATGTCAGCCGATGAAGCTAAGAAATATGGAATTATCGACGAGGTTATTGCAAAAGCCAAGAATGAAACAAAATAAAGTTGAAAAATAAAGGAATTTGACATATTTCAAATATCATTTCACTTCGAAAAATTCATATTTCCCTTTATTTTCAATATTTGCTACAATACTGTCATTGAAAATTTATTATTAATTTATTACAACTAGATCTAGAAGCTGGGAGTAAGCAGCTAGAAACTAGTTTTTAAAATTATGGCAAAAATGACAAAGTCCCAAGCAATCGCCGCATTGGCAGATAAATTGGGCAAATCAAAAAAAGAAGTTACTGAAATGATGGATGCTCTCGTTGGTCTAGCTTATGAAGAAACAAAGAAAAACGGAGAGTTTACTATCCCAGGTGTTGGAAAGCTTCTTAAGAAGCACAGAGCTGCAAGAATGGGCCGAAACCCAGCTACAGGCCAATCAATCCAGATCGCTGCTAAGACTGTGGTAAAATTCCGAGTCTCAAAGCAAGCCAAGGATGCTATCCTCTAGAGATCACTGATCAATTCTGATTTTTCCGCCAACTGGTGGACTGATCAACTCTGATGAAATCAAAAAACTTCCCATGCTGGGAAGTTTTTTGATTTTGATTATATTTGGTATAATGTTGCACAAAGCGAAACCTTGTCCAACCTAAAAGGTTTCGCCTTGTGCAACAAAATATATGTTAGAAAAATTTCTAGAAGATATAGGCCTTTCAGATAAGGAAGCTAAAGTCTATTTGGCACTTTTGTCTGTGGATAATTATTCTGTCTTAGAATTGGCAAAAAAGACTAATATCAACCGTACGACCATATACCCTGTCTTGGAGAAATTAATGAAAGACGGACTCGTTAGTGAAGTAAAAATAAACAAGAAGGTTAAATATCAAGCAGCTTCGCCAGAACGTTTGGAAACATTTATTGAAAGCCAGAGAGTAAAATTAAACGAGCAAAGCAAGGTTATTCAAGATGTAATTCCCCAGCTAAAAAGCCTCGCTCGAGAAAGCGGCGAGAAACCTATAGTTACTGTCTATGATGGTCGCGAAGGTATAATTAATTCTCTTAAAGGATATTTTCAGTCAGCCGATGAAGGGGGTACTGTATATCTGGTTTACCCTGTTGATTTAATTAAGGAAACATTTTCTCCGAAAGAGCTGGAGCAATTTAGAAATATTCGTACAAATAAATCTATTAAATCAAAAGCTATATTTAATTCAGTTAATTATGAACAGCCAGCATCAGACGAATCAGGAGAGAGATTTAAAATTGATGAAAAAAAATACCCAATCAAGGTTGACTTGGGCATTTATAAAGACCGCATCCGCATAAACACATTAGGTAAAGGTCTTTCAGCTATCTACATCCGGAGCCAAGACTTGGCAGATACTCTCCGCACATTGTTTGATCTGGCCTATGAAGGAATAAAATTGAAAAACCGGCGGGAAGAGGTCAAAATTCAGGAAGACCCCCGGGGTTGAATTCAAGAGGTCGGACCTCGGGACATCTTGAGGACCGACCTCTAACCCCGGGGGTTGAGGAGAATTTTAGATTCTTTCGTGTAACCTGACAAAATGACCTCCTCCCCGCACTCCTCTGAGTACAGAGTCGTACGGGGTTTCCTTT
>CAZVEC010000042.1:0-7756 GCA_964626035.1 uncultured Candidatus Saccharibacteria bacterium
CATAAATTAAGTGCAAAAAATGCCGATATTTATTAATAATTTTAAGTAACAAAATACTACCTTATTTCTTTACAAATGTCAAGAAATATGTCCTTACCTACCCAGTGGCAGGTGGTCACAAAAAACAACGATAAATACATTATCTCATGTTAAAAATATTAAAACACACAGAAATGTGCATAATCTGTGCAAAATCTGTGAGAAACTAACTGATCGAGGCACATCGGATGATGATGTGCACCTGTAGACGGGCTTAGCCTCGATCAGTTAAAGATCGTAGTAAATTTGGCCGTCTTTATGGCTTTTAAAGGCCATTTTACAAAATTCAAATAAAGGCTCCGGCAAATTATCCGGATCATGCCAGCTCCAATCCTCACCTTTTTCCGGCTCGATAGCTACCGGTTCGCCAGCTTTCCAATCAGCAATTAAACCTATATGAACATAATGCTTTGGCGCGTATTTTTTTACATTAGCCGTATATTGAAAACGAATATTTTTAATATCTATACCGCACTCCTCTTTTGTTTCTCTCTGAGCGCAATCTTCAAACGACTCCATGTACTCCAAATGCCCGCCGGGAAAAGACCATTCGCCGGCACCATGTGAACCTTTTCTTTTATGGAGTAAAACCTTGCCGTCCTTAAAAACCAATACTCCTACACCAACTTTTGGATTTTGATCATTCATATATGGATATTTTACCACAATGGAACTGATTAGTTTATTTTATCAAATCTTTCTTTTTTGCCAGCATTAATATTAAAATAATTAAGCTAAAAAATGCCAAGACTAAAGAGGCTGAAGAAAAACTAAAGCTGTCGATCATAAGACCGATTGCGATCGGACCCAAAATAGTGCCGACAGTATCAATGTCGAAATTAAGGCTGCTCATCCGGCCAAAATGCTCCGGCTGGACCATCTTTGTGGTCAAACCATCGGATGCCAAGTTAATTAAATTAAAAGATATGCCCAAGAGAAAAGCAATGATCATCTGGCCAATAAATCCGTCTGTAAAAGCAAGGCTTGCAAACAAAATTAATAAACTCGACAATCCTATAAAAAGCGATCCGATCCTGTGTTTGTCCGCAAATTTTCCAAGACGGAAATCAAAAAGTCCGGGCAGAGCCAGAATCACTCCGATCAAAATAACCTTCGGCAAAGATCCGCTCTCTTGATAGACACGTATCGGAATAATAAAGTCGCTCATCACGGCCACAAAGCCGATGAAAAAATTTATTAAAGCAATCAACCGCATGCCTCTTCCCCATCCCTTAACTTCAAGCAAAACATTTTTTAGAAAACCACCAGCCAAAGCATGTTTAAATCCATCGCGCAAATTTTCATGTCCGCCGTCTTTAATGAAAAAAACAATTGCCATAGCGACCAAAGATGTCGGCAAAATAATTAATGCTAGCTCATGAACTTCAAAAATCTTTATCAAGTACAAACTTGAAAGAACAGCTAAAATCCAAAACAGGGTCGTTATAACATCAAAATAACCAAAAGTCGTGGCAATCTTGTCTTCTGGAACATTCTGGCGGAAATAGGTCGCCCGTCCGACAGCGTCGAAAGCATAGCCAAAACCATTTAGAGCTCGAGCGATCACTATAAACAAAGCCATTCCTGTGGCACCGGCAAAAAAGTAGCTTAAGCTGATAAACGGATACATGGCGAGGCCTATCAGAACAATTACTTTAGAGGAAACCTTATCCGTCAGCATGCCGGCGAGAGGAGCGGCAACAAGAAAGACCACATAATATACGGATTTGAGCACACCGGTTTCAGCGAAACTGGCAGTAAAAGAAAATATAAAAACTGGCAGAATTGCCTCAAAAAATCCCCAGCCGACCCAGCGGATCGTCGTGGCCCAAGTGAGCAACTTTATGCCTTTTGGTATTTTATAGCGAAACATGATTTTAAATATTTATAAATTTTATTTTTTCTGCGACCGAGTTATTGGTCAAATTCACATTGCGCATGATTTTTAAGGCAGATTTATGCATATCGTTTCCATCGCTGGACTGGACGCATTCTTCGATGACATAAGTGAAAAAACCCCGGTCGAATGAATCGTAGGTTGTGCCCAAGACACAATCATTCGTGTCGAGACCGACAATATGAATTTCTTTAATTCCTTTTCTTTTTAAAACTTTACCGATATCCTCATGCTGATTAAAAACGGATTTAGTATGCTTCGTCACATGCATGACATTTTTTCCTTTCAATAATTTCAAAATACCCACTTCCGTCTCCGCTTCCTCTTTGGGCACGACCCACCCCGTCTGCTTTTTCCAGATAGAATCCTTGCCGGCCCAAAATGTCGCGTTGATGTAAAAATCATATTCCCCTACCCTCAGCAATCTCTCAATATTTTTCAAAATATATCTGTTACTTTTATTTAAAAATACCGGCTGAATATCAACCAATATTAGCGCCTTTTTCCTTTTTGAATTTGGTATTTTCATAAACTATTAACACCATCTTGTATTGTAGCAAATTATTGATAAAATAAGGAGAAATGAGAAGTCTAAAATATAAAAAAAGATTTGAATATGTTTCGCAATATTACGACCAAAATTACTCTGGTGGGGAGATAGACAAAGAAATTAAAACGGTTGGAAAATTTCTGATAAAAAACACTTCCGGTAGAGTCTTAGACTGCGGGTGTGGACCAGTGCCCCAAATTTGGTCTATATTCATGCCAAAGGCAACAGAAATCAGGGCAATAGATCTACCTCAAGAAAGCGTAGATTTTGCCATAAAAAAAATAACAAATGTACAATCTTGGCGAAGAGAATTTGCTCCCTATCAAAAATTTGTCGAAGATGCTATAAGTCATCCAATGAAAAATTATATTGTCCAACAAATAAAAAAGATAAAAGAAGTGAAACAGGCCGATATTACAAAAAAGTTGCCATATCCGGAAAATTATTTTGATACAATAATCTCACTTTATTCTTTAGGAGTATTAAGAAATGAAAACGAATTGGAAAAGGCGATAAAAAATATAAATAAAATGATGAAAATCGGAGGTAAGTTGCTGTATGTCAGTACAAACGGAAATAATACCAACAAAACGCTCCCAGAATATACATGGCGAGGCCTAACCAATGTCCTGGTAAAAGTCAAAAAATTGCTGAAAAAATATGGTTTCCTAATTAAGGAAATAAAAATCGCAAAAACAAATGATGACGATAATGAGATGTACAAATACAATGAAATAAAAATGCTTTCAGCCGTCAAAATAAAAAGTTATTTGCTAAAATAAGTCATTTTTTACTTATAGCAAACTTGGCAGTAGAATATATTTTCTAAGCAAAAAAAATATCACGATTATTATCACGACTCCCAATCTGCTTTTCAATGAATCATATCCTTTCCAGTTCCATTTGTTAGTTATAAAAAGAGGTATTTCATCTGCCAATAAACCAAGTCCTAAGCCATACAGAGTAATATTGCTTGCAAGCAAAGAGGCAATAGTAATGACTACACCATACATATAATGATGCAATTTAAAATTCCTTATTTTCGGACTTGAAGTTGGCAGTAAAAACAAAAATAGCCGGATAATTAAAATTGTGGCTAAAAACACTAAAAATAAATAATTGTGGTTTTGCATATTATCGATATTTTTTTATTTTACCGATATTCTCGACAGTTAGCCATGCGGACATGGCGCCGAAGCCGGATTTGTCTATTTCAAACGGTTTTACCTTAATCGGCTTTTTCAAAAATATCAAGAGACAGTATTTTTTGTCCTTAAATAATTTATAAAATTTCCCAATTTGATTTTTATCTATGCCGTCCTGTTTAGCATATTTATTTAAGATTTCCTTAACTTTTTTAGGGTTAAGTCCGGAAAATTGCAATACATTACTAACCGCTACTTTGACTGATACTGGTTCGCCTGAATTCTTAAAATAAACTAAGTCTCCTTTTTTAATCGAATTCCAAGGCTTATATTTTACCTTGTACCATCTCGACTCAATAACCTTTTGACCAGAAAGTATTTTCGGTACGAGACCCCATGATTTTTTCATTATAGCTACATGATCCATTTTATTTTAATTATTATTTTATAAAATTTATTTATTAACTGTCATCAGTTTTTTAATTTTAATTCGTAAATTTTTTTATTTGTATGAGGACTATAAATCGTTACTTTATTTTCCAACGGAGAAAAATGCACTGTTGAAAGGGTATGAAGTTTTTCACCAAACTTTCCACAAATAGCATTGGGTGGATTATTTCTGTCGGATAAAATACTTAGAGACTCAGTGTGCTTTTTGATCAAGTCTCTACCTCTTTTATTTCGAATAATTGAATTTTTATCTGTTGGTATTTTTTTACCAAAAAATTCATGAAGATAATGATTGGTATGTAAATCTATGCCTTTTATCTTTTTAACGCTTAATTTATCATGAAATTGTTCAATTGAGAGCATCTCATTTTGAAAACCAAAGTAATAATGAAACCCACTTGCATCAGGTGACACTCTAAGAATTCTTGAGGCGTCTTTAATATTTCTTGCTTCAGTTAAAGCACAAGCAGAAAAATGACGAGGCACATGTGAAAGTGGTTTTAAATTAATAGGTATAAGATAATTAACGGAAAAATAAGTCCCCTTTGAGTTCCAGCTATAAGCATAACCCGGCAAAAAACCAGCGTAGATAAAGGCATGAATTGTCATGTGTTTGTATTTATAAGTCACCAAAGCACAATCTTTTATCCTCTCTCCACCCCAGCCGTCCTCGTTATGAAAAAGTTCCACTTTTCCTTTTATTGATTTTGCAATCGAGGTGCAGCCCGATCTTGATTCCCTAAGTTCGGGAGAATTAAGGAGTAGTATTCTCCAATAATCAACCCCGGCGCCGGTAGCAATCCCTTTTAATTGTTTTATGTATTGCGGATAATATTTGTCGCATGTCTCGTGAATATTTTTTAAATCATCACGACATTTTCTAAAAAACGAGTCAGAAAATGCCGAATTCAAGCGGTGATGGACACTTTTTTTCATTATCTTGCCCAATTGCCTGCCACAAGAATAATAGTTCCCTTTTACAATAATGTGTTTAAGCATTTTTTTATATATTTCATTTAGCCACTTTCTGCAAAATCACAGTCTCTTGGAAATCAACTGCTAAATCGCGGGGCGCGAACTTTGAAACATCATCAATGCCGCCCATTCTGGCTTTGAATCCGGATTGCCTGTCTTTTACGAGACTGAGCCCGATTTTTGATAAATCATCTTTCTTTATCAATTCATTCCAAACGTCTCCCTCGCCGCGAACGGTGAAGTCCATATTAGGATGAAAAAATATTACAATAATGCCCTTATTCTTGGTAATCTTGGAGATATCAGTGAGCTGCTTTATATACTCCTGTTTGGTTTGATCCGGATCATATTTGTTAAGCCATTCCAAATATTTTTCACCTTGAGCTTCGCTGTAATTTGCCTTTTTCCCATCCTTCCAAAGCAACGGGAAGCCGAAAAACCTCAAGCTGATCACGGAATCAAACAATCTGTCTTTTAGAGGTATTTCTTCAAGATTCTTGTAAACCGGAAAAGATAATTCTTCCGGTACTAACTGTCTTTCAGGATGATTCATTTTTTCTGTCAAAAATTTCTCATAAACTCCGGGCTCCGGATCGCAACCTAACAAATTAACACCTTCCTCCTTCAAAATACGATCAACCGGAGCGTTAAGCCCGCAGCCCATATCCAGAACTTTCAATCCAGAAAATTTTTCGCCGTAAATAGAATGCAAAATAGAGAGGGTGGAAGCAACGCCCGGCTGCTCTTCCTTGTTTTCTTTTTTCCAGCTCTCGATCATCTCCTTCTTCGCCAAGGCAAAATTTATGAGCTGATCTTCGCTAAAATCATAAAACCGCCCGCCCAGCCCTGCTTCAATTTTAATTGGCTTATTTTCCATAACTTTCCTGTAGTTTTATAATAAATTTGTTAACATTTTATATATTAGCAGATAGTCTTATCTTTCCAAAAGAATAAACTCCAAGAAAAACAAGCAGAATAGCAATGATGGAATTAACGGCAAAAATGCCGTTTAAGCCCAAAATTTTATAAGTAAAACCGATAAATAATG
The DNA here is from genome assembly GCA_964626035.1 of uncultured Candidatus Saccharibacteria bacterium. Lineage (GTDB taxonomy): Bacteria > Patescibacteriota > Minisyncoccia > Phycocordibacterales > CAZVEC01 > 2-01-FULL-42-20. The sequence continues at coordinate 6,105 of CAZVEC010000042.1, forward strand.
GAGTTATGGCATATGCCGTATCGCGAACAGTTTCTATGATTCCGAAAAACTCTCCTCTTTCGTTTTTTGGAAAAAGCTTCACGGTAATGACATCCATGACAAGCCATATTCCCAAAACTCCCAGTGAAGCAGTGAATATAAAGACAAGCTTAAAAATAAGCGTCTGACTTAAATAAAAAAGAAAGAAGGAAATAATCGTTCCGAACGCAGAAAAGAAAAAGACTTTTTTCTCGCCGGCTTTATCAATCATCCTACCCATAAATCTCGAACACAGGACCATTGGCAATGAGAAAACAGCGACAATCAAAGCCGAATCAAGCAAAGTTTTCTCATAAAAACCGATAAGCGGCTGCGTAAACCATACACTCTGCCAGAAAACAGCCACGAAGAATCCTGTCGCCATAAGAAAAATACTTGGAATCAGTGCTTTTTTAATCAATTTCAAGCTGTTTAAATGAGATAGCGATCCATCAAGTATTTTACCGCCAAAAACTTTCACTCGCCTATCCTTGATCAAATGCTTAAATGTGAAAAGACAAATCATGGATATCAGAGCTAAAATTAAAAATGGAAATGAAGAGCTTGAATAAATAATCAGAATCGCGATCAAAATCGGAGCCAGCGCCTCACCCAGCGCCGTGAGAGTGAAAAAATCGCCAAAAGCTCTGCCATGATTTGATCCGTCAGAATGATCCCCGACAAATGCCAGAATTGGCGACCAATTCAGCCCATATGCAACACCAATTAAAATCGAAGCAGCGAGAAATATTGCGAAAGAATCGAAAAAATACAATGAGGCTAAGGCAATGGCGCTCAAAGACATAGAATAAACAATCAATCTTTCCCTGCCGATTCTATCAGACAATTTACCGGACGGTATATCCATGACTATGGAAACAAAAGAAGAAATAAAAAACAAAATAGAAATTTTTTCAATACTGATGCCTGCATCAGAAAATCTGACAGGCAGCAAAAACTCAACAGCGCCCCAAATAATGCTGAAAAGTAAAATTGGGATTATGTGCTCAAGTTTCCGCATAAAATTATAATTTCTTATCCATCCAGATAAATTTATGACCCTCTGCGAATCCATGTTTTTTCATAAATTCTAAAATTGAGCCACTTTCAGCATTAACAAGGCCATAGAGATTAGTAAGGCCCATTTGTTTTAATTGGCCGACGCATTCCTCGTACAATAAAGTCGCAACCCCCTTCTGACGCCACACTGGATCAACGGCCAAATAGGTTAAGCAAACCCATTTTTCAGGATACGGATTTGCCATATCCTCGGCACCACTCGCATAAATAAAACTGATTACTTTTCCTTCATTTTCAGCCAAAAGAAAAACGCCATTGGTATCCTTTATGGACCATTTAAATTCATCAGGATGCATGAATTCTTCACTAGCGCTAACTCTCAGTTCTGTTGTATTTTTCCCAAGTTCATAAAGTTTTTCAAAATCAGCTTCAGTTGCTTTTCTTATTTTGAATTCTTCTTTCATATTATTATGCGCCGTGGCACTTTTTAAACTTTTTGCCGGAGCCGCACCAGCAAGGATCGTTGCGTCCTACTTTTTGGGCTTCGCGAGGTCGGACCTCGGACCCGCCGGTGGTGGCGGGACCTGTAGACGGCCCGCTAGAGGACCGACCTC
>CAZVEC010000043.1:0-2763 GCA_964626035.1 uncultured Candidatus Saccharibacteria bacterium
CAACAAATACCACGAATAAAATCGTGGTATTTGTTTTTGTATTTTATTGCAGGAATTTTACCTGATCGCCAACTTTAAAATTATTCTTTTTTGAAAGCCCGGCATTGATCTCAAAAACATAGAGCGCCGGATCTTTTGGACCAAAAGCCTTAGGGTATGTATCTGGAGATAAATCGTGTTCAATGTGAATAATCTGCAAAGGACCCTCTCCCCCTGCCTGAGGGGGAGATTGAGAGGGGGTGGGAGCAATCCATATAATATCAATAGGAAACAACATATCCTTCATCCAAAAGTTATAAGTTCCGGGCTCATCAAATACAAAAAGCATGCCTTCATTATCCTGTAGTGGTTTATGTCCCGATAACCCTTGTTCCCTTTGCGCTGGAGTCAGTGCTAATTCAACGTTGAATATTATATCCCCTACCTGAACAGTCTTGATCTCGCTGGGTACCTGCGCTATCTTCGGTTCAACTTTCGCATCTTGAAAATAGAAATATATACCGCCCGCAAGAGCCATTATAGCAATAAGGATGAAAAAAGTTTTAATATATTTCATAACAATAAATTAGCTATTATATTGATAATAATTATATTTTGCATTATACCACGTATTTATTACACAAAAAACAATACAAAAAACACCACAACTTAATAGAAATTGGCGGGGTTTTTTGTTTTAATTAATGATGATTTTATTTTACCTCTTACCAGCCTTAACTTTTTCAAGTTGATCTTTAAGTGCCTCAGGTAGCAAAGTATTTCTTATTTCTTCAAACTTAGCTTTTGCTTCGTCTGCTTTAACTTTTTTATCAGCTTTCATCTTATCAAGTTTATCACTAAAAACTTGATCATTAGCTTTCTTTTCGGACCTCTTTACGCCATCAATAGTGAAGGATTTTTTAGTCTTCATACCCTTATGGGTTGTAGTGATATTTAAACCAAAGTCTGGCCTTGGAGACGCAACATCAGTAACCTTGAACAAGAAAGTCTTACTTTCACCAGCAAGCAGTGTTTGGACACAATCCTTTGTTGCAACAACATTACCATCAGTATCTAGAACACCATTAACCCTGTAACCTGTTGGCACTGATAAACAAATATCTGCCGTCCAATCACTATCAGAAGTTAAGATGAATGGATAAAGTTCTACATTATTCTCCCAGATAACATATTCTGGGTGAGCAATTTCAAGAAGAGAACCATCATAATTCTCAACCTTAGTTGGAGAATATTTGAAACTGCCATCTTTTCTAAATTCTTTTGTGAAGTGAACTTTCTTAGTAATGGTGAAGTATTTGGGATTGATTGGCTTACTGTAATCATTATCATTGTCATCATTATCATCTTCGTCGTCATCATGATTGCCACGGATTGTCTTTTTGAATTCCTTGTAAACACCGTTGTAAACTGCAGCACTACCATCAGTTAGCTTTGTCACAACAAGATATTTACTGCCATGCTTCTCACCCACCTGACAAGCACCAGAATTATCAATAACACAAGAAGCAATTAAACCCATATTTGATTCGAAGACAGTATTTAGATTCTCTTTCTCGATCTTCTTGGTACCGAAAATACTAATGAAATCGGCATTTAGTCGGTCGTAGATTCTTACTTCTGCGCCAACTGCTGGAACTTTACATTCATTAATATTCTTACCATTACTATCTGTTCCACAAGCACCATTATATTTAGCACCAGTGATGTGAGTAACGACTTTCGTGATATCTGAGAAAGGACAGCCTTTGTAGACAGTGCCAGCAACTGTTGGGCAAAAATCAGCTGCACCAATAACTTCATCACCGTCTGGATCAGGATTAGCGAGAGAAAAATTCCATAAAGCTGCATGAAACGCCAGATCACCCGTAAGTGAACTCATCCCAACAGCCTGGCTGTACTCATTTATAGCAGCAACATCTACATAACTACCTCCCAAAGATCCAAGATCAGTCAACTGCGTATCTCCTGGAGACCAAGAAAAAGCACGGTATACACCATCTCCAGCTATTGAACTCATCCCCGCAACCTGACCATTCTCAGCCAAGTCTTTATTATAAAAAACCCACGAATAACTACCACCAAGCGTACCTAAATCAACCATACCACCAGCTTGTGTCCATGAAAACACATGTTGTTCACCATTAGAGGTATCAGAGAATCCCACAACCTGACCATTGTTATTTATTGCATACGCAAAGGCATAGAAATTACTACCCCAAAAAGTTCCAAGATCAGTCAACTGCGTATCTCCTGGAGACCATCTAAATGGATGGTATTCGCCACTAGTAATAGTACCATATCCCACAACCTGACCATTGTCGCTTATATCATAAGGGAAAGAAGAATTACCCCCCAAAGTTCCAAGATCAGTCAACTGCGTATCTCCTGGAGACCATATAAATGCATGGGATTCTCCATTAATAGTGGTACTGTATCCTGTGACCTGACCATTGTTGTTTATTGCAGTGGGTAAAGAATTACCACCCCCTAAAGTACCTAAATCAACCATACCACCAGCTTGTGTCCATACAAAAGCATGAACCTCGATATCCCCAGAAAGATAACTTAATCCAGCAACCTGGCCATTGTTGTTTATTGCAATGGCTTGACTCAGAGTACCTCCTAAAGTTCCAAGGTCGACAACGTTAATATTAGCCGGCGGAATCTGCGCCCCGGCTGGCTCATTTTTTGTAACCTTAAAATAACCTCCATAAACACCTCCTACAATAAGTCCTAAAACAATAACTGCTGCGCCAATATGTA
>CAZVEC010000043.1:2863-7615 GCA_964626035.1 uncultured Candidatus Saccharibacteria bacterium
AACAAATAAACACAAACCACGCAATTTTCGCAAGTGATTTAATGTAATATGTTTTTATATATCCATTATAACCCCCCATAAATAATGCACAATAAAATATGGGGATAACCCCAACACGAGAACATTAAATCACTAGAACACTAGAACATTAAAACACTAATTCACAAGAACATAAAAGCACAGAAAGCACCCGCCTTCACTCAGTAGAGTTACGGCGTGGCGAGGCAAAGAACAAGGAAACTCAAAATCCTTAATCCTTAAAAGAATTATGAAAATTGCATTGATTTATGAAATAACATGGTATATAATGTGCTTATGTCAAGTATTATTCAATTTACAATAAAAAAAGATGAGGATGGTAATTACTGCGCAAAAGCTGTTGATTATCCTATCTTTACCTTTGGTAAAACCATACAGGAATTGGAAAATAATATACGAGAAGCTACTGCACTTTATCTAGAAGATGAAGATTTGGCTTCTATTGGCCTCTCGCCCGAGCCATCTCTTTTGGCTAACTTTGAAATACCTAGAGTAGTTTATGCCTAATAAACTTAGAAACTTGTCAGGAAAAGAAATCGTAAAATTCTTAGAAAGAAATACTTTAATATCGGATAATCTCATTTAGTACACTATCCGATATTAAGGAAAACAAGGGCTTTCTAAAACTTAATCTAACGATCTAGATCCCCAGAGATATTCATCTACTGATGAATTCTCCGGGCCGGTCTCGTCTGCCTGCGCAGACTCCGACTCTTGATTGCTTCAATTCTTCGCAATCAAGCGCTTTTGCAGAGATGACAAAGGCGTAAACAGTTATCAAAAAATTTTAACACCTCACCCTGAATCCCTCTCCTCTTAAAGGAGAGGGAACTTTCATAAAAACAATCGGGCGAAGCGAAGTTCGTCGAAAGAATATTTTGAGCCAAGCAGATTTTTAACAGGTGTAAGCATACGCTTGCCGCCTTCTTGCGTGCCGATTTTATGGAATGCGGCCATGATTATCTTTAGTCTAGATGCCGGAATTTCTTTGCGCAAATGCGAAATAGAAAAAGACGGATCTTTTTCTTTAATTTCCTCTATATGTCCAATGATAGTCTCGCGCGTTAGAGCCCTCTTTGAAGCGATTTCTTTTGTCCCCAATCCTTCAATTATCATATCACGAGTAACATCAACTGTGCTTTGTTTTTTATTTTTACCTTTTGCGCTCCCTGTCTTTCGGGCAAACTCACCATGCATGCGATCAAGTTCCTTTCGAGAGATATCATTTATTTCTCTAGTATGTCTTTCAGACGCTTCTTGAAATCTGGCATCATAATCTTGCGCTTCATTGTGAATACAAAGAGCCATATCATTCATACCCCTAAGACACAACCCACCTAATGTCCTTAAGCGTGAAAGAGCCACATAGCCCATGCCTGGCTCAAAAGACTGCGAAAGATCAATTTCCGCGGCATCAAGCGACATGCCTTGGCTTTTGTGCACTGTAATAGCCCAAGCTAAACGCAGCGGATACTGGGTGATTTCAGCTTTCTTTACGCTATTTTCTTCAATCCTCCAGCTTTCCGGTTCAACTTCTATCATCTCACCACTGTAAGTTTTCACTCTTATATATTCATATCTCGAGTCCTCTACTACACCAAGAGTGCCATTGGCATATCCTTTTTCAAAATTATTTTTGACGAACATTACCCGTGCGCCTACTTTCAATATAAGAATCTCCGGAGCTAAACAACTTTTCTTAAGAGATTCGCAAAGTGCAGGAGAACCAGTCGAGTGCATCTCATATGTGCAAGTGTTGCCGACTAGCTTACTAAGCTCACGTTCATTTTCTGCATCAACATTAATATTGTGAGAGTAAAGTTTTGTAGGCTCAATTAATCCAGCTGGTTTTTTATTTAAGCGGCTTTCAAGAAGATCATACATATCTTCATTCACATTGCCGGCACGAATTGCATTCAAAATATCAAGATAATCCTGATCATCCTGTCTGTGCTGTTCTTCCAAATAACATATTGCGGGATTAAGAGAATTCCAAGCGTCCGAGTGGTATGCAAATTCACTTTTGTTTCTTGCTGAAAATTGCGAAGTGGGTAGAAATTCTCCTCGACCCCCGGGGTTAAGATGCCCCAACCCCGGGGGTCTTTCCGAATTTAGTCCCCCTTCGCGCCTCGTAACCGGTGGCAACTGAAAAAAATCACCCGAGAGTATGACTTGAATTCCACCAAATGGAATGGCCGTATTGCTGGCAATGCGCAATATCTTATCTACAAAATCCAGACGAAAATCATGAAGCATTGAAATTTCACCTATAATGAGAACTTTTGTATTGCGAAAACGCGAACGTAAATATGAGCGCTCCAAAAGCTCATCGATGTCGGCAGAATCAAGGGCATCTTTAATGCCAATACCAGCCCAAGAATGGATCGTGTAACCACCCATATGAGTCGCAGCGATGCCTGTAGAAGCCGTAACACCAACTGAAATTCCTTTCTCACGAAGCCACGAAATATACTCACGCAGAAGATGAGTTTTGCCCGATCCCGCCGCGCCTGTCACAAATGCGCTTCGTCCGGTTTTTAAAATATCGAGTGCTTCCTTTTGGGTCATGGGAATTAGAAGAATGAATTTATAATAAATATTTAAATTTATCTCTAGTCTTTAATACTGTTCGGCAGAATTAAGAAATTCTGAAAACAATTTTTGCTGTTCATTTAAAAGCTTTCCTGCTGAACTATTTTGAACATCATCTATATTTTGATCCGGTAGAGAGGATAAGCAATAATCTTGAACATGCTCAAAAATTAAAAAATTATCATTTTTAAGATCGATAAGTGGCCCAAAACCTACATCTCCTTTTTGTAAATGACCAAAAAGATAATCTCCTATTTGTTTTATTTCTACAAACTGTTTGGATACCATAATTTCAGCCCAACCAAAAGCTCCACCAATACATCCTTTTAAATTTGGAAAAGATTTTGCTTTTTCAATTATTTCTACAGAACTATAAAAATCTACTCCGCTATGATCTTTATCTTTGCGATAATTATAGAGAGGAGTAATACCTGAAACATTTATAAAACGAAGACGGAGCTCGGGTACATAATAATAATATTGATTATCTGTAATTGGTTGAGCTGATTGTTTGATTACAATAAAATATGCCGCCACTCCGGCAAGAATTACAACAGCAGCAATTAAAATAGCGTTTATAAAACCTTTATTTGTTCTCATTATATTTATTGTACCAGATTTAATAAAATTATTATTTCAAAATTTTAGCTAAAATAGGGCGATTTTGAACAGGTGACTTATCTAAAATTTGATTATATGAAAACTCATTAATTTTATCGTTAACGATTTCAAAACCATTTTTTATATAAAAATTAATTGCCCATTCTGCTTTTTGATGAGTCTCAAGAGCTATTATTTTGCAATTTTCCTTTTTTGCAAAATCCTCCACTGCATCAAGTAATACCCTGCCTGCGCCAGCTCTTTGATGGTCTGGGTCCACATATAAAGAACCTATCCAAACTGTAATATTGTTCTTTTTTCTGAATGCAACATAGCCCAAAATCTGATCCTGATCATCCTTGGCGCAAATAATAATTCTGGACTCAGCCATTTTCCTAATACTATCTTCAGTTTCAATTAAACTTCCGGAAAAAGCTTCCCTTTCTTCTTCAGAATAGATAGATAAAAAGGGCTCGTGGGCGCGATTGTAAATATCGGCTAAATCTTTATATTCATTTTCATTTGGAGTTAGTATACTTGTCATGAAGTAAAAAAAATATTGAAAGATAATAAGGATTTAAAAATACAAAAGTAAATTCTAGCCATTCGGGTAGAAACGCTTGAAAAGTTCAGGGAATTTTTTTAGATCTTCCTTTAACGGATCCTCTTTCTGCAATTGCTTATATTGTGTGCCGGCCAAACCTCCTTTTTTAACACTCTCTGTAAAACTTTGGATTAATTTTGAGCATTCTGTGGCAAGACCATTTAAATATTTAAATGTTTCAATATTTAAATAGCCGACATCCAGCGCCACGTAAAGCTGGGCGCGAACTTCACCGGCCGAGCCTTTGGCGATAAAAAGATAATTCAGAAATTCTTGGCGCGTGCCTCTTTCAAAACCTTCGGCTATATTGCTCAAAGTGGACACAGCCGCTCTCTGAATCTGATCCTTAAAGCCATAATCATTGCAATTCTTTAATTCCTTATAGACATTTTTAGTCAATTCTCTGCATTTTTGCCAACAAATCAGATCTTCGAATTGTTTTACGGTTGCCATATATTCATATTATATTTAAATATTTAAAGTAGTATAGCGATTACGATATATAGATTACCATATATCGACTACGTTCGGACATTAAGCAAATAAATTTGCTTATGCTCCTCACTTGTCGATATAATGACGTCGTTCAGACGTTGTGTAAGTGATTACACTTCCACACGATCTTCGCTAGTCATTATAGCAAAAAATTCGCCCTTTGGGCGAATTTTTTGCTTTTAGTAATTTAAGGATTATATTTTTCGTACTTTCGTACTTATTTAGTACTTCGTAAGAAAATTCTATTCTTTCTTCTGTTCCGTTTGTGATTTTCCTCGTCTTTCCGAAGCGTCAAACTGTTTTGTATGAGGAACAGCTAAACCTATTCATCCGACTAGGTCGGATAACGACCTTAATAACCAAATCAATCTAGGATCGATTTAGGGTTATCAAGTATTGATCCACGAGCAGCTTCCGCTACC
>CAZVEC010000044.1:0-1584 GCA_964626035.1 uncultured Candidatus Saccharibacteria bacterium
TTTGTTTTCATGGTCATACGACCACGGTAACCTATTTATGAGCTATCCACTCCTTGGCTGGTAACCTTTTTAATGAGCTAGAACGCGGGCTTGCCTTTTTTGATAATTTCATATATTATCCTCTTACATATGGCAAATACCAAAACGACAACTAAAAAGGCCACTAAACCTGTTCCCGCTAAATCTGCAGTGAATAAGGATGAATTTGCAGTGATAGAAACCGGCGGAAAACAATACCAAGTATCTGTTGGGGATGTTTTGAAGGTGGAAAAGATCAAAGGTGACTATAAGGAAGGCGATAGTGTTGTTTTTGATAAAGTACTTTTGGTGGACGACGGCAAGGATGCCTCAATCGGCATGCCTTATATTACTGGCGCTAAGGTGGAAGCTGAACTCGTAGAAATCGGCCGTTTGCCTAAAGTGACTGTCATTAAGTACAAAGCCAAAAGCCGATATTTCAAGAAACGCGGCCACCGACAGCCATTTTTTAAGATAAAAATCATTTCGATAAAATAAAAAACCTCTCATGATCGAGAGGTTTTTTGTTATTTAATTTTTTCCTGAATGGCTTTTAACAGCTCTTCAAGTTCATTTTTAATTTCCGGAAAAGGATCGCCTTTTAATCCTTCTTGTGCCAATTCCTTTGCTTCGTTATAGAGTTCTGCGTCTAATGCTATCGAACAAGCACTTCTGAAAAAAACTCCACGTGTCGGTTCGAACTCTCTAGTTTTATCGTCCTTAAGCGCGTAAGCAGCTTCCTTTTCAAGGAGCAAGGCTTTCTTGAGTGTTTCTTTGTAGTTTGGATTTTGAGCTTTTTGCTCTTCATCAGCTTGATGGCATAGCCTCATGGCTTCATCATGTTTTTCTCTCATGTCTTTAATTTTTTAAATTACTTAGATGTTTTTCAAAAAAATATTATCATAGAAATTACTTCCTGTACAGCAATTTACCACTACACAAATCCTGCGATCGCGGGATTTGTGTAGTGGAATATAAGGATTTGAGTTGATGAAAAGGCTGATTTGTGGTATTTTCTATGTATGGAATCCTATGGAAAAAGGCATGAAAAAATGAATAACTCAAACGATAAATTTGTAAGAGCCTTAATTGCATCCTTTCAGCGGAAATTATGAATCTTAAAACTTTAATTAGGGGTATAGAGGTCAAGGAAATAATCGGTATGGAGGATCCTGAAGTTTCCAATCTTTTTTTGGATTCCCAAAAAGTGGAGCCGGGCGGATGCTTTTTTGCTGTGAGAGGGAAAAAGACGGATGGGCATGAATATATTAGCCAAGCAATAGCAGGGGGGGCGAAAGTGGTTGTCTGCGAAAGACTGCCTCAAAATATAAATGACGACGTAACTTATGTCTTGGTTGAAAGCACTCAAAAAGTTGTCGGTTCTATAGCAAGTTCTTTCTATGATTATCCATCAAAGAAAATGAAGATTATAGGAGTTACCGGTACAAACGGCAAAACGACAATTACGGCGCTTTTGTACCAACTTTTTGAGCTCTTGGGCGAGAAGGCGGGACTCATAGGAACAGTTGAAAATTACATCCATAAGCAAAAAATAGAATCGATCCA
>CAZVEC010000044.1:1594-7596 GCA_964626035.1 uncultured Candidatus Saccharibacteria bacterium
ATGGAGGTTAGCTCTCATGCTGTCGATCAAGATCGGATAAAAGGTGTAGAATTTGCAGGCGGGATTTTTACGAATTTGACTCATGAGCATCTTGATTATCATTTGACGATGGATAAATATCTTGAAGCCAAAAAGAAATTTTTTGACCTTTTGCCGCCTTTTTCTTTTGCTTTGATAAACAAAGATGATGAGCACTGGCAAGCTATAAGCAAGGATATTTCTGCAAAAGTGTCTTCTTATTCCCTTAATCAAGAAGCTGATTTTATCGCCAAAATTTTGGAAATGAATTTATCCGGAACAAAAATTTTAATAGACAACAAAGAAATTAAATCAAATTTGGTCGGTTTATTTAATGTTTACAACCTGCTCGCTGTTTACGGCGCGGCAGATTTGCTCGGTATGCCGAAAGAAAAAATTTTTAATTTACTTTCAAAATTAGAGCCGGTGCGCGGAAGATTGGAATTGGTGCGAGGTGGCAGCGTATTGGGAATTATTGATTATGCGCACACGCCGGACGCTCTCAAAAAAGTTTTAGAAACGCTAAATGATTTAAAAACTTCCGGTCAAAAGATTGTCTGCGTTGTCGGCGCCGGAGGCGATCGAGACAGGACTAAGAGGCCTGTTATGGCGAAATTAGCTTCTGATTTGGCTCAAATTGTTATCTTAACCTCGGATAATCCTAGAAGCGAGGATCCTTTGGAAATTATCAAAGAAATGCGGCAGGGTATAAAAGCGGAGGATGCAAGTGAAATTTATGAAATTTCAGACAGGAAAGAGGCAATATTTAAAGCAGTCAGCTTAGCCGGAATAGACGGAGTGGTGATCCTTTTAGGCAAAGGGCATGAAACTTATCAGGAAATTGCCGGTAAAAGATATCCATTTGACGACAAGCAAGTTCCTGAGGAAGCCATGTCGCGCTCGTCATTATGATGAAATATTCCAAAATTGCTAGGATTTTTAAAGTAGGCTACAATATTTAGGTGGTAAAATCTTATCTAAAAAATCTAAAAACATGGGTAGAAATTGATATCAAAGCGATCAAGTATAATTATAAAATTTTACGATCCCTGATATCTAGGAAAACTAAACTAATGGCTGTTGTGAAATCAAATGCTTATGGCCACGGCTTGGTTTCTCTTTCTAAAATAATGCAGAAATTAGGAGCTGATTATTTCGGAGTTGATGACATCGATGAGGCGTTGGTGCTTAGAAAAAATGGCATAAAAAAGTCGATTCTTGTATTTGGTTATATTCCTGAAGGAAGAATCAATGATGCTATTACTCATAATATATCAATTACTGTTTCAAATTTTGAAACTTTCAATAAGTTAAAGAAGTTAAAGAATAAGATAAAGATACACTTGAAAGTAGATACAGGTTTGGGTCGACAAGGATTTCTAATTGATCAAGTTCATAGAGTCATAAAGTTTATAAAGCAGAATAAAAATATAAAATTTGAGGGATTGTATACTCATTTTGCTGGTATAGAATCAAAAAAATTTATTCAGCACACAAAGAAACAAATAACGGAATTTAATATTTATAGAAATATTTTAAAATCAGAAGGATTTGACCCAATAATTCATGTTTCGCCTTCGGCTGGATTATTACTCTATCCGGAATATAATTTTGATATGGTTCGCGCTGGAATTTCTATTTATGGTCTTTGGCCTTCAAAAGAAATAGAAAAAAGTGCATTGACAAAAAGGATAAAATTGAGACCAGTTTTATCATGGAAGTCAGTTGTGTGTGAAATAAAAAAATTACCTAAAGGCAACTCGATCGGCTATGATAGGACAGAAATACTCAAGAAAAATTCAAAAGTTGCCGTGATCCCAATAGGATACTGGCATGGCTATAGAAGAAATCTTTCATCTTTCAATGAGGTGGTAATTAGCGGTAAAAAAGCAAAAGTTTTAGGTAGAGTTTCAATGGATATGATGGTAGTTGATATTACATCGATTTCAAAAGCTAAAGTTGGCGATGAGGTAATATTAATAGGAAAAAGCGGGAAGCAGGAAATAAAGGTTGACGATTTAGCTAAACTTTCAGGGACTATAAATTATGAGTTTGTCACTCAAATTAATCCAAATATTACTCGCATTTATAAATAAATTCTTATGTTCAATCCAGACAAATTCGAAGGCAAAAAAGATCCAGTAAAAAGTTTTAATGAGTTTAAGGAAAAAATTACGTTCAATCCTCTTTATTTACCTCGCTATAGCGAGCTCAAAGACGCTTTTTCCTTAATTGAAAATTCAGATATGGAAAAATATGATATGGAAACGGCTTTATCAAGATTGTTTGTTGGAAATGATCTGGAAAATACTCCTTTTGAGCCATGGAATGAGGAATTTGTGAAACAGCTTGGATTTTATATTGATGAAAGGATAAAAGATTACAAATCAAAAGACACAAACACCCAATTTAATATTTTAGAAGTCGGTGCAAGAGATGGGGGGTTGTCATACTTTTTAAATGATTTTATAAATAGAAAAGATTTTCAAAAAGATAAAGATCTGAATTTTATAGCGTCTGATAATTTACAAAATTACAAAAAAGACTGGAAAGAATTGCCAAATGTGCCATTGGAGAAAATTGATTATAAGAAAGCTATAGAAAAATTTAGACCTTCCATAGTGGTTTGTTCCTATATGCCCTCAAAAGAAGATTGGACTGAATTTTTTAGGAGCAAGAAATTTATTAAAGAATATATATTGATTGGAGATGTAGAATTTTTTAGAGACTTTCAGAAAACATGGGGTGGTTATGCTGCAATTAATTCATTAGGCAAAACATTTTTAAGTTCTTCAGATAGTAATATTTCTCAGGAAATTATGAATATAATCAAGCAAGCCGAATTTTATAAAGACGGCTTTGATATGTTTGATCTGAAAAGGTTAGATAATTTCCAAATTGATCATTCAACTTATTTTTATACAAAACCATTAAATAAAAACGAATATAAATTCAGTGGGGCTAAAAGCGTTTCTTTCAGAAGACGAAATAATTAATATTACATTTGTTATACAAATATTCATGATAAAATATCCAAAAATTAAAGAGTTGAATGAAATTTTCAGGAAAAATCCTTTTATTTCCACGGATACGCGTAATATTAAAAAAGACTCTATATTTTTCGCCTTAAAAGGGGATAAATTTGATGGAAATAGTTTTGCCAAACAGGCTTTAGATAAGGGCGCAAAATACGCGGTTGTGTCCGATCCGAAATGCGCTCCGGATACTAGATATATACTAGTTAAAGATACTCTAAAAACCCTTCAGGATTTGGCGTATATTCATCGCCGAAATTTAAAAATTCCAATAGTAGCCATTTGTGGCAGTAACGGCAAAACTACAACTAAAGAATTAATCAGATCTGTTTTGTCTCAAAAATATAATGTGTTTTCGACGCATGGTAATTTAAATAATCATATTGGTGTTCCGCTTTCTTTGCTTCAAATAAATAAAAAACACCAAATTGCGGTAGTTGAAATCGGTGCCAATCATATTGGCGAGACTAAAAAACTCTGTGAGATAGCAGAGCCTGTTATAGGACTTATTACAAATAACGGCGAAGATCATTTGGCAGGATTTGGCGGCATCAAGGGGGTAATAAAAGCCAACAATGAGCTTTATCAATTTTTGAGAAAAAATAGAGGATTGGTTTTCGTGAATCAGGATGATAGGCTTTTGTCAAAACTATCGAAGGGTATAAATCGTTTTACTTACGGTCAAGACAAAAAAGCGGACGTCAGTCTGGTGCCTTCAAAACTTATTCCAAATATTGAAATTTTAGTTGGAAAGAATAGAATCAGATGCCCAAATCTTTTTGGGGATCATAATTTTGAAAATATTGCCGCGGCGTTTTGCACCGGAAAATATTTTAAGGTACCAATTCAGAAAATCGAGCAAGCGATCAAGAGCTTCAAGCCGATGGCCGGCAGGTCGGAGATTAAAAATTTGACCAAAATAAAATCAAAAATAATTTTTGACGCCTACAATGCCAATCCAAGCAGTATGAAAAAAGTGATTGAAAATTTCCGTGATTTCGCTCACAAAAATAAAATAATCTGTCTGGGCGATATGGCGGAGCTTGGCAAGTATTCTGGGCAAAAACATATAGAGATTTTTGATTTAGCCTTAAAAAACAAATTCAATCTAAATATCTTTATCGGGCCGAATTTTTATAAAATTCATGAGCAGAACAAAAACAAATGTTATGATAATACCTATTTTTTCAGACAGATAGATGAAGCGGGTCTTTATATAAAGGAAAACAAAAAGGTGTTTAAAAAATCATTTATCTTGCTTAAAGCCTCAAGGTCCATGGCTTTGGAGAGAATTCTAAGGTATTTTTAGCTGTTTGATTGACAATGATTGCAGTTTGCTTATAATAGCGGGTGAAATAAGTTTGTTTAAATTTAAAACTGAATAAGATGAAAAAAGGAAAAAAGAAACCAATCCTCGTCCATAATTTTGGAAACAAATTTTTTGCCAATGTTGCGTCTCACAGAATGTGGATTCAAAACCAACTGCATGAAATTGAAGAGCTTGAAAGGTCTGTCGAGAAAAAGAGCGAAAAAATTGTTTCAATGATTGTCCGCGATCTCTCAAAATGTGTGGAAGATAAGCAACTAAAAAAGCTTCTCTGTGTTCCTGCATCCTACGAATGGCAGACATCGCATATTAAAACCCGTAAAAAAAGATTCCTGGAAGAAATGGTTGCAGGCTCGATAAGACTGGACATTAAAGGCGACCGGATCAAATGGTCCAATGTTGCGATTAATGACAAGGATTTCTATGACTGTAACTTTTCCTTCTATGAGGGAGACGGAAGACGGAATGGGGTAAGCAGAGTTATTGGAGAGCTCAATAAATCATGGAAGGGAAAAGCTGTTATCAAAAGAGACAGCCGTTATATCCATACAGGCCATCCGATTGATTTCTTTAAATTCAAGTTGTTGAAAAAGTAATTTTTCAAAAAAGCGCTATCCAAAACGGACAGTGCTTTTTTTATGCAATCGAATGATTGAGGTTCAACCTCGATCATTCGAGATGGAAAAAGGCGGTGATTTGTGGTATTTTTTATGTATGGATTTGCATGAAAAAAAGCATGAAAAATTGGCGGTAAAAGAGAAATTTGACCCGAGCGCTTTGGGCGCGGAAAAGGAGCGGATTTTTAATTCAGTAGCTAGGCTAGAGAAGATACGCGGTGAAACTGTATCCTTTGATGATTCCTATAATCTTGTGGCACGGATTTTTGAGCACTCGGTGGAGGACGGACTAAAGGCATACGAAAAAGTTGAAGGAGATTTAGGCACTCATGATCTCATGCTTATTTTAGGCAGAAAGTCATTTCTGTTGAAGCACCCGGATTTTATTGCAAAGCTTAATGAAGAGATTGTCACAAATATCCATAATTTATCCAAAAAAACAGACACGCATACTAAGGAGCTTGTTGCTAGGATGTTTAATTTTCAGAATAAGCTAGATGAACTGGTAAAAGAAATAGAGGAGAGTAGAAAACTTAATATACAAACGCCCGAATATATGTTTCCCGATATACGAGGTAATTTAAAATCAACAGAAGCCAAAAAACTCTATGAGGAAATTGACATGCATTATGCGAAATATTTAAAGGCACGAGACTTGAAATTTAAATCGGCCGACAAAGTAGATTTCCCGGGCAATCAGATAATCGACAAAGCTAATAAGCAGCTAAAGAAAATCGAGGCGGCCATGGAGGGGCGGTATCTTGCCGGCGAGATTGAAAAAATTCTTTTTGATCTACTAAAAGAGAAGGATGAGAATTTCATAAAAATCAGTACAAAAGAAATTTGGGAAGACAACGAAGCTTTTCGGAACATCTATAAAACACCGGAGAATCTTTATGAAAAAACTGTAAAAAGCAAGGAATCGACGCTGGAGAAAAGAAACATGATCTTGGAATATTTAGAGCACAAGAATTTGCCGGAAAAATATATGACCGACCTTCGATA
>CAZVEC010000045.1:0-7323 GCA_964626035.1 uncultured Candidatus Saccharibacteria bacterium
TATTGTGTTCATAAGCACTATATTCGTTGTTTTTATGCTTAATAACAATTCTGTTTCCTGCATTGATTAGTTTTTTACCTCCTGACTTGTGAAAATTATTTTTAAGCCAAACAACAATGCCGTCAAATGATGCATGAATCGGTGTTCCTAACGGAGCCATAAAATCAATCGAATGTTTCAAACTCTTCTTATGAGCGGGCGAGCTTTTATTGTGCCAATGAGTAATATATTTTTTATCAATTGGCAATAAGTATTTATTTTGATGCTTAGACATTCAATTATTTTTTTCAGAATAACATTAGTAGTTATCTCTCCTGCTCATAGCTGCCGGCCAGGGACTCGAACCCCAATACCCGCCTCCAAAGGGCGGTGTCCTACCATTAGACGAACCGGCAATATTACTGGAATAACAAACAACCTACAACTAACAATTTACAACAAAAATTACACAAATACAAATCAGCTATTCGCCAAATCCTTTAGGTTTCGGTTTAAATTCTCTAATTTATCATACATAGGCGTACCAGTAGGAAAATCGAATAATCTGTGGCTGGCGACAACTAAATAAAATTCAGGATCCTTATTTCCTTTGCTCTCGGCATATTCTTTTGCAATACCAATATCCTGTTCCAACGATTTCATTTGAATCAAAGGAGAAAAGAATTCTTGAGCGCCTCTTTTTTCATACTGGATATGGCCGGCTATATCCGTATTCTCAGACATTCGCGCTATAAACTTTTTAATTTGATCTTCCGTAAAAATCCCCGTTCTCTCGAGAGCATCGCCACTTATCATTGGGCTGGATGATTTAGATTGAATAATAATTTTCTTACCATTCTGTGTTTCTGCCCAGAAATCAATTTTAAAAATAGCGTCCTCTATCGGCAAGGCAGGCGTTACATTTTTAAAATGTGATTTCAACATTTTATATATTCCAAGCTCCTGCAAAATCCCGCGCATTAAATTCTCGAATTCAATATTAAATCCATATTTGCCGGCAATTTTTTTTACAGTATCAAAAAAGGCATCCAAATACTTTTTATTAGATTCATTTTGAAGAATATGCCATTGGAGCAACGATCTCCCTTCGGTGATGTCCTTGCGCATTTCTCTTTGATTCATAATCTCTTCTTCAGAAATATCTATTTCTCCCTTCACCAGCTGACGCATTTTATATCTATCAAGCCCTGGTTCAGAAAAAAATATCTTAAGCGTTTCAGCAATTGAATTAAACTCAGAAATATGGTCTGTAATTTCAGGAACGCCGTCTGCATTATTTTCTATTTTGCTTAATGCTTCTATGGCCTTCTTGCATTCACTGTCATAAAACTGCTTCTTTAGTTCAAAGTAACCATAGGTTGTGCCTAGTATCATATCGTCCATCTCTTTTTTAAACATTTCGGCGGGCTTTCCTTGGGCCTTTGCAATTTCATCGTATATTTTCTCCGCCATGAAATTAAGGCGGTTTTTGTCTTCATCCATGCCACTTTCCTTATTGGCCTGTGCTGACATAACTTCTTTTATATATTGTTTCATATTATTAGCTTTTAGTTGATAATATTTTAACCAATGCCAATTCAAGCGGAAGCTCAGGAATGAAAACAAATTTCATTTCTTGATAGGCGTCTAAAAGAATAGAAAGTGTTTGTGATGTCAGATATTTGCTTTCTCTTTTTGAAGCACCAACCAAGAAATCAAATTCATCCTTACCAATTTTCTCTTCTATATTCCCCTTCATAGTCTTATCATATCTCAGTAAAAAAATCATCCTCAATTTATACAAAACTACTTTCAAAAATATTTTAGGATCAGTATTATTTGCCGAAGCGCTTCTCACAGCTTGCAATCCACTTTCAAGTGATCCGGTAACAATCGCGTCAATAAATGAATTTACAATTTCCCTGTTTGGCGCGCCGGTCACTTCTTCAATCTCCTCTCTTGTAATTTTTTTATCTGGACAAAAACTGAAAATTTTCTGGAGTATCCCTTGTGTATCACGAAACGATCCGTCGCCCAGCATTGCGATCAATTCTGCGCTGGATTGATCTATTTTAAATCCTTCTTTTTTTGCTATTTCAAGCGCGAGTGTGGCAAGTACCGCTTCTGTCGGTTTTTTGAAGGTAAAGGTCTGACAGCGCGAAATAATTGTCTCAGGAACTTTTTCAAGCTCTGTGGTGGCGAGCATAAAGACAACATGAGCCGGCGGCTCTTCTAAAGTTTTTAGAAGCGCGTTGAATGCTTCTTTGGTAAGCATGTGCACCTCATCAATTATGTAAACCTTATATTTTGAATCAAAAGGAAGCGTGCGCACAGCCTCACGCAGGGCACGTACATCATCAATACCGCGATTTGAAGCCGCGTCTATCTCATGAATGTCATTATCAGAGCATCCTAATTCGCGAGCCATGATTCGAGCGACAGAAGTCTTCCCTGTACCACGAGAACCTGAAAAAAGGTAAGCATGGGAAATATTACCAAGCTTAAGGGCACCTTTCAGCACCTTCACAATATGATCCTGGCCCAAAACTTGATCAAAGTCTTCCGGCCGGT
Organism: uncultured Candidatus Saccharibacteria bacterium; assembly: GCA_964626035.1. Lineage (GTDB taxonomy): Bacteria > Patescibacteriota > Minisyncoccia > Phycocordibacterales > CAZVEC01 > 2-01-FULL-42-20. Next base: position 2,551 of record CAZVEC010000045.1, read on the forward strand.
ATTTTCTATAAAGCACTTCTGACATGACAGAATTATACAGAAGTATGGGCAATTTTAATACTCTTGACACCGTTTATCTTCCATGCTAGTATGAATTTGACCAATTCTTTTATATTAATCTCTCTTAAAACCGAAACTTATGAGCTCAAAAAAACTTATTTCTGCCATTATGGCAATTTTGATTGTTGTTGTTCTATCTTTTCTTCATTCGGATCTCATAAAACCTTCCGATATATACCAAACACAATTGTATACCCTCATAACAATGATTATTATATTAGCTTGGCTTGCAGGTGCATTTACAGGATTAGGGATAAAGTGTTGGGTTGACTCAATTTCTAATGGTAAGGTTGTAGAAATCCTTGCCATAATAAGCGAGAAAGAAGCTGTAATAAAACTGCTTAACGGCTCGAAGGTTTATGTACGTTCAATTTCGGAGATTCCAAAGACTAAATACGCTATTGTAAAAGGCAATAAACTTATTGCCTGCGAAGGAATGGTTGGAATTGATGAAAAAAAGGAGATAATAGTGAAATAGTGATTTCATAAAAAGCCCCAGCATCCACTGGGGCTTTTTTTATTTATTAATGAAATTTTTAATTATCTTTTCAACTTGCTTTGCATTCTCAGTCTCCATCAATTTCACACGCAATTCTTTTGCGCCATCAAATCCATTCACATATGCTTTGAAATGTTTTTTCATAACCGCAAGGTTCTTATGTTTGCCCAATAATTTTTCAAAGAGTTTTGTGTATTCGACAAGTACTTTGAGTTTCATATCAGGGTTGATCGGTTCATTATCAGTGTTGATCAGTAGGTTGTTTTCTAAAACATTAAGATCAAAACCATCTCCTCGAGGTCGGACCTCGAACTCATTAGAGGACCGACCTCTTCCCGATGATTTTGGACTATTTTTTTTGGAAAACAACCAAGGATTGCCGAATATTGCACGGCCGAGCATCACGCCGTCACAGCCTGTTTTTTGAGCCAACGCTCTGCCTTGTTCGAGAGACATAACATCACCATTGCCGATAATCAAAGTTTCCGGCGATATTTTATTTTTAAGCGCGACAATTTTTTTCATTAACTCCCAATGCGCAGGTACTTCTGATAATTCCCTTCTGGTGCGCAGGTGCACTATGAGAGCAGGCAGATTCATTTTAAGCAGAAATTTAATCCAAGTTCCAATTTCATTTTTATTATACCCAATTCTAGTCTTCACGGATATCGGCAGCCTGGGCGCCCCTCTCCGAGCAGCCTCAATAATCTCCCTTGCAAGCTTTGGATTTTTGATGAGCGCCGCACAAGAACCTTGTTTCTCAACAGTACGATCGGGACATCCCATATTAATATCGATCCCATCGAAACCCATTGTCGCCACAAGTTTTGCCGCTTCGTACATCTTTTCTGGATTTGCTGAAAATAGCTGAGCCACGATCGGCTTTTCTTTCCTTGAAAACTTGAGATTGTGAAGCAATTTTTTCTTGCCTGCACTAACCAGTCCGTCAGCTGAAACAAATTCTGTCCACATTACATCAGGCTTACCATACTTCGCAATGATACTTCTAAAAGCCGCGTCGGTCACATCCGCCATCGGCGCTAAACAAAAAAATGGTTTCCTTAATTTATTCCAAAAATAATTCACTGTAATTAGAGGACAGTCCTCTCATTGACACACCTTGTTTAATTGTTTTATTTCACTCAGTAAATTAGCGTAAAGTTTCTCTTTCGTTTCGTCATCCATAATATCAAAAAGTTCACACCAAAGATCCATCTCTTTAGAATCTTCACCTAATTCTACCAATTTATCAATAACCTTTTTAAATTCCGCTTTGTTTATCGAGGTCATATTTAAAATCAAATGTCTCATTTTTAGGACTGCCTTTAAAATTTTCAGCAACCCTATTTATACCTTTGAGAGATTTTTCTAATATTTTTTGTGCATCACATTTCTCAATTAATGCATTAGTTTTATCTAAAAATTTATTTAATGCTGGCAGATCATATTTTTCACACAAAAGTTTTAAATTTTTTACTATGACCGGCCACTGCTGAATTTCATTTAATACCCATGATGTCCCATAAAAATAGCCAAAACCTTTTAAATCTCCAGCAAATAATAAGCTATAAGCAGCAATATTCGTTCCCTGAATTAAAACATACATGATTCTATCTTTCGGGCTAAGCTTTTCGCCTGTCATGGTCTGTCCGGCAGATGCTTCAGCAAGCATTTTTACTAAACCAACCACACCGGCATAATTAAGCGCCACGGAAACAAGATTTTGCATCGGCTTGGGCAGTCTGCCAATAGTTTGCTTTTCTAATTTAGCAGAAAATGTTTTAAGTATTTCCAATCTATCTTTCCTGTGCGACTCCATGATCTTTTCCTGATTGCCCTCCAAAATTGTACCTTTTTTTTCTATTGGTGTATTAGATTTTTCATTTATTTTATCTTCAAAATTCATATTATAAATATAGCATAATAAATCCTAATTTACTTGATTTACCTGATTTACTTGCTTTACTTAATTTACTTTATTTACTGATTTTGAAATTTATAATACACCTTATTGTCGTATCGGAGATCAATGTAGAGTAAATTTTCGGGATTATTTTTGAATTGTGTCGCTAGAGGGTCGGTAGTAAGCGCCGCCGCTAAATTACTATACAACAGATCAATATCATCATCTGTATTAAAAATAATTTTTGAATGAAAGCTCCCTCTCCCCCCCTCAGGAGAGGGATTCAGGGTGAGGTTATCAAAATATATCTCTGTTTCCTGATCATCCTTAAGATACGCAAACTTTGGATTTATGCCGAGCTCCGGTAAATTATCCTTCAAATTAACTAAATTATAGAATTTTTCCCTATCCAAAAGATTCGTGCCTAAATATTCATGACCTGTGGTGAGCAATGTCGAACCATCATCTATAATATTAGACAAAAATCTAAAATAAATACTTCCTGAAAAAAATGGCGCCTTAGAGAAAATATATGATTCCCTATCCATAAAATAGCATTCCAAGTCTTTATTTACGATCTCCTCTTCACTTTGAATGCCGCACCATAGATATTCCGGTTTTCTTTCATTCACACTTATCAACAGATTTTTTTGGCTATCCAAATTGATCTCGAGAGATGATATTCTTTTAATCTGATCTAAAATATGATCATGAATTTTATCTTTCGGATAAATAAGAATATTTTTTTTCGGGAAAAATATAAAATAATTTCCGCTTAATTTATCATCTATAAGGCTGTTTATTTCATCTTTCGAAATAGCATTATTGCCTTCTAGGATAATGTCTTTGATTTGTATCCTATCAAGTCTTGATAGGTAAGCTAATGTACCTATCAATACTAAAAATGAAAAAAATACTATTAGTATTTTTTTAGCGTAAAGCCTGCGGCGTTTTTTTTTAACTTCCTTTATCCGAGATTTTAAAATATTATGCTTGCGCATTTTCTAGGCGCTAGACGCTAGCAGCTAGACGCTAGCAGCTAGACGCTATCTTATAGTGTCTTTTCCTATATATTTTTGAAGCACTTCAGGAATTTTAATCGAACCATCCTCCTGCTGGAAATTCTCGATAATTGAAACTAAAATACGCGGAGTTGGAATAGCTGTTGAATTAAGAGAATGAGTATATCGAATTTTACCGTCACTATCTTTATATCTCGTATTCAACCTTCTTGTTTGAAAATCATGAAAATAAGACGCAGAAGAAATTTCCCTATATTTTCCTTCTTTGGGCACCCATAGCTCAATATCATATTTTTTGACCTGTCCCAGTCCAAGATCACCACCGCAATTTATCACCGTATGATATGGAATCTTCATACTCTCAATAAATTCTTCTGTATTTCTATTTATCTCCTCATGAAGTCTGACAGATTCTTCATGATTAGCAGCACATAAAATGAGCTGTTCAAATTTAAAAAATTCATGAACTCTGATTAGTCCTTTTACATCCTTGCCGTGACTGCCCGCTTCTCTTCGGAAACATGGCGAGAAACCAAGATACTTTTTTGGCAGCTCGCTTTCTTGCAAAACTTCTTCTGAATGGTATCCCATGAGTGGCACCTCTGCTGTGCCTGCAAGAGCATCACCGTCCTGAGTCATGTAATAATCTTCAACATTCCCCGGCAAATGTCCGGTACCATAAAGCAGCTTTTTATTCACAATCACTGGCGGTATGACTGGTATATATCCGCGCTTACTAAAAAATTCCAATGCATAGCTCCAAATAGCAAAACATAAATTTACTCCATCACCCTTCAGGAAATATCCGCGAAATCCGTGGACTTTTGCTCCGCGTTCAAAATCAACCAAATCCATCTTAGTCATAAGCTCGACATGATCTTTCGGCTCGAAACCAAAAGCAGGAATTTCTCCCCATTTCTTAATTTCTTGATTAGATGCATCATCATCTCCTTCCGGTACAGACATATCAGGTACATTTGGAACTTCGAGCATAAGCTCACGCCATTTTTTCATAACATCCTCAAGTTTAGCTTCCTTTTCCTTCAGATGTTCCTTAAACTGTTTCATGTCGGAGATCAATTGCTCGCGCACAACTGGATCAGTGGTAGTACTAATTTTTTCAGTAACTTTGTTTTGTTCCGAGCGAAGATTCTCTACAAGCTGCAGTGTTTGCAATCTTTCATCCTCTATTTTAAGCAATTCATCCACGTCAAATTTAACGTGCTTTTTGCGCACTGCCTCTTTTATTAAATCCGGATTTTCTTTTATAAATTTTATATCGAGCATAT
>CAZVEC010000046.1:0-7282 GCA_964626035.1 uncultured Candidatus Saccharibacteria bacterium
GCTACTTTTAGTGATGAGCGGAAGCGGCATACTTTTTGGCTGGGCCAAGCCTGTGCCTTACAATCCGTACAATTTGCGAGATCAAAAGTGGGGCAATTTTTGGGTAGCGGCCGCCGGCATAATTTCAAATTTATTGATCGCAATATTTTTTTCAATTCTAATCCGCTTTGGGATGATTTATGTGGCTGACTTCAGCAGCTCCGCTTTTTTTGCCATTTCAAAATCTGTGGTTATTTTGAATATAGTCTTAGCAATATTTAATTTGGTGCCGATTCCGCCGCTTGATGGCTCAAAAATACTTTTTACTTTTCTTCCTTATCACTTTAATAATATTCAGCAGTTTTTAGAGAAGTATTCATTGATCCTAATGCTCGGCTTCATTTTTTTCATCTGGAAATACTTTGCAGTACTGATTTTTTTGATTTTTCATTCTTTTACAGGAGTGGGGTTTTGAGGTAAAATTAAAAGTAAATCAAGTAAATCAAGTAAATCATTAAATCATTAAAACATGAAAACAAGAATTAAAATTTTATTGTTTTGTTTTTTTGTTCTAGTGTTTTCATACTCTAGTGTTTTTATAGTTTTTGCTGCCAATCCCGGTACGATTACCGGTACGGCTCAACTTGCCTGTGATGATGTTATTATTCCATGTACTTCGCTTAATACAGATGTTAATTTTAACGCGACCGGGAGCTGCCCTAGTTGTGGAGTATCAATAAATCAAACAACCGTCACCGGTAAAATTTTTAATTTTCAATTGGGCGGTACTTCGCCGATTGATCTTGGCACGGCTCCCGGCGGCCCGCTAGAGCATAATGGCGCCGGCAAAATTTTCGGCCAGATTTGGACTGTGAGCGGTGGATTGCTTTCTTTTGGTACGGATGCTGCAAATTCTACGCTCACTTTCACCCCATCTAGCGGCGGTGCTACATTAAATGGTTTTGGCTGGTCTACAGTCAAAGGGTTAGTTAGTTTTAATTGTTCTGCCAATCCAACTCCACCAACTTCTTGTTTTAACGGTTCAACAGTCACGACTAACTGGAAGTTAAGCAGCGGCGGATCGAGCTGTACTAATGTGCCGGCGATAAATGGCAGTTGTGGCACTTCCGATGGAGGTTCATTTGGTCTGGTTCCAACTGCTGATTTATGTACGACAGGTACAGCAACTGCAGTGACTGCTTCGGATGATGATACTGAGTGGCTTTGGAGCTGTACCGGGACAGACGGTTCATGTCCTTATATAAGCTCCATTGATTTGGATTGTTCTGCCACAAAACTTGCAGCTCCTTTTGATTTTTCTCTTGGACTTAATTATGATTCGACTTCTCCTATGCTTGGCTGCACTGATGGGGATCAATCTCAAGTTTGCGCTGAAATTCACGGTGCTCCGCAAATAACTGTGCCGGTTGATGTTTTGCTTTCTGCCGGCACGGCGCAAGTGGTTAATTTATCAGCTGCAGGCACCGGCCTTACTTCTGCCAATATTTCTCTCAGCCCGATTTCTTGCTCGCCATCACCTTCAAGTTGTACTTCCACACTTACATTAAATTCTGCCGGGTCGCATCCGCTTACTGGATCATGTAATGGTACTGATTATCCTGTCACTATTACAGGTACTAGTGGTGTATCTCCTCAGATCACGAATACTTATGATTTCACTTTGAAGGTTGGCGATTTGGATGATTGTGAAGAGTTTGGACCGGATGTTACATCTGAAGACGGAGATTTTTTGCCCCCAGATGAAGAGTTGCCCTCAGATGAAGAGACACCTCCAGGCGAAGAACCGATAGATTTTACGCCGGATGTTACTCCTGGTGAAGGAGAATTGCCGGGTGAAGAACCAGACGGCCCGCCGGATACGCCGACTGATCCCACGGTTGGAGAAATTACCGATGACGGAGATGGTGGTGGAGGTGGTGGTGAAGAAGGTGAAACTTCACCTGAACAAACTGAATGTCCGCCCGGAGTTATAGTTTGTCCAACTACTCCTTTGGACGAAGAACCGGCAGATTTTACCCCGGGAGTTGAAGGAGAGGGTGAGGGTGAAGGAGAGGGAGAACAGCCGGTATGTCCGCCGGGGGTTATAGTTTGTGAACAGACCTCTCCTGAACAAGGAGAGGAGGGACTGCCCGGTGAAGTTTCACCTGAACTCGAACCATTGATGGAGATTACTCCGCTCGTCACTTCGGAATTTGTGGATAATTTTACAAATACGGTATCTGATATTGCAAGTAATCTATTCGGCGAAGTGCTCGGTGAGACTATTTCTAGCGCAGTAAATAATATATTGGGAGGTGTTCAAAAATTTCTTAATTACGCAAATGTACTTTTGCAAAATCCGGCTGTCCGCGCCGCCGTGCGCACAGTCGGACTCATGTCGCTCGGAGCAGGAGTGCTTTCTTCGGCGATAGCGGCATTGTTTTTAAATCCGCTTTCTTTTTCGGAACTGTTTCTTTTGCCGGTGCGTATGTGGAGCGCTATCTTAGTGGCTTTGGGTCTTCGTAAAAAAGCTCGCATTTGGGGGACGGTTTATAATTCTATTACCAAACAGCCGCTTGATCCCGCATATGTGGTGCTTCAGGATCAATCAGGAAAAGAAATTAATACGGCAATTACTGATCTGGATGGCCGGTATGGTTTTCTTTCCGATCCCGGCATTTACACGCTCCTAGCCAATAAAACTAACCACACTTTTCCTTCGATGAAACTGAAAGGGAGATCTTATGATGAACTTTATCCAGATTTGTATTTCGGAGCGCCAATAGTTGTGAATAAAGCCGGCGAGGTGATTGCAAAAAATATTCCGCTTGATCCGATCAAGTTCGACTGGAACGAATTCGCCAAAGGCGAGCAGAAGCTTATGCATTATTATTCTCGCCGAGATTATTGGGTTGGCAAAATTTCCAGCATGCTTTTCGGTGTAGGTTTGCTTATTTCCATAATTGCTCTTTTTTCTTCTCCATATCCATATAATTACATCATTGTCGGTCTTTATATTATTACTTTCATTTTACGTCACACAAAAGTGCTCAAGCCTCGCTTGCGTGGAGCCATTTTAGACAAAGCTACTGGTCTTCCGATACCGTTTTCAGTGATTAAGGTGTTCTCGGCCGCCACAAATGTGCAGATTATCAAAAAAGTGGCTAATATTTTGGGGCAATATCTATTACTTGTGCCAAATGGCCGATATTATGTTAAAATAGATAAGAAAAATCCAGACGAAAGCTATACATTGGTTCACCAATCTGAACCTTTTGATGTGAAAGAAGGCATGATTGATAAGAAATTTATTATTAATTCCAAATCTCCGATTTTGGCAGCGACTCCGATAATAAATACAGTAAATACAGTAAATACAGTAAATGCAGTAAATACAGTAAATCCCGTTAGAGATCGCGAGGGCTCGCAGCGTGCTCCCATCTCTAACGGGATAAATCAAGCACCTCCGCCACTACCACCAGTTACATCTAAAACCCCTGGGGTTGAGGCCGGTCCTCAAGATGTTCCGAGGTCCGGCCTCGTGAAGTTAACCCCGGGAGTTGGTGAGCTTGTACCTCAAGGAGGCGAATCTGAAGTACAAAAAAAGTCGGAAGCATACATACCAGAAATATTTAAAGATATAGAATTAGCCAAACCGCCGGAAAATACAGAAATAAAACCAAACATTATTACGCCTGATCATCAAGTATTATAAATATCCATATGTAGATTGTTTATTATTTTCGTGGTATATTAAATTTATGAAAACGCCAAATGTTATACAATTTTTTATTCAGGCTGCCGAAGAGGGTGGGTATACCGCCGAAGCTATTGGTCATTCAATATATACTCAAGGTGAAACTCTTGATGAAATTGTTAGAAATATAAAAGAAGCAGTTGAATGTCATTTTAATGAAGATAAAGTTGTGTCGCAGTCATTTCCAATTATGGTTAATTTTGCCTTGCCGACACTGGCATAATTTATGCAAAAACTTAAACAATTTTCTGGAAAGGAAGTTGTCAAGATTTTTGAATCTCATGGCTTTGCAGTCAAACGCATGTCAGGCAGTCATGTCCGAATGACACTTCAACAAAATGATTCTTCATATCATATAACTATCCCTCTTCATGATCAGCTTAAAAAAGGAACTTTGCATGGAATTATAAAAGATTTTGAGTCATGTTTTGGTAGAGAAGAAGCTAAACATTTATTTTACAATGAGTAATTAAAAGATATGTTTATTATATTTATTACTAATTATTATAGAGCCTAGTGCTTAAACAAATCATGAAAAAAAATTTACTTAGCCATATTATTACCCACCACCTCTTCACCGCATTCGTAATCCTTCTTGCGGCCTTTTTGGTGATTTATACAGTCATCTCCAACCGCCCGATTTTCGGGCAGGGGTTGGACGTTGAATATGTTATTGCAACAGACCCACTTCCTGTTGGCTGTTTACCATCTGATCCAGGAGGTCAAACTAAAAATTGCTTGCCTCGACCAAGTATTACCCCAGGTACGCCATTTTCTCTCATTGATGCAAATAAGATTGTTTGTACAGATATTGATGGTAAATTAGAAACTTGTGATTTTCCAATTGATACTACTGCCCCAATACCTGTTGATACGCCTGTAGGCGCCGGCATTGGAGTTGTTTCAGTGGCCCCCGATAAGCCGGCTTATTACGCTGAGGGTACAGTAGACGTTACGGCAAGAGTTTTTGAAGCTAAAGCCCTAAGTTCAGCACCAAATGACAACAAAAGACTCGCATTAGATATTAGTCCGATAGATAAAAGAATTACATTTGTTACACAGCAAGCTTTGGAAGCTGAAAAATCGCTAATGGTTTTTGATGGAGTAAATGAAACAACATTTTTTGGTGAAAACACTGGTGCTTCAAATACCGGATCTCAAAATTTCGCTGCTGGTTATCAAGCTTTTACTGATAATACTTCAGGAAGTCTTAATACTGCTGTTGGAACTTCCGCTCTTGCTAATAATATAAGTGGAGGAAATAATACCGCTGTGGGATATAGGTCTGGATTTACTGTTACAGGAGGGTCCAATAACACATTTATGGGAGTTGATGCTGGATATTTTAATAATGCTAGTAATAATACATATATAGGTAATGCGGCTGGTACTGCAAGCACTATTGGAGCTTTTAACACTTTTGTAGGAGCTTTTGCCGGACAATCTGTGTCGACAGGTGATAATAATACATTACTTGGTACAAATGTTGCTGGTAATCTTACTTCTGGGGATGATAATGTCATATTAGGATTTTCTTCAGGTAGTTTTCTTTCTACTCAAATCAATAACGTGATTATAGGGAGCAATGCAGCTCAAAACGCATCCGGCAATAGCATGGTCATAATCGGTAAAGAAGCCGGCACAAATAATGTGGATGATGGAAATTTGTTTATAGGAACAAGTGCAGGTAAATCCAATGTTTCAGGTGGTATTAATCAGGTGTTTATAGGTTTTGAAGCAGGAAATAATAACACAACAGGTTCAAGTAATACTTTTGTTGGCTACCAAGCTGGTTTGACTAATACTGATTCAACGGACAATGCTTTTTTTGGAGCTTTGGCTGGGTTGAATGCTGATGGTTTGTTGGGTGGAAGTAATTCTTTTTTCGGTTCAAGTGCCGGAGAATCCACAACTACTGGAGGTAATAATGTTTTTGTTGGAACAACTGCAGGTTTTTCTAATACGACAGGTTCTGAAAATACCATCATTGGATCTCAGGCCAATGTTGGCGGTATAGGACTAACAAATGCCACAGCAATAGGTAGTTTAGCTTTTGTTAGCGCAAGTAATTCTCTTGTCCTAGGCAGTATTAATGGTGTAAATGGAGCGATAAATGACACCAATGTCGGTATTGGTACATCAAGTCCGACATATTTATTGGAAATTAATGGTAACGGAGGGGTAACGCCGCTTTTTGGTGCTACTGATGGTGCGGGAAATGGTCTAACTATTCAAAATGATGGTGTTACCAGTTTTAATGCGAATACTTTTAATGTTGTCCTAGGGGGTATCAACTCTCCTATATCTACAATAGGTATGCCTACTTCAGCACCATCATTTACATCAGGGGGTGTAGTTTGTGTTGATAGTGTTGGCGCATTTTGGGTTGATAATGCTGCACCCTTTGATTGTCAATAATAATTTTTACAGCTCTTGATTTATCAGAAAGTTCCTATTTTATTACCTTTTTCTACTTGGGTGTCCGGTTCCTAAGTTAGTTATCCGTGAATTTTTATTAAAAATGATCAAAATTCACGGTAAGTTGGCTTTTTAACGTGAATTTGCTATGATGGTACCATATGACATTTTCAATTGAAGTAAAACAAAAAATAGATGAACTTAAGCGAGAATATGAATCATTGAAAAAAGGTAAGGAATCACTTTTAGATATTATATTTGAAGCTGAACTACCGGAGTCAGTTACTAATTCAAATGCCATCGAAGGATCAACGCTCTCAATCGCGGAGACGGAAAAAATATTGATGGAACTTGAAGTTTCGCGAGAGGTGTCGGTCAGGGAAGTATTTGAGGCAAAAAATCTAGCTCGCGTTTTTGAGTATTTAAAAAATAAAATAGATTCAAAAAATATTGATAAGGAATTAATGCTCTTTATTCATAAAATGCTTTTGACAAATATTCGCGATGGTATTGCCGGCAGGTTTCGCGTATTGAATGAATATGTTCGAGTGGGCACTCATATCGCACCCGCACCGGAGCATATTGAGGTAATGCTAGATGCTCTTATTTTAGAATACTCAAGCATTCATAATTTGCATTTTTTGGAAAAAATTGGCAGATTTCATTTGGAATTCGAGTACATTCATCCTTTCAATGACGGCAACGGGCGCATCGGACGAGTATTGATGAATTATCAATTGATGCAATTAGGATTTCCGCCCATTATTATTCGTGATAAGGAAAAAGATGTCTATTATGAGTCTTTTAGGGAATATCGTAATAGCCAAAAAAATAAGATTACAACTATGAATAAGGTTGTTTCTCTCGCCTTGATGGAATCATTGCATAAAAGAATTGCTTATTTGAAAAGCCAAATTATTATACATTTGTCTGAATATTCAAAAAAAATCGGAGAAAAATCTTCAGTATTATTAAACAAAGCAAAACGGCAGACCATTCCAGCTTTTCGTGAAAAAGGAGTGTGGAAAATAGGTATTGATAAAAATTAGGCTTAGAAATTCACAGTCAAACTACGCTATAGCTCATAATAAACTGTTACCAAGGAGTTAATCTCTTTTGTTACCGAAT
>CAZVEC010000047.1:0-7182 GCA_964626035.1 uncultured Candidatus Saccharibacteria bacterium
ATACATACACAAATGAAAAATTATTTTCGCCAAAAGCTGATTGCTTCATTTTTGGTGGTCTTATTTATACTGCCAAGTTTTTTGGTGCTTCCTATTAATACTCATGCACAACAAGCAACATTAGATGTTAATACACTTGACGCAACAATAAACCAAGCTGGAACACTCGCAACCCTAAAGGGAACTATTGATGCAACTTCGTCTTTTAGTACAACCGGTGCAAGTGGAAACAGTGTCATGGCTAAATTTAAATATGGTCCAAGTAATACTTGGCCTAATTCAGGTACAAACACTACTAGTGAATATAATGTTACCGCCAGTGTTGGTTCAGGAACACTTTATAATTTTTCCGATACCATCAGTGTTACACCGGGCACATATACATATCAATTAATCATTGACTATGATATAGACGGAGACACTGGAACAAAAATTGCAAACATAAAAAATTTTTTAACTACACCCCCTATTACATTTAGTGTAAGCAATCTAACTCCGACTTCATTTACCGTCACTGCCTCCGGCGGCACATCCGGCACTGATGTTGATATAAAAGTGTCCAAAACTAATTACAGTAAAACAGAAAGTAAAACTTTCGGCAGCGACAATAAAGCCACAGCAACTTTTCCAGATTTAACATCATCTACAACTTATACAATTTCTATAATTATGGGTGGGGTTACAAAAACCTCTGATTTAACTACCACGCCAGGCGAAGAACAAGTTCCCGGAACAGGAGCCACGCTTTCATATTCCAATGTCACACAAAATGCGGTCATACTTAGTTTATTAGGAGGAACAGGATTAACATCTGTCACATTTAATGTGTATGACAGTTCTTCTCTTACTACACCAAAAAAATTTGAATCAGTCACAGTGACAGGAGGCACTGCTCAAGTTACAATTGCTGGACTTTCACCAGGCACTAACTATAACGCTCAAATCTCTTATTGTTTACCAGGAGAAACTTGTCCACCAGGAACAACTAATGTCACTAACACTGTATTTTTTACAACAGAAGTCGGGGAACCTACAATTTTAATTTCCTACAGCACAAATCTCTTAGCTGCCTCAGCTTCAGTGTTTGATTTTTCCGCCACAAGCTCAATAAATTTTAATTTACAAAAAAAAGATGAAGATGTTGACCTTTATCTTGATATACCTAGTGTGCCTGATCAAACAACAACTGCTAATTCAAATGGCAATGCTGAAATGAATTTTACCGCGCTTGAACCAGATGCAAATTATAAAATCACAGCCTGTGTTGGCACCACTTGTGTCGATGGTGAATTTACAGCTGAAACTAATGAAGAAACTGAACCATTTAATTCCGACGCTACGGCGATTTTAAATAAAAGAACTGAAGGTGGGCCAATGAAAGACAAAATTGCCAGTGATGAATCATGTAAAAAAACAGATGTCGGGAATAAAATCGCCTTATTCTTTCTAGACGCATTTACATCTGATAAAAAAGCTCGCCAGACTCTCATAGAAATGAATACTGAACTTTCCAGCATGCAGACCAAATATGATCTGATCAGAAACAATCTTAGAAAAATGTCGATCGTGGGCGATGTAGTAAGCTCTCTTTTGCCGAGAAAAATTTCAGAGATCGGCAGCAGTGATGCAAACAGCGCGCAAAACGGCATCAATAATCTCGGCAACACCTTAAAAAATTGGATTTTAAAAGAAGCATCTGAATCAGCTAGTGGTATTGGAAGCATGATAAGCGGCGTAGTAGGTGGTGACTATGATGTAGTCGTATATGAAGCAAAAATTTTGGCTATGAAAAAATTAAGCGAATTCAGGCGCGAAGTCAAAGCGGTTGTAAAACATAATGATGATATGTTTGTAAGCAGTAAGGAAATAGGTGAACGACTTCTTTTATTGCAGACTTTGCAGACAGGAACACAAGATCCAAAAATTCAAACTGAAGCTGGACAAACCACCACACAGGCTGCTTATGCATATGCTTTAACCAAAGGAATCGCAGAAGGATTAAAACAATTAGACGAAATAGCAGTTAGTGGAATAAAAAGCCTATTTGATACCCTTGAAGATTCAGCGGGATCCGCTTCTTCAAATGTGCCAATTAGTGCAGCGATGCTAAAAGCCCAAAATAACAACAAAGATGATATTGCTGATGTTATGTCTGGAATAGAAAGCAAAGAAACTCAGGATACTACTAGTCAAGCGGAAAAAACAAAAAAAGAAACGGAAACATCAAATGAAAAAGAGCGATGCTTGGACACGCTGGCATTTAATCTATCTCGCGACCTTTTAAAAACCACAACCAAGGCCACAATCAAATGGATCAACAGCGGCCTCTCCGGCAAAAGTAATTATACTGACTCAAATTCATTCTTTAGAGATATTTACAAACATGAAGTAAGTAATCTTGTGAATGAACTTACGCTAGCAGACGAAAAATCCCATCCTTATGCAAAAATTGCCGCAAAGAAAATTGCCGCACCAAAGAAAAGCTTTAGTGATAAGACCCGAAATACTCTTGATAAATCCGTTCCTACCGGAAACGCACAGGATTTTTCAAATGGTTCTGTTTTCACTTGGGAAGCATGGGAAGCGGCATCTGAACCGCAAAACAATCCACTAGGTTATGAAAGAATGGTTGCAAAAGAGCTCGCAAACAGAACACAGGGCGTAGATCCAAAAGAAAAATCCGCATACCAAAGACTTGATGAAGAACAAAAGTCTTCCGGTGGATTTTTCCCTCATAAAATTTGTTTGAAACCGGATAGCTTAAAAGGAAAAGATTTATCTCAAATAAATCCGCCGTCAAATTGTTCTCTTTGGGAAACAGTCACGCCCGGACCAGCTATCGCAGCTCAGTTAAACCAAGCACTCACTTCGCCTTCTCAACAGCTTCAACTTGTGGATGAATGGGGCGAATTTGCAGATGCTGGCATCAATAGCTTATTTGCAGGACTGCAGAGCAACAAAGGTGCCAAGAGTTTAAGTGCACCCGCCCAAGATGGTGGACTTGCCATTGATGAGTGTACTGATGGAAAAGATAATGATAAGGATACCAAAATTGATGCATTAGATCCGGATTGCATTTAAAATAATGCGAAAAAAGCGAAAACATCATGCGAATAATGCGAAACAAAAAAATCATATGGAAATCGGGAAAAGTAGCGATACTTGGATTGTTTTTAATGTCTTCTTTTTTCCTGTTTCAAAAAAATGTTTCAGCGGCAGATTGTACGATAGATTCAGCCACTTTTAATCCCTCGGGACTACAATCACAAATAAAAGAAAGTAAATCTAATGTTTTTGTTGATATTGGTACCACAGGCTGTGAAAATAGAAAAATATATCTTGAATTATGGGAAATTGATCCAACTTATAATAATGTTGCTGATATTATACAAACAACAGGAAGTTCTTCAGCACAAACAGAAATACACCTTAGTGCAACAGAAAATGGAGCAAAAATAAATCTATTGGCTGGAGATGATGAATGTGATCCAAGTGGCAATCCAGATTGTCAATATTATTTAGTTGTAAAAAATGATACAAAATCCCAAGAAATAAATACAAAAACTGGACCAAATCAAAATAATTTATTTTTTAATTATTCTAACATTGGAGATGATGATTGGAAAATTTTGGATATCTATAGTGGACAGCCGGGGACGCTAGATGCGAACCGACAACACCTTGCAGAAAACGTCCAAGCAAAAAAAGACATGAATGATGAGCTGGCCACTCCGGACTGCGGTCTGACAAAGCTAACCGGCTGCGTCGCATTCTTTTTCGTCCTAGTCAATCAAGTTACAATGCTTCTAGCCAAGGTGGCAGCGCATCTTCTTGATTTCCTAATCGGATACTCTCTAAGTAGTGTTTCCTATAAAGCTGAATTCATTACACAAGGCTGGACGGTCACTCGTGACATCGCAAATATCGCATTTATTTTTATTCTACTTTTTGTGGCGATCAAAACAATCATTGAGGGCGGTACTGCCACAATGAAAAAACTTTTGGTTAATATCCTTTTAGCTGCAATATTTATTAATTTCAGCTTGTTTATGGTGCGGGCTATTATTGATGCCACAAATATTCTTGCAAGAATCTTTTATAACAATATTGAAGTTGTCGGTACTGTTCCGGGTGCTCCCACAGAGACAAAATCTATAACTATCGCTTTGGTAAATAATTTTAGTCCACAACGAATGCTATTAGATGAATATGGAGTTAAAAGATTTGATCCAGATGACAATCTTGGAAAATATATTTTAATGGTCCTTCTTATGATATATGTGAACATCACAATGTTTACAGTCTTTCTGTCTGTCGGCATATATTTCTTAACGCGCGTCATTCAGCTTTGGATAGCTATGATTTTTGCGCCGTTCGCTTTTCTTTCCTTGGCTCTGCCGGAAAAAACTAGAAGTAAACTTGCCGACTTGGGCTGGGACAAATGGTTTAAAAATATGACAGAAGTAGCCTTTATGGCACCGATTTTTATTTTCTTTCTTTATTTAATTATTTTGTTTATTAAAGTTAAAGATCTTATTCCTATTCCTTCAAATACTGAAAATGAAGCAGTATTAATAATGGCCATTATTATCCCATTCTTAATTATCATCGGTCTTCTTAAAAAAGCTCAAGAATTAACTAAGCAATTTGCCGGCACCATGGCTGATCAATTAATCGGTGGAGTTAAGGGATTGGTGGCCGGGGCGGGAGCGGTGGCAGCCTTCACTCCTGTTGGCCGCATAGCCGGGCTTGCAGGTGGAGCTTTAGCAAAGGCTGGACGGGAAACTATTGGAAAAGCTGGAACAAAATTAATGGATAGCAATAAATTAGCTGAAATTGGCAAGAAAGGCGGCATTGTGGGGTCGTTTGCAAAAGGTGCTATAGGTCTCGGAAAATCCGCAGCTACAGCGTCATATGATATTCGCGCTCTGCCACAGACGAAACTAGGCGCAGCAATGACTGGTCAATTAACAAAAGGATTGGCTGCAGCCGGTATTGGGCTTGAAGCTCTGCCTGGGCAAGTCTTTGCCGGAGCCGGAAAAGGAATCATGGGACGAGGTGAACAGTTTAAAGGAGGATATTTGGAAGATGTAAACAGAAAACAAAAACGCACTAAAGAAGAAATGGACAGCTTGCATACAAATATGAATGACAGAGAAACTCAAGAGTGGTCTAAGAAGCAGGGGGATGAATATAATCAGAAGAGAGAAAAAAGTCAGAGAGATAATTTTGTAAAAGAAGGTATAAAAAACAAAAGTTATAAAGATGAAGCAGAAGCTCAAAGTTTTTATGATGCTTACAAAGCCACCCCAGCCGGACAGAAGGAAACAGAAAAGTATAATCGACAATATGAGAAAAAAGAAGGACCTCCGCCTAAGCAGTACAACACAGCTGCTGAGCTCAATGCCGATCGTGACAAGACTTATCTCACAAGCAAGATCGCTAGCGAGACCGTCATTCCTATTCTCGGCCCAATTCTGCACAATATTCCTTGGGTTGGCAAAGCATTGGAAAAAACTGGCATGCGAGACTACATCAAGAGTACGGGTATGGATAATGAGGAAACAAAAGATTGGTCTAGGACTAGGCGAGCAAAATGGGAAAAAGATTTCAAAAAGAAAAGAAATGAAGACTATGAACAAGAAATTGAAAAGAAGGCTCAAGATCCGGCAAATAGTGGAAAAACAAGAGACGATCTTCGTAAAGAATATTCTCAAACAAATTTCGAAAGAGATAAGAACTATAGAACAGAATTCGAAAAGAAAAACGGTCCGGCTCCTGAAATTTATAAAACTGTTGATGCATATTTGAAAGCCATTAAAGATGGAACTGAAAAAAGGAAACCTGAAGGATTCATAAAAAATCTTGGCTATAGTGTGATCGGAGCACATGCAGAAACTGAAGCCAACAGAAAACTAGTTGACGCAATAACTAAAGAAGCAACTGGTGTGACAAAGACAGCAGCCAAGCTTGATGCTCTTAATAAGCAATTGGCTGCCACTGTGCTTGGCAAGAAAATTGAAGATGTTACAGATATAGATGTAAAAATGCTTCATACTGACCGTGACGACACTAAAGAGAAATTCGATACAAAACTAAAAGATACAGAGAAAGAATTTAGAAAAACTGAACTTAAGGAAAAAGGAGCAGCAGATGATTTCTCTAAAGGATTAATTACTAGTGCTGCCTATGATGCAATATATGATGACTTTAGAAAAGCAAAAGGTGAGAATGAAAAATTAAAAAATCTCTGGGAAAACAAAGAAAAGGCTGAAGAAAAATTGGGCAAAGCGGGATATATCGCGCCGAAGGAAACAAAATAGGTTAAGAGCTGTTAGGTGTTAGCTGTCAGGGTATTAGATAAAAAATTATTAACCAAATTTAAAGCTCACAGCTGGCACCTGAAAGCTTAAAGCTATCCTTTATGGAAATAACATCACAACAAATTGTAGACAAATTAAACCAACTGCCCGATGATCTAAAATCAGCCTTCTTAAGCGTGCGTATTGATGAAAAATCTCAAGTCATTGGCAAAAAATACAATTTACACATAGATAAAATCGGATCATTGGTCTTTACGATCAAAGCTCTGGCATTAGGCCTCCTTAAAATTGAAGATCTTTCAAACAAATTTACAACAGAATTAGGTGTAACAAAAGATGTCGCCGATCAAATAAAGACTGAGGTGGTTGAAAATATTATTAAAGAAATCAAAAAAATTTGGGTGGAAAATATCAGTAAGGAAAAAGAAAGAGAAAATGAGGATGAAGATGATTGGAAAGATTGGGAACCCGGATCAGAAATAGCCAAGCTTTCTCCATCTGAAAGAGAAAAAATGCTCAAAATGGTTGCTGAAACAGCAGTTGATATGCCGGGACCTCAAGAAACTCATGATATTTTAGTTAAAGCCGGGTTAGAACATGAAGTAACAGACCGAACGGAACAAATCGGTATTGAGGGATATTCACTAAGAAATAAAAATTTAGCTGAAGAAGCTCAAAAAGATATAGAAGAAAAATTAGGCGGTCCGGTGATAGACCTTAGAAAAGTAGAAGCGAAGAATCGCGAATACCAAAGCGAATCAGCGCAAAAGATTGAATCATCTGATGGAGTGATGGCGGAAGAAAGAAATAAGATTTTGGAAATGATTGAAAATCCGAGTCCGCTTCTAAAAAAAGAGGA
>CAZVEC010000048.1:0-7062 GCA_964626035.1 uncultured Candidatus Saccharibacteria bacterium
TGCATCGAGGAATCGTCCTTATTGGCGGCGGTGCATTGATTCAGGGTCTAGATATACTTTTACAGAATATGCTTAAAATTCCAGTTTTTGTGGCAGATGACCCACTTACAGCTGTAGCGCGGGGTACTGGAATAGTTTTGGAGAATATAGAAAGTTTTAATGAAGTTATAATATCTACTCAAGATGACCTACCTCCAAGATAGACAATTTGTGTCATGGCGCAAAAAAAGGCGAATATATTTCGGCCTTTTTGCGTTTGCAGTTATTGTTTTATATTATCTTTTTAATGGACAAATAAATTTTTTTCTAACAAAAAACTTTTACACACTAATAAGACCTTTGTGGCTTGTAAAAAATTCCGCATCAAATAATTTTCTATCGAATGGCAGCACTTTTAAAAGTAAGGATTTCATTTTGACTGAAAATGATAATTTAAAAATGAGAGTGTTGGAATTAGAGGCCAAAATTGATGATCGAAACGTTTTATATGATGAAAATTTAAAATTAAAAGACATATTAGGCAGGAAGGAAGAAAATAATTTGGTTTTGGCTGTAATATTATCCAAACCAAACAAATCTATTTATGACACCTTAATTATTGATGTAGGTGAAAATAAAGATATTAAGATTGGGCAAAAAGTTTATGCTTATGGAAATATTTTAATTGGAGAGATAGCTGAGGTTTACGGAGCGACCGCTAAAGTAAAACTTTTTTCAACATATGGGGAAAAACTGGAAGTAGTTTTGGATGGCAATGATATTTATACGGATGCTGTTGGTCGAGGCGGCGGCACTTTTGAAATTACTTTGCCTAGAAATGTATTAGCTGAAAAAGGCCAAGCAATTTTGTTTCCGGACATTAATGTTTACCCATTAGCATATATTGAATCGATAATATCAGACGAACGAGATCCTTTTCAAAAAATCCTCCTTAGAAGCCCTGTGAATGTGCAGGAATTAAAATTCGTAGAAATCGAGCAAGTACAGCGAGAACAGTAAATTAAGTAAATTAAGCTAAAGAAAACTGTATTTACTGTACTTGCTGTATTTACTTAATTTACTTAAGTATGAAATTTAAGATTGAAAAAAAACTAGAAGGAACACTGGCTCGCGCTGGTATTATAGAAACTCCGCATGGTATTATTGAAACGCCGGCTTTTGTGGCTGTAGGCACGAAAGCGACAATCAAATCTCTTAATCCTGAACAAGTAAAAAATGCCGGCACACAGGTGGTGCTTGGCAATACATATCATTTATATCTTCAGCCCGGAGACGAAATTGTGGCTAAAGCGGGTGGTTTGGGTAAATTTATGAATTGGGATGGTCCCACTATGACAGATTCCGGGGGTTTTCAAGTGTTTTCCCTTGGCGCGGCTTATGGAAAAGATATTTCCAAGATAGTAAAAATTACTGATCCTTCGCTTATGATTCCGGAACGTTTTGATGATTCTGATGCTCCTCGCTTGGCCAAAATAGGAGCGGACGGAGTTTCTTTTAAATCACACTTGGATGGTACGGTACATTATATTACTCCTGAAAAATCTATTGAGATTCAGCATAATTTGGGAGCAGATATGATATTTGCTTTCGATGAGTGCACAAGTCCAGCAGAGGACTTGCGATACCAAGAAGAAGCACTGGATAGAACCCATCGATGGGCAAAGAGATCACTTGAAGAACATATTAAATTAAATGAAACTCGACAAAAGGAAGGAAAGCATCCTATTGCTCTTTTTGGTATTGTTCAAGGTGGACGAGAGGAATCCTTGAGAAAAAAAAGTGCCAAGATTATTTCCGAAATGAAGGTTGAAGTACCGGGTGGGAAGAGATCGGAATCACTGGAAAGAGGTCGGTCCTCTAGCGGGTTCGAGGTCCGACCTCAAGGAAGTGATTCCGACATAATGGAAGTCGGTTTCGATGGCATCGGTATCGGCGGATCATTTGCAAAGGAAGATATGTCCACTGCGGTAAGATGGGTCAATGAAATCGTTCCCGAAGACAAGCCTCGGCATTTGCTAGGAATAGGGGAGCCGGAAGATTTATTTATGGGTATTGAGAACGGAGTAGATCTTTTTGATTGCGTTCTGCCCACGCGCCTCGGCCGCAATGGCACTCTTTATACAAAGTACGGCAAGATTCATATTGAGAATATGAAATACCGCGACGACTTTTCACCAATCGAAGAAGATTGTTCTTGTTACACATGCACTGGCGGGGATATGGGTTCGGGCGGAAAAAGGTCAAAATTCGGGAAGAACCCCGGGGTTGAGGCCGGTCCTCTGATTCAGCAGAATCATGTCGCGCAGTGTCCATTGGAGCGCGACCCGAGGTCCGGCCTCGTGAAGTTAACCCCGGGGGTTGAGGAGAATTTTGGCTATACCCGCGCCTACATCGCTCACCTTTTTCACGGCAAGGAAATGCTCGCCGGTACATTGGCCTCGATTCACAATCTTCATTTTATTGTGAATCTCGTGAAAAAAATCCGCCAATCAATTATTGATGGAAATTTTCAAGAGTTTAAAGGTGAATTTTTAAAATTATACAAAAAATAAAAAAAGGAGTTACCTGTGGCAACTCCTTCCCGTTTTGATTATTAATTTTTTTTTATTAAGTTTTTTCTTTTTGTACACCAATTTCTTAAATCTGAAATCGATAGGGCACTGAATACAACAATAATTATTGATGGAAAACTACAATGTGTTTTTAAGAGATCATCAATGTAAACTGCCAATCCTGCTGTAATAAATATTAATCCAAATGGGAATTCTTCCCCAATAGTGAGGAGCGAAATTCTCGTGAAATAAAATATTTTTTTCATAGTATTTAATTTTTAAAGAGTTAAACAATAAGGTTTATTTAACGGACGGAAAGTCCAACAAATTTGTCTAAATGGTAACATAAAACATAGCAATTTGTCAAGGTTTTTGAAATGGGGTCTGGTTTGGTATACCCCACACCTATTTTATTTTGACAGAAAATAGGTGTGGGGGTATAGTAAGAGTATGACTACGGCAGAAAAAATTAAAATTTCATATTTATCCAGGCTGGTGTATAGTCCTTCCGATAGGATTGCTCAATTAAGGGCAATCCAAAAAAGATGGAACAAGAAGAAAGGATTAGCTATGCTTCGAGATATTAAAAAATCTCGCGCTGCTTGGAGTTAAAATATTATGCACACATTAGATTCTAATGTTTTAATTTATTATTTAAACTCTGAGACGAAGGCCACCGTTTTTATTGAAAAGATTATTAAAGAAGGATCTGTTTCCTATGTTTCTACTATTACTGAAATTGAAGTTCTAAGCTACAAGGGATTGAGCGTATCGGAAATGGCAGACATAGAAGAATTATTTAATTCATTCAGACAGGTTATTGTTGATTCAAACATTGTAAAGATTGCGAGCGAGATAAGAAGGCATAGTAATTTGAAAACACCTGATGCAATCATTGCCGCCACGGCTATCTTTACCGGCACCAAATTAGTCACGCGCAATACAAAAGACTTTAAAAAAGTAAAAGGATTAAGCTTAATTGAAATATAAAATTCATCAGTTCTAATGGGATAAAAAATAAAAATACCAACTCTTTGAAAGAAGTTGGTATTTTGTTATTTGCCCATTTGTTCTTTTTCACTTTGTAATTTATCCTCCAGTGAGCAAAATAATTGAAAATTAATATCTTCCATAGGTCTGAATGCTTCGAGGATTTGATCATGATTTTCAGTTATTTTAGTTTGCATTACCAGATAGATTAGAGTCTGAAGTTTGATTGATGCAAACTGGCTGCCGCAGCATGTCTTAGCCGCACGAACAATGGTTTCGTGAAAAGGTTTTGTTTCCATATTGATATGTATTAGAACGCCTTTTTTAAGTTACCATTTAATTAATTAATTTCAAATATGTACGTAAAAAACCCTATAAATATAAGTGTTTTCTTAACATTGACAAGATACTATTTAATATGGTATAATTAGAGTGATTTAACTCATATAAACTCTTTAAAAACTCAACAAATGAAACAATCCAAATTTGCGGATAATTCCGTTTTGGTCATTGCTGGGCTGCTTTGCTTGGCAATCATCGGTTTTCTGGCGTATACCATTTTCGCTTCAAAGGATCATGGGTGTTCCATGGGAATTTTTGTAATCAATATTGTCTCAATTCTTATTATAATGCCCGGATATAATTTTTATCTTGGTTTAAAAAAGAAAAATGAATTATTACTTACGAGAGGTGAAATGATATCGATCTTGGTCGCTATGATATTGCCGGTAATCACGATTTCCAGCTATATTAAATCCACCGGATTTCTGGATGGCCATTATTTAATTATTATAGCCATTGCGATCATCGGCAGCTCGGTTCATTCCGGCATGCCATTCGTCTTAGGTGGGTTAATAAAAGAAAACTTCAAGAAATAATATTGTTTAACAAAAAAAATCTAACTGATTATGGAAGCAATTACAGAATTCATCTCAAATCTTGAATTTATTCATTATGTTTTTATATTTTTGGCATTATTTCTTTCAGTTATTGCTATTATAGCTATATCCTCAGTGAAGAGCTGTCAAAAATGTGACCGGCTAACAATTAATACTGATGATCAAGGTGTACCGCTATGCACAAATTGCGGAGGTGGAGAATATGAAGAAGAGGAGGAGGAAGAGGAAGAAATTGAGCGGACATGCGCCAATGAAGATTGCGGAAGCTATCTTGAGCCGTCTGAAAAACAAAAGCTCGGATTTCTGATCTTTGAGTGTCCCGACTGTGGAGGAATTTGGATTGAAAAGGAAAAAACTGAAGAGGAAAAGGAAAATGAGGAGGAAGATGACGATGATGACTCATTATTCCCGCAGATTTTCAATTTTATTTAAGGCAAATTTTTTGCCTATAAAAAAATCCCCCGATCAATCGGGGGATTTTCTATTGCATCATTTGCAATTTTTTCCTACTAAGGAGTCAAACTCTAGAAAGAGAAGCGGAGCCATCATTTGATGGGCATGAAACTCGCTTGTCAGACTGTCCTTATATTGCTCATGAAAATAATCATCAGCTTTCGGCTTAAGGGTGAATTCCGAATAAATTTGGCGCAGAGTTGTTTCATACGGATCATCTTGGTATTGTTTGATATGAGAAAGCTCTTGAATGTAGATTTCAAACAATGGCATGCCTGAAAATTCCATCACGAGGTCATCTCTTATAATCCAAGGCAACAATCTGATTTTGTTTTCCCTGATATTGTAAGTGCCAGCCGCTTCTTTGTTTCCTGGTGCCATCTTTACAATCGGATCGCCATATTTTTTCTGCATTTTCCAGATAGCTTTGTGTCTATTTGGACAATATTCAATGTCCAGGAAAACAGATTTTGCTACTTCAATCAGCTCTTTTGTTGAAACACTTAATGCTTGTGCCGGCCAATCAAGCCCGCATTTTCTGAAGAGATATAGCTTATCCAGATCTGATATTTTTACACCTGAAATGTAATTTAGAATAATGGTTGTTTCTAAATCCCGATGGGTATATTCTGTTTCATATTCCTCAAAATACGGATTTTGTTTTGGAGCGAAATTAACAATGTTTGAATAATACTCATCAAACCTGTCTTTTTCGATAATCCAATTTTTGCACCAACCAGCAACAATAAAACTGCCATAGACTACAAGCCCGTAATAAAGAATCTTAAAAAGAGAAATTATAAGCCATTCAAGGTCGTCAAGAAATTCATCTGTCATTTTTTTAGTTTTTAAAGAGCTTGTTTTGAGTTCCAAAAAAGATTAACATATATTAATATTGCTGTCAATTTTTTGACTTTTGGAGATGAAAGTGATTAAATCAGTTGGAAATTTACCTTAAAAAAATAATATTATGAAAAAGATAATTTTTTTCCCGGCACTTTTTGTGCTTTTTTTGTATCCACTGTTGCCGGCCGAAGGCGGTGGTCCTCAAATGGGTCAAAGGCCACTGGCAGCTAGCCGAAGCAATTTGGGTTGTCTCAAGGCTGATATTATTGTTATCAGCGATTGGTCATCAAGTATTGTTTGATTTGAGGTTTTTATCCGAGATGCGATTTACTCATTTGTGGACGGTCTTGTTTTATCTGAAGACGGTTTAAAGATCGGCCTTGTCACTTTTTCTGATTCGGCAGTGATCGAACAGCATCTTACTAGTAATCAATCGAAGGCATTGGAAACCATCTTTGATTTGAGGAGTAAAAAGGGAAGCGGTCTTACTGACATGCAAGAAGCATTAGAACAATCGATTCTTGAGTTTTCCTCAAGAAGAGAGCATGGCTGTGGCCGGCAATATGCAGACAAAATAGCCATAATCATTTCAGATGGGGATCCGCAATTCAAGGATGATGTTTACCGATTGAGCCAGGAGGCGCAGCTTGAGCTCGGCATGAGAATTTTCACAGTTCTTATTTCCGGTCCGGCTTATGTGAATGAGGATTTTCTGAAGAGTATCTCTTCAGAAGATTCCTATTTTAAGACTGATTACGAAGGGCTAAAATCTCTTCTTGAGCAGCTTGATTTGTGCTTATAAAATTATTTAAAGTCCTATATCGATTTATTGGTATGGGACTTTTTTTATTTATGAATTTAAGATAAAGTAGGGAAGTGTTGAATAATAAATTTAAACTTAAGACCGATTATAAACCTGCTGGAGATCAGCCGGTGGCTATTTCGGAGTTGGTGGATGGGGTCAAGAAAGGGTATAGAAGACAGACACTTTTAGGTGTTACGGGATCTGGAAAGACTTTTACTGTGGCTAATGTAATCGAGCAAATTCAGAAACCCACTTTGGTTATCGCGCACAATAAGACGCTCGCCGCCCAGCTTGCTCAGGAGTACAAGACTTTTTTTCCCGACAACGCCGTGCATTATTTTGTTTCTTATTATGATTATTATCAGCCCGAAGCATACATGCCCATCACAGATACATATATTGAGAAAGACGCCCAGATCAACAAGGAGATTGATCGCTTGCGCCATGCGTCCACACAGGCTCTCTTAACCCGTCGTGACGTGATCATTGTGGCTTCAGTATCCTGCATATACGGCTT
>CAZVEC010000049.1:0-3042 GCA_964626035.1 uncultured Candidatus Saccharibacteria bacterium
TTAGTTTGGAAAGAATCTCACGAAAATCCTTCATTAATTGGTCTTGTTTTTCATATGATATTTTTTCAGCACGAAATTTTGCCATATTTTCATTACGCCCCACTCTCATACTTCGACGTATGGGAGTGAGGTAGTTAAAAATTGATAAATACCTAAAAACCTTTTAATTCTTTTATAGCTTCTTCTTGGTCATATGCATTAAATATGGCCGAACCGGCAACCAGTCTGTTTGCTCCTGCCTCGATTAATTTTGGAGCAGTATCAAAATTGACTCCCCCGTCCACGGATATTATGAGCTCGGGATATTCCTTTCGCAAGGCTTTTATTTGATCAACTACACGCTCGTCAAAAGGCTGGCCTTGGTATCCTATTTTCTCTATACCCATGCATTGTACGAAATCTATACTAGATACAAGATACTTGATACTAGATACGGGCGTCGTGGTATTGATAGCGACACCTATTTGAGTATGATCGCGAATATATAAATCAATTCCTTCCAAAAATTCCTTAAATTCATCCACGTTTTCCTCCGCTTCTATGTGAAAAATAATTCTTTTAGCACCAAGCTTTAAGAATAAATCGAAATTTTCATGTGCATTTAAAACCATTAAATCAAGCTCATATTCAATTTCCTCCCAATATGGCAAACCGTCATCTTCGCGAAGTATGGTCTGAAATTTAGAATTCAATTTTTCCATCTCGTCGTATGGCCATGAAATATTTTTCACGAATTTACCGTCGCAAATATCAATCTGCACAGTCTTAACAAGCCCTCTCACCTGAGCGGCCTTGTTTTTTAAATCCTCATAATTTTTCGGCAAAATCGCCGGGATGATCTCTGTCATAATAAATATTCACTGCTTAATTTAATTCTAATTCAACAGATTCCTCGGGAACACGTTTAGTAATTTTAGATTTATTATCTTCATACCATTTGACCAATTGATCAGATAAAATATCTACATCCTTTCTAGCCTCAGCAACTCCCTTATTAATACTTACTTTCCTGCTTTCAGCATCAGATACCAGCTTATTGATTTCCTGGGGATTTAAGACTCCAGTCTTTTCCGACATTTTCGCCATGTTCACCCACGCACTCGTTTTAAAATCTGAATATCTTGTGGATTTTAGATCTCCATATTCCTTATTTATACCACTTAGTTCAGGCCGACCGTAAATTTTTGGCGTACCTTTCTCGCCGTAATATATCTTTCCACCAAGTTTTGGTGCGCTTTCTAAAACTGAAAGCATTCCTGGAACAGTCTGTAGGCCTACGGTTGCGATATCATATTCTATTTTTTTACCCCTTAATGCAAAACTCAGAGGACGAAGGGATTCTCCGCTCATAATCGTATCTGCCACGATCAATATCTTGGTTTTACCGGGATCTATGCCTCTTTTTTTAAATATGTCTTCCATGTATTTTTCAATATTTCTTATAGCAATTATTGCATCTGTTCCACTCCCGGGCAGGAATATGACATCAGGTTTTTTAGCACCTTTTTTCTTATAAACATCACTTATAACTTTATTAAATATAAGTGTCGGTACTCGCCCCGAAGCATCATCTCCGATTATCAGATTGTATTTACTACCTTCAATAGAATTTGAAAGCTGCCCAAGAAGATTTTTGATTGGATAGCGCAAAGCTTCGATCACTGGATTTTTGATTTCCTTATTTTCAAGAGTATTGGTCATTTTACTTATAATGTTTTCATTCATAAAATCTATTGATTATGTATTAGTCTGATGTTGAAATTAAACATTTAATCTTTTATTAATTCCATTAATAATAATTTCAAAGCCTAGGTCTTTTTTATCATTATAATAATTTTGTGACATTTCCAATATTTTCTCAAAAATCGGTTTTGTTTTTTTATTTAAACCCATCTGGTCAAATATATCTAAAGTATTTTCTGCGATTATTTTATGATGGTTAAATGTACCTATTGGCTAGATATAAGTTTGTTGACAACAGCCCTAGTTCTTGTACCAAAGATACCATAACCATAAATCGCGGTGTTTTTAATAATACCATATTTAAGCTGTAATTTTTGAACCGCTTGTCTGGTTAAAATTCCATAAAAATCAGTCTCTTGACCAGGTGATCCTAGGCCATTGTTTGAAAGCGGAAAACCGTGAGTATTTAAGAATTGCTGTAATTTAAGGACATCACTATTGCGATCCCCCGATTTTAAATTATTAATAAATAATGAAATTTCTAAATTTAAATTCGAAACAGCTGACATACAGCCACTTTGTGCATTTAATGCCTGTCTTGTACCGGGACCAACCCAACCTGGATATGGCACTAGATTATTTGCTATTTGGAAATAAATTACCGCTTGTTTTGTAATAGGTCCATAAATACCATCAATCCTGGCCTTATAAAAGCCGAGTTGTTCTAGAATTTTTTGGAGGCTTGAAACGTCTTCACCTCTTGAGCCAAATGCGAGTAGTCTTGTGAATACCACATCCGAAACACATGAATCTAAAATTGGCAAAACAGGGACCAGCGGTAAGACAGGAGCTGGAGTTGGAGAGACAGGAATAATTACTGGCATAACATACCCCCCACTACTTCCGCCACCACTTGTGCTGTCTAGATTAAAATTGAATTGTTGTTCAGGAGAGATAATATCACTAGTTGTTGTTTTGGATGAAAATCTGCTGGCTGAGGCGGTAAAACTGAAAGGATTTAATCCGCCAGCCGTGACGGTAAATGGGCCCCCTTGAGACAGCACGGTGGCTAAGAGTGGATTTGAAAATGGAGTTAATCCGTCGTCTGCTGTTGTAAGTGTGGCGACGGTATTATTTTGAGCATTTTTTATTGAGACAGTGGCACCACTGATCGGATTTAAATTTCCAGCTTTTATGATCAAAGCATTGATCGTGTAATAAATATTCAAATCGCCCGTATTGTTGATCTCAATTTTACTTAAGTCAAAGACTGGATTAATGAATGAATTATCACCAGTCGTGTCAGTTGTAATATCTAGTGAATTATTTTCGAATATAATATTTTCAAAATTATTATCA
>CAZVEC010000049.1:3052-7043 GCA_964626035.1 uncultured Candidatus Saccharibacteria bacterium
CAGAATTTTCAATTAAAATACCACCCTCGGATGGTTGAGTGATAATTCGAGTAAGCGCCGGGGGATCAGTATCACCTAGTTTGACAGAAACCCCTACCAGATCCGCGACTGCCTGATTATAAGTAAAAATTCCCCCGCTGACAGTAAAAATATCATTAATAAAATATTCTACTGTAATATCCCCTGGGTCCGCGCATCCCTCGAAATCCAAAGCCGAAGAAATAAAATTGTTTGGTGCAAAACCTGTTAACTTATTGCCTAAATAATCCATAAGTACAAGGTTCCAATTATCAGTAGCTGTACCCACAGCTGCAGTTACATCCGCACCATCACTGTCGATAATATCATTCTCGCATTCATTGGCAATAGGCGGGCCTTTAATAATAAATACACCATTTGGTATTTCTGGATCAAGATTAACAAATTGGTCATAGGTAGTAATACTATCAGTATACCGTGCGCGTGTTATTTCATAAGTTGTGATGGTTGGAGCGGTAGAACTTTGGAGCTTAATATCGTTAATATTCGAATCATCGATATCAATCAGTGTTAGTGTGCTGCCCACACCGCTCGCATCAAAAATCGTAGATGATCCTGCTCCTTCGATGGTGATACTATTAAGTGGCCCATCAAGAGTCATAGGAGGATAGATGCCCGAGGCAATCTCAATCGTATCGCCGGATTTGATGACTGTATTTAAAATATCACTATCATTGGAAACACAGCTAGTGTAATCAACAACACAATCGTCATCTATAAGATAATCAACCAATCGGACCGCACTCAAAGCTCCAATATCATTTATTCCGTTAACATCCAGATATCTGCTCATAGACACTGGATCATAATCATCTAATGTATCCACATTTTCTGTTCGGAGTACCGGGTCAGCGGTAGTTGTGGTTCCATCAAGGCTGGTAAATAAAAGCGGAGGAGTGGGGTTAGTGTTATTAATGAGATCAGAGAGATTATAGAAACCGTTATAGGAATTATCAAAAATCATATTGATAGATGAAGAATCATAATTTAATTGTACTCCAGTGCCTCCTGCATCGACGGAAGGATTATAACAAAGATTGTAATCTGCTGTTAAGCTAATTGTGGGTGTGAATGCAGGATTATTATCGTCGAATACCCCAAAACAAGAACTGCCACCGAGTATTGAACCCGTGCCGTTTAAAATAAATGTATTATGTTCAGCCACAACTGTGGCATTGGCTACATTAACCCTTATGTTCACGCCCCATGTATCGTTAGTCGCAGCAGGAACTTTTTCAGGAAAAAGAAAATAATTTCCAGCGATATACGCCTCAGCATTTTGCATAGTCAACATAGGAACAAAATTGTCATCTAATTCAACATCTGATTTTATAGTGTTACCGGTAAAATTAATATTTTCTCCGGCATCTAGACTAATAAAATCACCAAGAGTACCAGTCCGAAAATTCGTGATTGTATTATTAGTAATATCAATATTGCTCGGTATATCCGCAGAAATACTATAGCTTCCCCCACTAACCGTAGTACTAATACAATTATCATAAAATCTACACTCAAAACTATTATTATCTATTATCCCATTATCAGAATTCCGAATGTCGATACGCTGTATCTCCGTGTTGTCACTTATCTTAAAACCATTAGTCTCTATAAAAGAGACATCACCACTAGTTACATCAGAAAATGTATCGTTAATTAAATTAACATTCGTTTTATTAGTCGCTGAAAAATCTATATTCTCAAAGGTGCAATCTTGAATCGTCACATTACTGCCTAGATTTATTTGAGCTGCGCCACCAGAATTTCCAAAAGGGGGTGCCCCAACTAAGCATTCCACCGTAACATTGTCAGGTACGCTCAAGATAAGAGACCCCGCATCCACATAGACATAATCGGCCGTGATTTGGACGGTATCATTACCAAGTGTACCCAATCCGGGGTTGGCTAAAGCGCTAGTTAGACTAGTAAAATCACATCCAGAAGCACAGACTGTATATGTTGTGTCTACAGCTTGTACTCTGTGATAAAAAAAAATACTACCTGCTATAACTATAATAAAAAGCAAGGAAGCAAAATAATTTGATCTAGATATATTCAAATAAGAGCTCATAAGTCTATTATACAGTTAATTTAGACATTTTTATGAAATCTTTAAAAGAGTGCTATTTGTCAATTTTTTTAATTCTCCTAATGTGTCGTTCATCTCCGGAGAATTTAGATTCAATAAATATTTTTGCGGCTTGTTTGGACTCATCCTCTGTGACAAAACGCGCGCCTAGCGAGAGGATATTAGCGTTATTGTGCTCACGTGAAAGCCTAACTGTCTCATACGGATCAGTACTTTGTTTGCCGGCGATATCGACAGCCTCTACCGCCTGCCTTGGGCCATAAAAAACTGATGCTCTGATTCCTGGCACCCGATTGCAGACAATAGCTTCACCTTGTCCGCCACCGCCGATGACAATGCCGATAGGCCCCTCGACTCGCTCTGCTCGCTCGGGACTGATTTCGTCAGAAACTGCTAAAGCTACGTTTCTGACGAAATCAGGATAATCATCATCCGGATTAAATTCGAATGGGCCTTTATCTATTACTTCATGGCCAAAACCCCCTAAATAATCAATTAGAGTTTCTTTAAGTTTATATCCCGCATGGTCACCACCGATAAATATCAACATAGTTATAAGGTTATCAAGTTATAATGTTATAAAGTCTGATAATTAAACCTAAGGTGTGAATTTATTACTATTTTAATGTTTGAGCAGTTTTAATTGCATGATCAACAAGGGTTTGAGTGTACCCCATTTCGTTGTCGTACCAGGCCATCACCTTTATAAGATTGCCACCTACTACGCGAGTCATGGCGAGGTCTGCGATAGATGCAAATTTTGATCCCAAAATATCGCTTGAAACTAGAGGTTCATCTGTAACTGAAAAAATATTTTTCCATCTATCTAAACCCGCCGCTTTTTTTAGAATTTGATTAACTTCTTCGGCGCTGGTATTTTTCTTTGAAATAAATGTCACATCTACAATAGACCCGGCTACCACCGGCACTCTGATTGAGATTCCGTCAAAGAGTCCAGTGAGAGCCGGGAATGCTTCTGTCACAGCAATAGCCGCTCCGGTCGAGCTAGGTACAATATTCATTGCGGCTGCTCTGCCTTCGCGCAGATCTTTCTTAGATGGCCCATCCACGAGTGCTTGCGAGGCTGTGTATCCATGAACCGTATTTAATATTGCTTTTTCAATACCAAGTTCCTCAAACAATATTGCAATCAATGGAGATGCAGCATTGGTGGTGCATGAAGCATTTGAGGTAATATCGCATGTGCCAAACTTTGCCTCATTTACACCCATGAGGATTGTCTCGCCTTGTGCAGAACCAACATCACCTTTTGATGGAGAGGTTATGACAACTTTTTTTGCCCCTTGATCAATATGAAACTTAGCTTTTTCAAATGAACTAAACAGTCCGGTAGATTCAATCACCAGATCAATTCCAAGCTCTTTCCATGGCAGCTTCGTAGTATCCTTCTGTGAGATAAATTTTACAGGCTTGCCGTCAATTATAATATTTCCAGCATCATGCTTAACATCATGACTCCATGTTTTGTAGACAGTGTCATACTTAAGTAAATATGAG
This sequence comes from uncultured Candidatus Saccharibacteria bacterium, assembly GCA_964626035.1. Classification (GTDB taxonomy): domain Bacteria; phylum Patescibacteriota; class Minisyncoccia; order Phycocordibacterales; family CAZVEC01; genus 2-01-FULL-42-20. The sequence goes on from CAZVEC010000049.1 coordinate 6,699, forward strand.
AGACTTTCGATTGAACCGAGATCATTTACTGCCACGATTTCAAGTTCAGACCGCTCCCAAGCAAGCTTCATAAAAGCTCGACCGATTCTTCCAAAACCATTTATTGCTACTTTGATCATGTTTAGCTTCTAGCTACTAGCATCTAGAAAAAATTCTCCTTGACCCCCGGGGTTGGGGCATCTTTAACCCCGGGGGTCTTTCCGAATTTTTGCTAGGTACTGGTAGCTTTTGTCCTATTTCAACATTTCTAATAATATCTTTTTTATTATAACAGGATTTCCTGAACCACGCGATGCTTTCATACATTGCCCCACAAGGTACTGGAGCGAAGTTTCCTTACCGCCT
>CAZVEC010000050.1:0-1260 GCA_964626035.1 uncultured Candidatus Saccharibacteria bacterium
GGAAACCCCGTACGACTCTGTACTCAGAGGAGTGCGGGGAGGAGGTCATTGTTTTAATTACTAAGCTCTGTCAAACTGCAATGAGAGGCTTCTTTGCGCGGAAATAGCATCATGCAATTTAAGAGTTTCGCGCCTTGCCGCTTCTGCGAAATCCACCCCGTTAGAAGCATAAATAATTCCGCGGGATGAATTGATAATAATTCCCTCTTTTTTGGAATCAAATCCGGCTTCAAGAGTTTTTTCCAGGTCGCCTCCCTGCGCTCCGATGCCCGGAATCAAAATCGGCATATCTCCGACAATTTTCCGTACCTCTTTTAATTCATCAGGGTAAGTTGCACCAACCAGAAGCAGACAGTTTTTGTTGTAATTCCATTTATGGCGAATTGTATGAGCCACATGCCTATACAAATAATCACCGTGAAATGAGACCATACTGCTTGCTGAAACTCCAAAATTCTGAAACTCTTCTGCGCCCTTGTTGGAAGTCCGACAAAGTACGATGATGCCTTTATCTTTGCAATCAAGGAACGGCTTCATCGCTTCACTACCTAGATAAGGATGCACAGTTATTGCATCGGCTTTAAGATAATCAAAAGCGAATTTAACATACCCTTCATTTGTATTGCCGATATCCGCGCGCTTGGCATCCAGGATAACAGGCATACTAGGTGCAACTTCGTGAATATAAGCAATGGTCTTTTCAAGCCCCTTTAAACCCGTTGCTCCGTATTGTTCATAAAAGGCAGAATTCGGTTTATAGGCGCAAACAATATCTTTAGTTGCATCAATAATTTTTTTATTAAATTGATAGATGCCCCAGCAGATTCTTTCTTCGTCAATCAAGCTGCGTGATAACCCATTTTTCACAGATAAAGGAATTTTGTCATAATCCGTATCGAGGCCGACACAGACAAATTTTCCCTCTGTCCATTTGGCGCGAAGCATTTGCATGAAATTTCTCATAGTTTAAGTATTTAATGGTTTTAAGGAAATAGAATTCGTATTATTTATATATGAATTACTAATTAATGTCAAATTCATCGACTCCTCTAGGCCGAAAATTCTACTCGACCTCCGGGGTAGGCTCATGAGGTCGGACCTCGGAACATCTTGAGGACCGACCTCTACCCCGGGGGTCCTCCCGAATTTTCAGCTCCACTCCGTCTTCGCAATTCTAATTATTCAGGTATAATGGACATATGACATCATCTATCATTATTTTAATTGTAGCAGCCGCATTGGTGGTATTAATGGCCGTCT
>CAZVEC010000050.1:1270-7013 GCA_964626035.1 uncultured Candidatus Saccharibacteria bacterium
ATTTTATGACTAGGCGGAAGCCGGCGGAAGGGGGCGAAGGGCTTAATTTGATATTTCAGCAGATTAACGAGTTATCGAGAACAATGGACAAGAAGATTGATAACATCCACCAACAGACGCATGAATCCATGAAATTTCACACAAGCGAGTCATCTAAAATAATCCGTGATGTCACAGAGCGGCTTACCCGTCTTGATGAGACAAACAAACAAGTTATTTCATTTACTGACCAACTTCAAAGCCTGCAGGATATTTTGAAGAATCCAAAACAACGTGGTATTTTGGGTGAATATTATCTTGAAACACTTCTGAAAAACGTTCTTCCACCGGGTTCGTACCAAATGCAATATACATTTCCTGATGGAAATATTGTGGACGCAGTAGTCTTTGTGAAGGACAAAATTATTCCGATTGATTCAAAATTTTCACTTGAAAACTATAATCGCTTAGTTGAGGAGCGCGATCCAGTAGAGAAAGAGCGACTGGAGAAAAGTTTTGTCAATGATTTAAAAAATAGAATTACTGAGACGGCTAAATATATCCAGCCAGAACAAGGCACGATGGATTTCGCTTTCATGTTTATTCCACATGAGGCCATTTATTATGATCTTCTAATTAATAAAGTCAGCGCTGTTACAGGAGATACTGAATCGTTAATCCAGCGCGCGGCCGGCAAGTACAAAGTGATAATAGTCTCCCCTACTTCATTTCTGGCTTATCTCCAGACTGTGCTACAGGGACTCAAAGCGATGCAAATAGAAGAAACGGCCAAAGATATCATTAAAAGAGTTGGCGAACTTGGCAAACACTTAAAAAGCTATGAAGATTACCACAACAAGCTCGGCAATTCGCTCGATACAGTAATAAACCACTATAATAATTCCAGTAAGGAATTCAAAAAAATCGGCAAAGATGTCTTGCGTATTGCGGAGACTGATCAGGCCCTGAGCCCGGTCATGATTGAAAACAAAACTGCAGACGAGTAAGTGAAAGCAAGACAAGTAAAGCAAGTAAATTAAGTAAATCAAGCCTTAGAATTAATTAGCTTACCTTGCTTACCTCGCTTGATTTACTTAACTCGCTTATCCTTTATGTTCAAACAGCCAATCTACAAATACATAGTTGGCATACTGGGAATAGTATTTCTCCTCTATTTAGTATTCCCCAATCAGTTTCCAAATATTCGGCTTTATTCCAGGATAAACGAAAGCATCAAGGCTGCGGTAGACAAAACAAATACTGGAGCAAGCGTTTCATCCTCTAGTAATTCTACTAGCAATAAAAATAACAATTCAGGATATCTAGTTAAGCGCGTAGTAGATGGTGATACTATTGAGCTTGAAAATGGCGACCGTGTGCGATATATCGGGATCGATACTCCGGAGTCTGTTGACCCCAGAATGCTTGTTCAATGCTTCGGCAAGGAAGCTGCAAAAAGAAATAGTGATCTAGTCTTAGGTAAAAAAGTTGAACTAGTGAAAGATATTACCGACCGCGATAAATATGGCAGACTTCTGCGATATGTATACATTGGAGATAAATTTATAAATTTAGAATTAATAAAAGAAGGATATGCAAAAGCCTACACATATCCGCCAGATGTTAAATATTCAAAAGTATTTTCTGAATTTGAAAAAAGAGCCAGAGAATCCAATCAAGGATTGTGGAAGGTGTGTTCAAGTGGCACTTCAGCTCAAGCCACATTAATCAACACTCAAGATTTACCTCAAAATGGATGTAATATAAAGGGCAATATTAGTTCAAATGACGATAAAATATTTCACCTGCAAAATTGCCCTTATTATTCAAGGACTAAAATAGATTTAGGTCGTGGAGAAAAATATTTCTGCACAGAAACGGAAGCTCTGGCTGCCGGCTGGAGAAAGGCGCTCAATTGCCTTTAAACAGTAAATTAAGCAAATAAGGCTAAATGCGGAGCAAAACATTATTTATTGGTACAGACGCAGAAAATTTTGCTTGGTCCGCCTCTGGCGGAAAATTTTCGAGGACAAGCGAGGCTTCCGCAGGAAGAAGCTGAGCAGTGCCAATAAATAATGTTTTGCGGAGTACTCATTCTATTCATAATCTACTCCTTTGCGTGTTAGAAAAACAACGAGCCACTGCGAAATTCTCATAAAATAATATGCAAGCCAGCTTAAAAGACCCTGAAACATCCATTTTTTTTGAAATTTTTCAATCGTGATTTTTCTGCAGTCATTATCTATTATTTTCTCAAGATATTGATTAAACTCGACTGCCATATCATTGTCTAAAACATCAACATTAGTTTCAATTAGGCCATAAGTACTCAAAAAATTAAGATCATGAGATCCTATTGTAAGCCACTTATTATCTACTACTGCAGCTTTACCATGCACTACCGAAGGACAATATTCATAAATCTGAGCACCATTTTTAAACAGCCAGCCATACAAATAATCCATTGCTAGACCAAATACTAATTCGTCCGATTTTTGAGAAATAATAATTTTTACAGAAACTCCGCGTCTTATGGCACTTTTAATTAATTTTCTTAATCTTCGACTTGGTAAAAAATAAGCGCCAACAATTGTAATTGATTTTTCTGCAGCTGTGAACGCTTCTTTGTAGCTTTTTGATATTTGGCTTTTTCTGCGCATCCAATCATTTCGTCTAATTCTTATCATTGGATAATCACTTCCAATCCTTTTTTGTACCCTAATTTTTTTCGTAATAAATTTCCTTTTCCAAAAACGAGAACAAATAATTGATATTTCATTACATATATTGCCATTAATTAATATACTAAAATCAAGCCATGGCTTTTGTTCACCGACCCCCCTATAGCGATCAGCTATATTTATTCCACCAATCAACGCAGTTTCAAAATCAGCAACTATTATTTTTTGATGCAATCTTCTGCCCAAATGCAAACCTTCTGATGAAATTAATGGCGCAAAGTATCTGAAATTAATGCCTGAATTAATTATTTCCGATACAAAACCTCTAGATAGTCCGCGTGATCCATATGCATCTATTAATAAATACACTTGAACTCCTCTCTTCACGGCATCCATAAGTGCACCTACAACCATCCTACCAGTTTCATCCGCTACTAAAATATATGTATGTAAGTGAATTATATTTTTTGCATTATTAATAATTCTCAATAATGCATCAAAATATTCCTTACCGCCTTTGGTAAATGTTACTTTATTACCCGACTGATATGTCCTAAGCTGCTTATTTTTTAATTTCATAAAAAACCTGCATCTGAATATCTAGTATACTAATTACTAACATACTATTTACTATTCCCCACCTGTCTCATTCTTTCGTACATCACAAGAGCTGCGCTTACGGAAACATTAAGCGATTCCACTTCATTTTTCATAGGAATTTTAATTTTAAAATCTGCTCTATCTAATGTTTTTTCTCTTATACCTTCACCTTCATTGCCCACAACAAAACATAGAGGCATTTTATAATCCTGCTGCCAATAACTTTTCCTAGAGTCCTGATCAAGGGCCATTACCCAAAACCCGGCATCCTTAAGTTTGTCCAATGCATTGTTAATATTGGAAACTCTAATAAGTGGAAGCTTCGCAGCAGTACCAGCTGACACTTTAAAAACTGCGGCTGTGATAGGCGCTTGTCGGTGCTTTCCCATAATTAAGCCATTTATACCGGCAGCAGAAGCCGTGCGAATAATAGCTCCGACATTGTGTGGATCTTCTAATTCATCGAGCAATATTACCGCCGGATTTTTATCCATATCCAATCCAGCAATAAAATTATCTAAATCTAAAAAGTCGGTTTCATTGACTAATGCAGCCACTCCCTGACTCACGGCCTCTCCACCCGCTATTTCACTTATTCTTTTTTGATCAACAAAAGATACCGGAATTTTGTTTTTTGAAGCCAGATCATTAATTCGAGAATAATCCTTGCCAAATGAAGTTTTTTTTATAAAAATTTTCTGAACCTTTGATGGTTCAGTCATAAGCAGCTCCTCCACGGGTCGCTTGCCATATATGTAATTATTTTCGTTATTTTTCATAGGCGTTAATTATACACCTTACACAGTTCAGTTTCCAGCGGTCTTTTCCTGCAAATTACCCTCTCACCGAATATTTATCATCTAGGAACCTTTCGGGCGAAAGGTTCCTAGATGATAAATTAATTATTGTGAAGTACGAATATAAAAAGTAAAAAAATAAAATGAAAAAATAGGTCTCTGGATTTAAAATATGAAAATTAAAGCAATTTAATAATAAAGGCAACTTCACTAGAGAGTTTGGGAGAAATTTCATATACAACATTAAACCCCACCTGCTCTTTTTCTACAATATCTTGTGCGCGCAATATTGCCAGATGCTTAGACGTTGCTTTATATGAAAACCCTAATTGCTTGGATAATTCACCGACATTTGACGTCAAATTATGCTTAAGATACTTCAATATCTCAAGACGCCTTTTATTTGCTAAGGCCTTTAAATTTTTTTCCAATTGTTTCATGAGAACAGTATAGCATTTGATTTATTCCTATTCCACCTTTCGCTCGAAAGGTGGAATAGGAATAAATTTACGAATACAATTTGACAATATTAAATTATAGTGCTATATTCAGGCCGAAACAAAAAACAAAACAAATGAAGCAAATCGCAGTTCTTTTAAATGGGCATGTTGAGAATGCCACCGAGCAGTTAATGAAGCAAATGAATGAAAACGGCATGAAGGCAGTAATAATCGGGGTGGGAAAATCGCCTCAAATTGATGCAATAATTGCATCAAGAATGCTTGATTGCAAAGAAGTAATAGTAGTGTCCGGAGACATCTCCGATATTGCTAAAATTAACGAGCTTTTTGATGGAATGGTGCGGGAGGATGTAGCCAGTGAATATACCGGCAAACTGAGAGATGATATCATTAAGACCATTGAATTGCGCAAGCAAATTTTCATTGAAAAAGATGAAAAACCAAAACAATTTGTTCCAAAAATCATCGGTGACAAAAAAATCAAAACGGGTTATGTAAACCGGCCCAGACAAAAATTCTTCCATCAAGGAAGATTTAGGTAATAAAATTAAAAGCGCAGAATCTGAAATTCAGATTCTGCGCTTTTTTAAATAATTCAAAATTACTTGATTCTTGTTTCATAATTCTATATTCTATTCAGATGGCCTACATCATCCGCATTGAGCGGATGATCGGCCGAACATTTTGCAAAGCAAAATGTTTTAGGCCCTATCGTCTAGCGGCTAGGACGGATCCTTCTCAAGGATCAAACCAGAGTTCGATTCTCTGTAGGGTCACAAAAGCGCGAATTCAAACAGACTGGACTGCTCCAGTCTGTTTCGCTTTTGTGAAGGCGGAGACATGTTTTCTCACCAGAGAAAACAGTCGAGCCCGGGGCTGGAAAATTCGTTTTCGACGGGAAACGAATTATTGTGGCTCACATAAGCTTTGCGTGCGGAGCACTCTATTCTCGAGAAAAGATCTTGTATTTTAAAGACCTACGGCAAGACTAAGTCTTGCCGTAGGTGATCGCAAGGCCAGAGCGCGGCGGCGCGAGGCGGGGTCGCGGGAATTTTCAGCAGAAAATTACCCGTGATGGAAAATTCGTTTTCGACTGGAAACGAATTATTGTGGCTCACACAAAATCGCACGCGAAGCGTTCAATCGGATAAGATGAACTGCGTCAAGGACTGTCCTTGACGCAGTTCATAATAAAATGACCTCCTCCCCGCACTCCTCTGAGTAC
>CAZVEC010000051.1:0-6857 GCA_964626035.1 uncultured Candidatus Saccharibacteria bacterium
AAAAGCTAAGTCAAGCAAGATCGTCTCCATTCAAATCATATCTCTTCCTGAATATAGGATACAGGCAAGCACTCCATAGATGAACCTTGTTCCTCGTATTCCCTCCAAAAAATCAGCTCTCCAGAAAATCTTCGGCTATGTACCCCTGAACCTGCATTTGAGGTCCAAGAAACCGCCCCTCCACTCTGGACAGCGCTCCGCGCCGCTCGGGAGCGTTACGCCATTTCTGATTCAAGTTTCATTCGGACTGCCGGGCTTGGATTCGAACCAAGGTGACGACTTTCAGAGAGTCGCATCCTACCACTAGATGATCCCGCAATTAATTAACTCTACAACCAACAACTGATAACTTGCAAGTATTAAATTACACTAAAAATAGCAAAAAACAAAATTGTGACACTGTAAAATTTATACCACAAGAGAAGCTAGAATAATTGCCGAAATTACAGCCATAATTAAGCCTATTTTTTGATGTAATTGAAGTTTCTCTTTATTGATCAAGAAACCAAGTATTACAGCTATGATAATGTAACTCTCGGAAAGTGCCACAGCAATTCCGATGGGCGCTAATGCCATTGCGAAAGCAAAAGCGACCCATGCCACATTGTCGGCAATCACCATAGTACTTAAAGAAAGCGGTGCTTTTTTGAAGTCCGAAACAACAGAAATGAGCTTTCCTTTATATAAAAGAAAAAGTCCGGAACAAACAAAAAGAACAACATTCATAATAAAATTAACAAGAATCGGATCAGTTTCACGCGCACCCCAACCCACAAAAAAATTTGTGGCTCCCATCGCCAGCGCTGCAAAAAGAGCAATCAAAGCTCCCCGTTCAAGAAAAATATTTTTAAAATGTTTCGTTTCTCTAACAGACACCAACACAAGACCAACAAGCAAACTTAAAATAATAACTAAAGTAAACCATGATAATTTTTCACTAAGAACTATAAAAGCCAGAAATACAGACATTGGAATCTCCATAGACCATATTGGTTCTATGACTGTAATCTTACCTACTCGTAATGATTCAAACTCGGATATAGCAGCTACAAGCATAGCCAACGCTGCAATAATAACGACCCAGAAAGCCGCACCTGTATTATTTAAAAATGGGATTATTTTAAAAAAAGAAAAAGGCAAAAGAATAATTGCACCAAAAAAAGTTATCAGGAAAAGTGTTTCCCAATTTCCCAGTCGTCTAGTTGATCGCTGAATTAAAAAATCGCCAAAGCCCCAACAGAGCATGGCGACAAACGCATAAATAATTCCGATAGACATATGTTTATTAAAAAATGGGTATCGTCTCCTTGAGGTCGGACCTCGGACCCGCTAGAGGACCGACCTCTCCCCGACGTTTCACTCGCTCTTTATTTTTTTAAATACTTGCTAACTGCAAAGAAACTGGAAATGACTCCTAATATCAAACCAGAAATAAGCACTATCACGGCAATTTGCAAAAAATTATGCATATAATATTTATACAAATCTAAGCCCAAAAAACTAGTCATATTATTGCCAAACCAAAGCGTAATCGGGAAAAATAAAGCGACAGTGATAAGTGAAGAAAAAATGCCGTAGAGCGCGCCTTCCATCATAAACGGACCCCGCACATATTTAGGGCTTGCGCCCACGAGACGCATAATGCTAATTTCTTCGCGTGCCATAAAAATAGTAAGCCGGATAGTATTAAAAGTAATAATAATTGAAATTAAGACCAAAAGCAGGGTCACGATCAAGCCAAGTTTCTTGGCGCCATCTATGATAGAAATCAATCTATCTATTATTACCTTATTCTGATTGTAATTAATTTTGTCTATAATAGTCGAGCTATCACGAGCCAAAGCATTGTCGCTTTGTAAAAATTTCACTATTCCCTCGTATTGCGAAGCTTCTTTAGCTTTAACATTCAAATATGCATTAAGGGGATTCTGATCAAGTTCATCAAGAGCCTGCAAAACCAAATAATCATTAGCGTGCCTTTCTTTAAAATCCACTAAAGCTTCATCAGCTGAAATAAAATCTGTACTTTCCACTTCGGGGATTTTTTCAATCGCTGACTTGAGGGCCATTATTTTTTCTTCGCCTGCTCCAACATTAAAATAGATCGTCACGTCCACTTTATTCTTAATTTCATTTAGAGAATTAAACAAAACAGCTTGCAGAAGAATAATGGAAGTTATGACAATAAGCGTGATTGTAACAACCATAACTGAGGCAATCGAAATAACCGAGTTTCTCGTAAAATTAGTCCACCCTGATTTAATTATTCGAGATAATGAATTCATAGGTTCATACTTATACTTATACTTTCCCCTTATACTAATTACATAGCGTATTTCCCATCCTTATCATCCCGCGCGATCTTGCCTTTTTCCATTGTGACCACTCTCTTGCCTATTGAATCTATCACGCCCTTATTGTGCGTTGTTAAAATAACTGTTGTACCCATATCGTTTATTCTTTTTAAAATCTGTACGATTTCATATGTATTGATAGGGTCCAAATTGCCTGTCGGCTCGTCTGCTATCAAAATTTCTGGCTGATTAATTATAGCACGAGCAATGGCAAGGCGCTGTTTCTCCCCACCGGAAAGCTGGTACGGGAAATGAAAAAATTTATCTCCCAAATCAACCAAATCCAGCACATGTGGCACATCAGTCTCTATTTCCTTGTCGCTCTTGCCTACCGCCTCCATGGCAAATGCAATATTTTCATAAGCTGTCTTATTTTGCAAAAGTTTAAAATCCTGAAAAACTGTACCGATTTTCTGACGAAGTTTGGTCAAATCTCGACTTCTAAGCGCATGAATATCGGTTGATTCAAAAAAAACCGTGCCGGATGTCGGTTTTTCTTCAGCCAAAATAAGCTTAATGAGTGAAGTCTTGCCTGCGCCCGAATGACCGACAATGGAAACAAATTCGCCCTGCGAGACGGTCAAATTAACGTCTTCAAGACAGACGGCATTATTCGGATATACTTTGCATACATTGTGGAAATAAATCATGGCTGATTTTCTTAACGAGCTAAGCGAGTTTTAGAAAATCGCCACCCCGTTTTAATTTTGCCTAAAATTTTATACTTAACACCAATAAATTATAAAACAAATAAATATTTTTGCGAAACGCGTGGCCAAATAGGCCTTACTGTCGTGGGCGAAGCGTTTCGCCGCAATATCACCCCGCAAAATTAAAACTGGGGTAATTTCACTCAACAGTTTATCACAAATTTTTTTCTGCAACAATAAACTCCTCAATCTTCCCTTCCTCTAGGACACCTTCTACGTCTGAAGTTTCCACATTCGTCCTGTGGTCTTTGACCATTTTATACGGATGAAGGACGTATGAGCGGATTTGATTGCCCCACTCAATTTCGGTGGTTTTCGAAATTTTAAGGCCTTCCTCGGCAGCTTTATTTTTTTCTTGTTCAAGTTTGAATATTTTGGCCTTCAGAATCTCAAAGCCTTTTTCCTTGTTTTGGGCCTGACTCCGCTCGCCAGTAGAGTGCACGGAAAGGCCGGTGGGAATATGCACGATGCGCACGGCTGTTTCCCTCTTATTCACATTCTGCCCGCCGGCGCCGCCGGACCGAGCAAAATCTATCCGCAAATCTTTCTCCAGAATTTCCAGAGTATAAGTTTTAGGCAACTTGGGCAAAACTTCCACCATCGAGAAAGACGTGTGACGCATTTTCTTGGCATTGAACGGGGAGATGCGTACTAGCCGATGCACGCCGGATTCGTTACGGAGAGTGCCGTAAACATTCTTACCACTGACCTCAATTGTGATATTGCGATAACCTCCATGATCATTTTTATTTTCATGAATTAGAGAAGTCACCCAACCTTTACTTTTGATGTACTTCAAATACATTTCTAAAAGCATTTGAGAAAAATCCTCTGCATCATCTCCTCCTGCACCCGATAAAATGGTCAAAATGGCATCACCACGATCTATGGCTTTAGCGCCCTCGAGCTTCTGCTTAAGCTCGTTCAGCTCTTTTACCGCCTCCTGCGCCCTATCCTTGTGCTCCCAAAAATCAGCCGATCCCATCGCTTCCTCGATTTCTTTTATTCGATTTTCGATTTCTTTTTCATTGCTTAACATAAAAAGATTCTAGCATTTTGTCCGTGGAAAAAGAAACAAAAAACTCTCCCATAAAATGAGAGAGTTTTGAGAAAAAGTTTGGAAAATTCAGCTGCACGAAAGTCCAAGCAGACGCTGGGCTTTTTTCATGGCAGCGTCTTTCATAATAGGTTCATAGTCCCCTATAGTTTCAACCAGTAAGCTACATTCTTCATACGTAGAAGCCTTTCTGACAAGCTTGGCCAAATATTCTGTATTCCATGCCTCTTCACCAAAGTTTATATCCAAATCACCATAAAAATACATTTTAAGCGGTTGAATCATTTCACTAAATGAATACTGCTCCGGGTATTTCGACATTTGATTATAAATATCTAAAGCCCGTTGACGAAAAAAATTATTAACATTATTAACGAGATGATCTGACTCACTGTTAGGGCACGGAAATGAAATTGCCGACTGTTCGAATAACTCTGTGGGAAAAAATGGATAAAGATGTTTCCAATGATCATAAACTGGTTTAAGGTTAGCAAAGGTTCTTACCGACCTTACTTCTTGTCCGTGCCATTGTGAAAATTTTTTAAATATTGCATTTGCGATAATGTCTCGTCTAATAACACATTTCTCAATATGCGGCAGATCAGAATCATTTTGGGCTTCCTGAATCTCTTTCAATGCTAATTCAGAGTAATAATCTTCAGCTATGTTCCACAAGGAATCCGTTTTTTCATTTAAAAAACAATAACGATTCCCGAGGAAATTTATTACTGATTCAGCATCTTTTTGCAGATAAAGTTTAGTCAAGAATTTAGTTCGTGCTGATTCAATAATTTTTTTTCTTTGCAAAGTGTCAAAATAATTGATACAGCTATTGATCGCCCACTGCCAATTACTGCAAATATCATCTTCTTCTAGAACAGAAAGAAAATACTCAAAAATTTTAATCCTTTTTTCAGGATTATTTTTTAAAATATTTTCAAGTGATTCTTCATAACCACCAAAAGAATTGAAAGTGATGGCTTGCATCACAATCTTCTCAATTTCTTTATTCAATTCTGTTGATATTGGACATTGTTCTTCCTTACATCCAAAGCAGAATGCAATAATGCTGAAAATAAACAACTTTTTCATAGGTTTTAAGTTTTAAAGGTTCAATATTAAACAAAAATTATCGTTTAGATACTACTATAGTATATTAAATCTGTCAACAAAAAAACTGCCAAAATATCGGCAGTTTTTAAAATTCATTTGCATTTACTTACGGCTATTTCGTCCAATTTAGCGAGTCCTGCCAGAAAACAAAGCTGGGCCGTGCGATGATCGATATTGTGCGGGGTTAGTCTCCTACCCCAATCCCAATGATTTCCGAAATCAGATCCATCTATGCCGAGAGTGCACGCACTACCGGGAACAGTCAGCCAAAAATTTCCAGTCTTATCATTGCCATACAAGCGATAATCATAAAGATTACTCTCCGTTCTCATTCGCAGATGCAATTTTGCATCTACATCACGCATTGCGCGGCTTACTTCTTTCTCTTCGCTTTCTGTGAATTCCCAAACTTTCTTCACGATTTCATTATGAAGCCACGCCTCCATGGAGGCTACGCACATTCCTGTGTTTTCTGAAATTCCAAAGTGCATAGTTTGCTGGTCGGCAAAATTTTTCGGCTCATGAATTCTTTTGGAATCCTTGTAACCACTCCAGTCAAACGCAAAGGTATACATTAGTCGAGAAAAGAAATATATAGTCAGACCAAAATCTTGAAAACTTTTGATACACTCATGATTATCAACTGTCTTCTTACCCGTCTCATTACAAACAAAACATCTGTAATGATTATATTTTCCCAACCTTGTACCATTACAATTTTCACAAAGTTCTTCCGTATATACTTTCAGCGCTGGAATTTTATAATAGAAAGTATAATCACTCTGAAAGAAAAGATCATTCCAATGAGTCAAGCATCCACCCAAGCCAATTCCTTCGGCCCGTCTACAGGTGCCGACGCTTATCCCGTCGGCCTTGCGGCCGAGATTGAATCTGAAACCCGGATTTTTCTTAAAAAAATCAGTAACCAGAGGCCCGGGATTCTTATTGATCCAGATCTCAAGTTGCTCTATAAACATTTGTGAAAAAGTTATAATGAAAGCGGTAGCCGGAGAATGCCACCTGACTTCCATGAGCTTCGGTATTGCATTCTCTATTTTCTTCATATTTTTAAAGTATTAAGTTTCAACCCAAAATTACCATTACTAATCATGAAAGTCAAAAAAGATAATGCCGAGGAGGGACAGACCCTCCTCGGCATAGACTAATCTAGTAAAATTGACTTAATTTCATCTTTATCTACAATTTTTTTAGCTCTCGATTTAACCCAAGCCTCAACAAAATCTTTGCATTTTTTTTGATTTCCAATGCAATCTCGAAAGAATTCCTTTTTAATAACATACGGATGAGTGGACTTACCAATATAATCCAAATAGCTTGACCATTTATAATTATCAAGAAAATCTATAGCTTTCTTTATATCTTCAACTCTAAATTTTTTCCACTCAGGTTCAATCAGTTCAACCGGGTTTGTATGAACATAATTAAAAATCGCTTGTAGCTGCTGGTCGCTAGTAATTTTTATTGATTTGAAACGGGATTGGAAAAGTGAACCAACTCGATTGTATTGTTTATTGAAATAAACACAATAACCACCAATTTTTTGCATAAATTTTGAAATACCGCCTTCAACAATTTCTCTCGCAACAATATGAAAATGATTAG
>CAZVEC010000052.1:0-6821 GCA_964626035.1 uncultured Candidatus Saccharibacteria bacterium
CCAAATAAAGTCTTAAAAAAATGTTTGTTTATCATGCATTTAGATAATATCACAAAAAAAGCTCTCCGACAAAATCGGAGAGCTAAAGCCTATGCCCCATTAAAACTAATTTTTATTCAAATAAAATTTTCCTGAAAATAATTTATGATTATATTCAAGTTCAAAAAAATATATTCCTGCTGAATAATCATTAAAACCAAATGATGCTTCATAAGAAAATATTTTTTGATCGAGCACTTCTCTACCCAAAGGATCAAAAACCCTAAAAGCACAAAAATTTTTATCAACAGAAACCGGCAGCTCAACTTTAACCTCCGAAATTTTCTGATCAAAAAAAACTTTTGGCGGTTCGGAATTTATCGGCAAACTTTCAGGTGTCTCATTTATCAAGCCGGGATTGGTCTTCAAAAACAATAAATTATAATTTGAAGCATCCCCATTCTGATCCAAATCGCGAGACTGGGCCGAAAGCGTATAATCGCCATTTCCTTCAGGCAATACTGAACTTATCATTTCACTTCGTGAAGATGAGCTCCAAGCATGCGTCCATTTAAGTTCCGATCCAAATCCGAGTTTCGCTAAAAAAATGTCGTAATTCTCGGAATTGTCTGTAGGAAGCTTTACACCGCAAGTGATGAAGCCGCAATCTTGATCCGTGACTAAGTCAAAAATTGCAACATTTTGCTCATTTTCCAAAATCGGGTACCAAATGATCTCATCAAGCAGACCATAATAAGAAATGATGAGTCTTTGCGCTCCGAAATTTTCTCGAGACAAAATGGCCAGTGCATTTCCACTCGGATACAAAGTGGCGGAAATGATATAGCAATTAAAGCAAGGTAAATCTATTTTTTGAAGACTATCGCCATCTAAGCTGACAAAAAGCAGATATGAAATGGAGTTAGAATTCACAGCCAAAATATAGCCGGAATCCGTAACAGTTACATGCATGGATTGTTCTTCAACAAATGCATTACCGTAACTTTTTATCCACTCTTGATTGCCAAGGCTATCGAGCTTTATAAGCAGGATATCATTTGCGCAGTCCATATCACCTGTCAAACCGCAGACCACGAAGCCATTATCAGATGTTCTCTTTAAATCATTGCCAAAGTTAATTTCTTTTTTTCCATAGTGGACATCCCATTGAATGTCGCCTTCGCTTGAGAAATTAACAACTCTAGCATCACGGAAGCGGGCGCTTCCGAACGGTTCCGGATCATTTACCAGAACAGCTGTTCCGTTATTTGCAGAATTTTGAAGGCCGGTGACCATCAAAATATTATCGGAGCCGGCATTGGATGAAAAGGTCTTTTTCCATTGAAAATTTCCGTTTTCATCGAGCTTCATGAGAAAAGCTTGGTTGGACCCAAAATTGGCGAAAGGATAAACAGTGCCAGAGATGAGGTAATTACTGTTTGCGTCTTTAACGAGCTTGGTTTTTGTCGGATAGTTTGCGTCAGAAAATTCGCTTTGCAAGATTATTTCTTGAGCGGAAGCGAAGCTTGCAGTCAAAAAGAAAAAAACAGCTTTGCACACAATGTGCATCGTGGGCCGCGGATTCTTTTTCATTTTTCATTTTAAATTTTTAAAGAACGGTTAAACTTTTGAAAATTTATCGGGCATTCAGCTTTGTGTATATTTTACCAAAACCCAACCAGATCAAACTGTGGATAATGATTGAGGTTCAACCTCGATCATTATCCACAACTGAGAGAGGTTGAACCTCAATCATTCAAAATGTACAATATGTGTACATGGCAAAAAAACCTCCCTTCTTAGAAAATCAAATATATCACTTATATAATCGCGGAGCTGATAAGCGGGTTATTTTTGAGACTAGCGGCGATTATGTCCAATTTATTCATTACTTGTTTTGTTTAAACGATAAGGATTGTTATGAAAACCTTATTCGTAGCCAAAAAAACGCAATGGTGAGTGAGGTTGAACCTCAATCATTTAAAAAGAGGGATATGCTAGTGGAAATTTTATCATTTTGTTTAATGCCGAATCATTTTCACCTTTTAATAAAACAAAAAAAAGAAGGAGGTATAGTCAAGTTTATGCAAAAATTAGGCACAGGCTATACAATGTATTTTAATATAAAAAATCAAAGAACTGGTTGTCTTTTTCAAGGCAGATTTAAAGCCAAAATTATTGATAATAATGCATATTACATGCACATTCCCCATTATATTCATTTCAACCCCATAGATCTCATTAATGATCGAGGTTCAACCTCAATCAGTGAAAAAATGACGTTTTTGGAGAATTATAGGTGGAGCAGTTTTCCAGACTATGTTGGCAAGAAAAACTTCCCTTCTGTTACTAATAGAGAATTTTTACTGGGTCACTTTGGTGGTGAAGAAAATTATAAAAAACAAGTAGTGGAATGGCTGAAAAATGAAAATAACAACTATGATCTAGTAAGTGACGCAACCTTCGACGAATAATTATCAAATGATCGAGGTCCGGCCTCGATCATTTGAATTTGGGGAGAATGGTGCTAATATAAAAAAATGATTCTCGGAAAAATAAGAGCTAAATTGCTTATTTTGGGCGATATAGCGGTTTTATATTTGTCTCTCTTTTTAACTCTCCTCTTCCGTTATGGCCTATCTAATATTTGGGAGCAGTGGGATAAACACTTTTATCCATTCACATTGATCTTTCTGATCTGGCTGGTTGTTTTTTATCTTTTTGATCTTTATGATCCGAGGGCTTTCAAAAACCGACTTGAGCTCTCCGGCCTTTGGTCTCTAAGTGTTCTCATATCTTTTCTGGCTTCGATCGCCACTTTTTATGTTTTCATTTCATTTTTTACCATCACTCCAAAGACTAATTTAATCATCTTCGCGCTCTCATTTGGAATACTGGGATTTATTTGGAGAGCAACACTACTTTCAGTATTCAAATCAACAAAATGGGTAACAAAGTTCCTAATTCTCGGCGACTCACAAAACTTGCGAGATCTAGTGAACATGATCGAAAAAAATCCTGCCATTGGCTATCAAAAAGAATACTGGATAAAAGAAGCCCCAAGTGATACTCAAGTATTAGAAATAATAAATATGGCAAAAGAAAATAAAATCGAAATGGTTGCCATTCATCCTAGCCTCATGAAAAATATCAGTGTTACCTCCCTTTCGTACAATCTTTTATCTTATGGTATTACAATTCGTGATTTTACAGATTTTTATGAAGAAATTTTTCGCAAAATGCCGCTTGAGGATTTGGAAGAAAGCTGGTTCGTCAGAGAAATAAAAATGAGTCAAAAGATTATTCTTCAAAAATAACTCCCAAAACCCTTATAAATGATGGCTTCCTTAAGTAAAACATGGGGTTATTTAGAAAAAAAGCAAAGGTTATTGATCTTTCTGGCAGCTGCTCTCATCCTTCTACCTCTTGGGTTATTAATCGCGATATTAATTAAAATCACATCTCAAGGGCCTATTATCTTCAGCCAGATCCGCATCGGCCGAAATGGGCAGAAATTTACATTGTACAAATTTCGCACTATGGTTAAAAACGCCGAGCAGGACGGCGCCAAATGGGCTGTGCGAAATGATCACCGAATCACGCCGCTTGGTCGCATCTTGCGATCGACCCATTTGGATGAAATGCCTCAGCTTTGGAATATCCTGCGCGGAGATATCTCTTTTGTGGGACCCCGACCGGAGCGCCCGGAATTCACCGAAAATTTAAAAAAAGAAATCCCCCATTATGAAATGCGCCACATTATAAAACCGGGCCTTACCGGCTGGGCGCAGATTAGCTACCGCTACGGCGCCTCCGTAGCCGATGCTACCGAAAAGCTCAAATACGACCTTTATTACATCAAAAACAGGTCGCTGGTACTAGATCTCCTGATCATTTTAAAAACCATCAGAATGGTTTTTAAGAATCATTAAATCAATCCAACTGATCGAGGCTTAGCCTCGATCATTAAATTAATTAACCAATAAAATTATGAAAATACTCATCATTGTCACAAAAGGACCTGCCCGCAATGCTTACAGCATAGCTGATGCAGGCGGGGAAATCGGCGGGGTGTGCCGACGAACGAAGGTGAGGAGGTACTGAGCGCACCAGCGCGAATGTGCAGATGCCGTCTACAGGCGATTAGTAAATCGTGCCGGGAGGCTCCGACGACTACCACGTCGGCCGGTTTTTAATCTAGCCAAAAACTTAAAAAAATAATAGGTATTATTAAACAAAAAGATATATTTATTCAAACGTAAGAATTTTTTTTAACTCTGGAAGATCATCCTTTACTACAGACCAGACTTGTTTTAAGTCTACATCAAAATAATCATGCGCTATTTTATCGCGCATTCCGGCGATTAGGCGCCAAGGAATCTCTGACTTACTTCGTTTAAATTCATCAGAAAGCAATTTGGAATTTTCCCCTATCTGCATAATCTGAAAAACTATTGCATCTTGAATAGCCTTATCTTCTAAAAAAGAATCAAAGGTGACAACTCGATTAGCATACTGTTCAATTAAATTTAATGAATCCCGTATTCTTGATAAATTAATTTTATCGTCCTTCATAAATAGTTATGAGATCTTTAAAAACTTGAGGTTTAATATATTTACTAAGCGCCCCCTCTGTCGCCAAATCAACCTTTCTGCCAATCTTGTCCGTAAGCTTATATTCCAAATCCACACTATCAAGCAAAGAAAACTTTTTATTTGGTCTGATTTTTACCAGCAAATCTACATCACTCTCGCTATTTTCTTCTCCTCTGGCAAAAGAGCCAAAAATACCCGCGTAAAAAACGCCATATTCTTCGAGAATTGGACTGATTGCTTCTTTAATTTTCTTTAATTTATCTTCTGGCATAATTAAAATATATCATGAATACACCTTTTTACAAAATCAACCATAAATGCTTATTTACATCGCAATTCGGCGGTTTCATGCTAAAATAGCCGAATTAATCCAGCCAACTGATTGAGGTTGAACCTCGATCATTAGATTATTGTCACAAAAGGACCTGCCCGCAATGCTTACAGCATAGCTGATGCAGGCGGGGAAATCGGCGGGGCGCAGATGCCGTCTACAGGTGCGCATCATCACCAGATGCGCCGGTTTTTAATCTGGCTAAGAGGTTGAAGGAAAAAGTGATATGAATATGCGAAAAACCGTCCAAAGGGACGGTTTTTTACTTTTCTAATTTTAGACTTTAAGCAAGAGCAGGGACCTTAAATGATTTTTTGCCAATAGTAAGCTTATTGAAAAAATTTTTTCCAATTTTTTCACTGATTCCGATTATTTCAAGATAAAGGGGGTTATTATTTTTATCAAGATCAACAAAAATCTCCGGTGATACTTCAACGGTCTTTTTAACTACCCCTTCTTTAAGGGTTAGATTTAGGGCATCAACTTTTTTATCATAAGTAATCTTCATACTTATATACTATTATTTTTTCTTAATTTTTGCAACCCAATGCTGGGTAATTACGACCATATCGTCATTTTCTTTAACAAAAGTAACAGCCATAAAATTCTTGCCAAAATTTTTAAATGCCGTCTGCCGACCACCATAGCTTAATTGAATTAAATCCGGAGAAATTAGCGTCTTAATAACAATGTTTTTCGAGATTTTTCTTTGTTTAATTTTTATTTCAGAATGATCACTAAAAACAATATTCATGAGCTAAATATATCAAATATCCGAAAGACACGCAAACCTACGCAATCTATAATCTAAAATGACACCATGAAGCTACGTCAAGGCCTCGCCTTGCCGTCGTTGCCTTTAGAACTCAATCCCCGGCTTCGCCGCAGGACTCGCTTCGCCATGAAAATATTCTGTTGAAGCTTAGCTTCAACAGCAAAAAAGATAATAAAATCAGCATTTTACGGCTATTTCAGAGTTATCACAGATTATTAATTTATTTCCGCGGCAAAGCCCGGCTTTCAACAAAGCTGCGGAAGCAAGGCTTCCGCAGCTTTGTTTTAAATTAGATTCAAAATCTCAAAATAATCTTCTCTAGATATGCCGGCAGTTTTAATGTTATTCTTTATTATAAAAACTGGAATATTTTTATACATTGGAATAACAACTGGCCTCTTTGTTCCGCTTTTGATATAAATTAAATGATCGCCCTCTATGCGATCAAGTTTAAATCCGCAATACTCGAATATTTTTGCCAATTTTTTGTAATCTACTGGAGAAATTTTTGGCATAAACAATTTAAAATTAAATAGCTAATGAAAGACGGTCAATAACCAAAAGCTCGGGGTCAAACCACTGATTCCGGCGTTGAACAAAACCGGCCTCTTCTAAAATTTCTTGCAAAGTACCCAATTTCTTGACCGACTTTAAAAAACCGGAAATTGCATCTCTTAGATTAAGTTTAGCTTCTTCAAGACTATTACCACAGCTGGACACTTTTAACTCCGGATTATGAGCAATAAACATTTTTCCTTCTCGAAAAATTTGGATGGTAAAAGTTAAATTTTGAATAGTTGTCTTTGTTTTCATACTTAATTAATATACCAAATACCCGAAAGACATGCAAATGCCATTTTTGTGCTAAAATAGCCAAATTAAGGCAATTTCCAGCCAACTGATTGAGGTTGAACCTCGATCATTCGAATATTTTATGAAAATACTCATCATTGTCACAAAAGGACCTGCCCGCAATGCTTACAGCATAGCTGATGCAGGCGGGGAAATCGGCGGCGCGCAGAACTCGGTTTTTAATCTGGCCAAAGGGTTAAAGGGTTAAAGGGTTAAAGGGTTAAAGGGTTAAAAAATTAAATTAGGATTCAATACCAGGCTCTCTGACTGAAATTATTTTCTGGCTTT
>CAZVEC010000053.1:0-6612 GCA_964626035.1 uncultured Candidatus Saccharibacteria bacterium
AAGATAGTGCCAAAAAACTTTTTAAGTTACAATGTGGCCATAATAATGAAATAATATTTATAAATGCACATGGAAGAAATAAAACTGATTAAAAGTACCTTCTACAAAGAAAAAGATACCAAGAAAAAATTAATAAATTTCCTCAATTCAGCAAAGCAACTTAGCTTTGGTCTTGAATGTGAGGGCTTGGAAAGGTATAGAATAATATTGATTTTAAAATAATGTCGTTAACGTCATAATTTGGTAGCAATTCCATACAGTATAAAATGAAAAAAACAAACAAATCAGTGTTAGAAATTGAAAGCAACATCCGAGAACTCTTTATGTTAATTCCAAAATTGTTAGATAAAAGTAAAATAAAAACAATTTTTGAATTAGGCGCAAGAGATTGTCAAAATACTACGATATTACACAATGAATATCCACGATCAAATGTTTATGCGTTTGAATGTAATCCAGATACCCTTGAAGAATGCAGGAACAGGATTAAATTACTCAAAAGAGCAGAACTCATTGAAAAAGCGGTAAGTAATAAGAATGGAAAGTTAACATTTTATTCTATAGATCAAAGTAAATCAGATAAAACAAGTTGGAGTGATGGTAATCCAGGAGCGTCTTCAATATTTAAAATTTCAAAAAAATACCCCAACGAAAAACTTATTCAAAAGAAAATTACTATATCGAGTATTAAACTTTCGACATTTTTGAAGAAAAATAACGTAAAAAATATAGACTTGTTGTTTATGGACATTCAGGGTGCGGAATTATTAGCACTTAGAGGATTAGAAAATTCCATTAAGAAAGTAAAAATTATTCACACTGAAGCAAACTTTGTCGCTTTTTATAATAAACAAGCACTGTATGGCGATATCAAAAAATTTTTAAACAATAAAGGTTTTTTTATATATTCAGTTACAAACTTTACTGGCCCATTTGCAGATATAGTATTCGTTAATTCAAATTATTTTAATATGCAATTGATAAGAATACGAGAACTACTTTTGGATATTTTATATGCTAAAGTCGCTTATAAAGTATATTCGATTGCAAAAGAATTTAAATATTATAAGACAATAATGAATACTCTAAGAAGAGTGTTTAAGAAAATATAATTTTTTATACTACTTAGATAATGATAATATTTTTCAAAAAATATTTTAATAGGCATACTTTTCCGATAATTAAATTCTATTTGTTTCATCCAATTATTTTATTAACAAATAGACTCATTATTCTAGGACTTATTATAAAAAAAATAATTAATAATGATGTAAACTTTAATGAAAAAATTAAAAGCAATATACCGATTGACATTGTATTGTGTGCAATAGATAAAGATTATGACGTATTAGTATTTGCTATCGACTCAATTAGAAAATATATTAAACATCCGATAGGAAATATATATTTAGTATGTCCATTATCTAAAAAAATCGAAAAAATTTCAAAGACAAAGAAATGTATTCTGCTAGATGAGAACAAAGTACTTCCGATAACAAAAAAAGATATCAACTACTTTGTTAACGGTCAAGATAGATCGGGGTGGTTATACCAACAATTGCTAAAGTTTGGCATAGATAAGTTTGTAGAAAACGAGTATTTTTTGATTACTGACGCAGACACCATTTATTGTAGGCCACAAGTTTTTGTTTATTCTAACAAAGTATTACTTCCCGTCAGTGGTCAATTATGTCATCTTCCATACCTCGCCATGATTAATAGACTTATCGGATATAAAATAAAGCCAACAATAAACTTCGTAATTCATCATTCATTGTTTGAAAAAACTAAAATAAATATTCTCAAACAGTATATTGAAAAAATAAATAAAAAAAAATGGTATCAGGCAATTATCGATAACATTGATCCTAGAGAAGGATCTTCATTCTCCGAATATGAAACATATGGTCAATTTATGCTTCTAATGTATAGAAACGATTTCCTAATTGAGTATGCATATAATCGAGGCTATGGCAGAAAACAAATAGCTGACATTAAAGCCATTACTGTTAAAAACAAATTAAAACATAAAAATATCTCTTTTCATAGTTATGATATTTAATAATTCATGTTAGTCGGCATAATATTGAACAGTTTCTGTTTGGCTACATGACCCATTCTTAAACAAAATTACAAATATACAATTATTATTGGAAACTATCAGTGCAAAGCAATGAGAAGACAACTATATTGGGTTTTAATATTCATAATTATTTTTGTTCTCTTGCTGATAAAAACATCTCCACATAATGCCTATCAATATGTAGGTGCATCTGGAGATTTTTTTTCCATCATAAATCCATCTAATTCAATTGCCAGTAACCTCTTCACTTTTCGTTCAAATCTTAATGGAGGATATGGAGACAATACTGCACAATTTCTTAGTCATTTTTCACCTTATCTTTTTTATGAATTTGTGCTTTTCAAATTAGGCGTAACTCAGCTTGTCCGAACTTATTTTTTTCTTATTTTAGTTTCTTGCTTGGGTGCTTTCACAATGTACCTCTATTTATCCAGTAAAGGCTCTTTTAAAAATATATCGAAGTTTAGGTTATTTTTTCTCTCGACTCTTTACGGTTTTTCGCCATATTTTATAAACTACTACCTCCCAGGGCATTTTCTTTTTCTGTTACTCCCAGCAGTTTTTCCCCTAGTTCAATTGTTATTCGAAAAAATAATCGTTAGCTCTAAAAACGACATTCAGCTTTCCGTAAAATATTTTGTTGTTCTTTCGTTTATCTTTTTATTACTCTGTACACCGTTCGCCAATCTCGGTGTGCTTGCAATTTTTGTCTGTTTGATGGTTGGACAATTATTGATTAATTTGTTATTCAAACAAATTAATATCAGACAATTTATGATTACCCTTTTTTTATTTTTTCTTTCCCTCTTTACCTCTAATATTTGGTGGCTTGCTCCGTACTCGGTTGCTCTGGGAAATGTATCTGCAATGAGTGAACAATCAAAACAGACTATTGGAAGCTCAATTAATGTCGCCACAGCCAATTCTAGCGCATTAAATATTATTTCCGGCTTTCCGGAAGGAGTTAGTGCTGGAAAATCTCTATCGGTGCTCCAAATCACATTATTGTCGCTATTTATTTTAAGCCTTCTTATAATCCTAATCTCCAAGAAAAAGATAAACCCCGTACCCCTACTGATAATACTAATCACTTTGTTTTTTGCTAAAGGCCCCAATCCTCCTTTTGGTGATATGTTTAGATTCCTATACGAAAAGATCGTCTATTTACAAATTATCAGAAGACCAGCGAGTAAGCTTTATTGGATTCTCTTATTTTTTATTGTCTCGATAATATATTCTGTAGTCATCAAAATTCCTAAAAAAATGAAGGTTTGGATAATGCCGATAAATGCATTTCTTTGCCTGACGTCTTTATTGGCAATCACCTTAACATTTCGCTATATGTCATTAACCCCATTCAACATCCCCTCTTCATACGGCGAAGCAAAAAAATATCTGTTCGAAAACAATGTCAGTAAAATCATTTTATTGCCTGATATGGGTGGCTCAAGCCCAAAATACGATCAAAGTGTCAACTATCACACAGGAACAGATTTCCTCAGTCAAATATGGGAGTTCAAAAAACACATTCCCAACTCTGTGAATGAAGCCTTTGTTGATAATGAAACGAAATTAGTCAACGAGCTAGCCAATTTAATTTATGATAATAAAGATATTTGTAAAATTTCAAAAAAATTGAACATTTCCAACATAGTAATAAGAAAAGATTTATTACCCACTAATTACAATCAAGAATTATTAGATAAAGCAGATGTCACTCTTTCAAATTCAAAATATATATCACAAATCAAAGAGTTTGATAATAATTTCAAAATTTTTAAATTAGTTGACAAATGTCAAAGTAAATTAATATCGACAGAACCGGAGACAGAAATTAAATTTAAGAAAATCAACCCAACCAAATTTAAAATTAGTTTATCCACAAAAACAGACAAAGTAACCGTTATTTACAGAGAAAAATTCGACAAGTCATGGGTGTTGCACGATGGTTCATTAAAAAACTTTCAGACTCAAATTATCCCAGTAGCAAAAAACAAAGAAACTTTATTTACCCACGATTCAGTCCTCGATTATGCTAATGGATGGACCGTCAATCTTTCTGATTACTGTTCTTCTCACGAGAAAGATTGTCTCAAACAAGGGGATACGTTTATGGTTGACTTATATATCGAATACTGGCCCCAAAGAATGTTTTTGCTCGGGATAACCCTCTCGACCATTTTGTATTTGTTTTGTCTGGTATACCTCATTTACTACTCCCGCTTAAAAAAATAATACTAATTGTTATAAGTGAAAAAATATCTCTCATTCATACTATTTGTTTTTGGTTGTCTAGTTTTACTTTTTAAACTGAACGAACAGGGGAATCAACTCTTGAGTCTTGAGAAACCGGGAAGTAGCAAAGAACTAATCTCTACAAGATCAGGTGAGCTCGTAAAAGGGGATATTATCCATGGAAAAATTGTTTCCCAATATCCCAATCTTGGTCAAATTACAGTCCGTTTTAATAACAACTTTCACGACAGCGAGGACACTGTCTTGTTCAGAATCAAGGAAGAAGGAAGCCTCGATTGGTATTATCAAGTAAATATAAAAACTGATCAGTTTCAACCCCATGCCCTCTTTCCCTTCGGGTTTCCCGAAATAAAAGACTCCTCCGGGAAAACATACATTTTTGAAATCGAGTCGTTGAACGGTCAGCAAGGGAGAGGAGTTTCTCTTGATAGCCAACAACCTCAATTTACAGCGAAATCCGTATTTACAAAAAGAGAGTTGTTATCTAACAAACAACTCTCAATATATTTTATATATCATAAAATATTATCTCTAAGGCATTACCCATCGTTGATACTATTTTCCTTCTATCCTTTTGTTTTTCTTCTGTTCCTATATTATTTCCCCAACAAGATTCAATTTTATTCAACTCTTACCAGTAAGCTAGTTTCAACGACAATCATAAAACATCACTTATTTTCTATCCTAATAATATTGATGATTTTATTCAGCATAGTCTTTACTGGAAGAATTGAAGATATTAATATTATTTTAATTTTAGGTACCTATTTACTCTATTCAAATAAATACAAATATGAGTCAAGAATTGCATTGTTTTATTCCGTCTGCTTATTGGTACTTGCCCTAACATTACTCATTCTCGGTCAACAATCGTCGGCAAATTCCTCATCTGTCTGGGCCTATATGTTTCTTTGGGTTTACCTCATTCAGCAGATAGGAGAGAATATCCTTCATTTTCATTCCGAAATTACCCTTGAAAAATACCTTTCACTATTTGATATCCGTATTGGGTTAAAATAAACTGTGACTTGGATAAAAAAACACTTTTGGGATATTGCACCAGTTCTGATATTATTTGCTGTTGGTTTTTATTTTAGAATAAAAGGAATTAGTTCAAATCACTCCTTTTGGTCTGATGAAGCCCTCCCAAGCTCAATTGCCAGAGATATCCTTCTTGGAAAAACCAGCTTTTTGGATGGTATTAATGTTTTGGGATATCAGCGCCTACAAGTTATGTCCGATATTCTTTCTTTCAAATTGTTTGGATTGTCGGAATGGGCTGCCAGAATACCTAGCGTTCTTTGGGGTAGTCTCGGCATCATCTTTGCCTATCTTCTAGCCAAAAAACATTCAAACAAGGGCGGTGGTCTCTTGGCCGCATTCTTATTCACTTTTATGCAATTAAATCTAGCTCACTCTACCCAAGCCAAGCCATACGCTGCGATAGAAACCCTACTTCTTGCTGTAATATATTTTGTAGACAATAATATTCTTTTGGCTACCGCACTAGCCTTTTTGGCCACGTTATATAATTTCATTGGCGTCGTCGCATTTATTCCAGTAATTATTTTTCTAGGCAAATATTACAACGAGCTTAAAAAAAGACCGGTAATTTTGTTAGTCCTATTTATTCTCTCGATTCTTCTATTCTGGGTACTCAGAATTGATCAGATATTGTCCTTACTTATGAGAACAAATTATAACTGGATGACTTACTTAAGGGAGTTGTTTTGGAGACAGTACGCATTTATTACCTTGCCCGCCATCTTTGGTCTATTTTTAATTAAAAATAAAAAATCTTTTTTTTGTATTCTTCTTGCCGTATTAGCACTTCTGTTTTCGTGGAATTTTATCTCCTACAGCCGCAACCTACGTTATCTTATGCCCGTATTCGGTCTTATGTTGGTACTATTCGGTATCTTTTGGGGAAAGGTAGGCGAAATAATTTTCAAAAGATCAACCTTAATATGTTTCTTGGTCGCTATATTCATTTATGTCGGTGGCAATAAAATAGTTCGAAAGCCAGCAGTATACTATACCCCTAATGCCGATTTCTTTGCTGATGTTCAA
Organism: uncultured Candidatus Saccharibacteria bacterium; assembly: GCA_964626035.1. Taxonomy (GTDB): domain Bacteria; phylum Patescibacteriota; class Minisyncoccia; order Phycocordibacterales; family CAZVEC01; genus 2-01-FULL-42-20. The sequence continues at coordinate 6,410 of CAZVEC010000053.1, forward strand.
AACGCCGATTATAAACAATTCTTTATAATCGTTTACGAAAAATTTCCCGATTTCGATCGTCAAATGGTATACGCTGATATGTATGATTATCTATCTTGGTATACCAATAAAACTCCCGATGCAATTTTCGCCAAAAACGACAAAGATCAATGGACTTACCCACACATTAACGTTCCTGCATTCTCAACACTTTCATCATTTAA
>CAZVEC010000054.1:0-3445 GCA_964626035.1 uncultured Candidatus Saccharibacteria bacterium
AATTGCTTTATTTCGAGCTCTTTGCCTATCTTTGATTGAAAAAGGAAAAATTAAAACTACGGAGGCAAAAGCTAAAGAAATCAGGCCCATTATTGAAAAAATTGTCACTAAGGCAAAAGTAGAGAACCTAAGCAATAGAAGACTTTTGTTATCGAGACTTTATAACAATGATAAGGCTGTGGAAAAAATATTTAAGACAATCGCTCCAAAATACGTTGACAGAAAAGGTGGATATACTAGAATCATTAAACTACCGCCTCGAAAGAGCGACTCAGCTCGAATGGCAGTAATAGAGTTCGTGTAAAATCACTAATTAATCCCGAATTATCTTCGCGAATATTCGCGAATAAGATTCGTGTAGATTTGAGATCATGCAACACACAATTGATGCAAAAGGAAAAATATTAGGACGTATTGCTTCAGAAGCAGCTGTTTTTCTTATGGGTAAAAAATCTGCTGATTTTGACAGAAGCAAGCTTTCTGGTCAGAAGGTTGAAATAATAAATGCATCTAAGGTAAAAATCAGGCCAAATAAATTAAAAAATAAAAAATACATTCATTACACCGGCCATCCAGGCGGCTTAAAAGAGGAAGTTATGAACAAGCTTATTGATAGAAAAGGATATGGGGAAATATTTAAGCTGGCAGTTTATGGAATGATCCCAAGCAATAAGTTGAGACCTCAAATAATGAAGAATTTAAAAATTACAGATTAAAGATAGGCACCTAGGCTATTAGGCACTAGGCTCTAGCGAATTTAAAGCTAAAGCCTAGAAACCTAGAGCCTAATTTACATGACTACAGAAATTAAAACAAAAAAAGAAACGGAAAAAGTACCTAAAGAAGAAGCGGTTTCTTCAGGTAGATATATTGAAACTATTGGAAGAAGAAAAACTTCTACTGCTAGAATTCGTATTACCCCTTCAAATAAGAGTGTTATCACTATTAATGGCAAGGAGTTAAAAAAATACTTTGTTACAGACGAACTCAGTAAAATTATCAATGATCCATTCAGTAAGACTAAAACACTTCCAAAATTTGAAATTTCAGTAAAAGTTTTGGGCGGAGGCATACATAGCCAAGCAGAAGCAGTGAGACACGGAATTACTCGCGCTCTAGTAGAAATAAACGAAGAACTCAGATCTAAGCTTAAAAAGCTCGGATTTCTAAAACGTGATCCACGCGCTAAGGAGCGCCGCAAGTTCGGCTTGAAGAAAGCCAGAAAAGCTCCACAATGGAGTAAACGTTAATCTAGTAAATACAGTAAATTTAGTAAATACAGTGAATACAGTTTGTTTTATGGGCTGTACTTGCTGTTTTTACTGTATTTACTGAATTTACTTGTCGTGTATGTCTGAAGATGAAATAAAAAAAGAAGAAGCTGAAATCAAGGACGAACCTGTAAAGGACGAACCTGTAAGTGATGATATTGAAACTGATGATGACGTTATTGAATTTGAATTCAATGATGATGGAGAAGCTGATCTAAAGGCAACTCTAAAGAAGATTCGAAAAGATCTCAAGGAAGCGCAAAAGGAAAAAGCTGAATATCTCACAAGCTGGCAGAAAGAGCGGGCGGATTTTCAGAATTATAAAAAAGATGAAGATAAACGCCGTGTAGATTATGTAAATTATGCAAGAGAGAGATTTGCTCTCGAGCTTTTGCCTGTACTCGATTCATACGACATGGCATTCCAAAACAAGGAGGCATGGGAAAAGGTGGATAAAAACTGGCGAATAGGTGTGGAATATATTCATCAGCAATTACTTAAAATTCTTGTCGAAAATGGTGTAGACGAAATTCAATCTAAAGAAGGAGATCAATTTGACCTGAATCTCCATCAATCAGTGGAATCTGTCCCTACTGAAGATCAATCAAAAGATCATACTATTTCAAAAATTTTGAATAAAGGCTATAAGATTGGCGACCGCGTTCTAAGACCATCTCGAGTTAATGTGTTTGCATACAAAGAGTAATTTAATTATAAAATAATTTAATTTATACATGAAAAACAATAAAGGTTTTGCGTCGGTTGGTATTATTATAGCGATTATCGCTGTATTGGTGGTTGGTGGAGTGGTGTATTTATTTTTGTCTGGACAGATCAGGCCTGATTTTGATAATGGCTTAAATAGTAATTTAGCAGTGCAAATTCCTAAAGATAATAATATATCAGGTGAATTAGGTGATGATATTAATGGAAAACATATTGGCTATATAAATAGTATTACTTCACAGGGTGGCACAAACTCACTTGTTATTGATTATGTGGAGTGGATCACTAATTGTCAGGCTGATGCACAAACAAGTTATTGTATGAACGGTTATGATGTAGTGAATAATAATGCACAACTTCGAACCTTCGTAGTTTCAAATAACGCTCAAGTTACGTTGCAGACATATAGTCATCAAACATCTGGACTAGACGCGGGTAATTTTAACTATAACGAAATTGTTTCTCTTCCTATATTTATAAATGCAATAAATAACCCCTCCGTAACATATCCTGCTCAAAATCTTTTGTATTGGATTACATTGAGTAATGGAGAAGTTACAAAAATTACCGAACAATATCAGCCATAAACAAAAAAACTCCGTAAGGAGTTTTTTTACATTCCGAAAGTTTTGAATAATTCTTTTGCCGTTATTTCATCTACGAATTGAGTGACAATGATCATGAACTCAGTTGTGAGACCGAGATCCTTTTTGATGTTTGTGAAAAGATGTTCAAAAGGGTAGGGAGATATCCAGGCAGAATTTTTGAGGCAGATGAAACCAGCTTTTTTAAGTAAGTATCGCAGAGCTTCTCTTTCACTCTTCCTTTCTTCAGGTAGGTCAAGAAGAATGATTCTCCAAAAACCGTCCCAGTTTGGGTTTAGTACGGCTGTATCGCTGTCCAACTTCAAACTATTCGCTCTCTTTTTGCCTTCATTTGTAAGTCGAAAAAATTCGCTTTGGCCAGATGAAATCTTCTCAATAAGCTGAGTATCCTGTAGACCCTTTAAAGAGCGTGTTATCGCATATTTAGGCCTTTTAGAGCCTTTATTGGGACCAATACCGCTAGTTAATTCTGAAACAGAGATAGCCGGCTTTTCATCCAGTAATTTTATGATTTTTTTTGAAAAATCTCTTTTTTTTCTCATGCTTTATATATTAACACAGATTTAGCGATCACGAAATACTTGTCAAAAAGTTACTATTAGAATATAATACATGTCTAAAATCATTAATTATATTCTAGGGCTTTCATTTTAGTTTTTGCTAGAAGCTAGTCGCTAGAAGCTAGAAGCTATGGGAAAGATTATCGGTATCGATTTAGGTACAACATATTCGGCAGTTGCCGTTGTAGAGGGCGGTCAGCCAAAAATAATTGAAAATATTGAAGGGGTCAGGACGACTCCGTCTGTAGTGGCGGTGGCTAAAAATGGCGATCGTTTGGCAGGC
>CAZVEC010000054.1:3455-6598 GCA_964626035.1 uncultured Candidatus Saccharibacteria bacterium
CAGAAGGCAATCTGTCACAAATCCGGAAAATACCATTTATGGAATAAAGCGCTTTATGGGGCATACTTTTGACGATCCATCTGTTCAGGCCGATATCAAGACTGCGCCATATAAAGTGGAGCGAGGAAATGATGGCGGAGTTTTAGTTAAAATGGGTGATAAATCATACCGACCGGAAGAAATTTCCGCTATGATTCTCCAAAAAATTAAAGCAGATATTGAGGCGAAACTCGGCGAGAAAATTACTGAAGCAGTTATTACCGTACCGGCTTATTTTAATGATTCTCAAAGAAAGGCTACCAAAGATGCCGGTGCAATTGCTGGGCTCGATGTGAAGAGAATTATCAATGAGCCTACAGCCGCGGCTCTTGCTTATGGCCTCAATAAAAAGAAAGAAGAGAAAATTGCCGTGTACGATTTCGGCGGCGGTACTTTTGATATTTCCATTCTAGAGGTTTCAAATGATGTGATCGAAGTGAAATCGACAGATGGCGACCATCATTTGGGCGGAGAAGATTTTGATCAAGCCATTGTGCGCTGGTTGGTTTCTGAATTCAAAAAAGAATCAGGTATTGATGTGTCTAAAGATACTTTAGCGCTTCAGAGATTAAAAGAAGAAGGTCAGAAGGCCAAGCATGAGCTATCTACTACCACTCAGACCGATATTAATATTCCTTTTATCACCTCAGATGCAAGCGGACCAAAGCATTTGTTCTTAAAAATGACTCGCGCCAAGCTTGAGGAATTGACTCGGGATTTTATTGATAGATCAATGGTGATCACAAAGCGCGCCATGGAAAGCTCACCATTTAAAATTGAGGATATTAATGAAATAATCATGGTTGGAGGACAAACCAGAATGCCGGCGATTGTAGAAGCTGTAAAAAAATATTTTGGCAAGGAGCCAAATTTCTCAATAAATCCTGACGAAGTGGTGGCACAAGGGGCAGCTATTCAGGCTGGAATTTTGCAAGGTGATGTGCGTGATGTTTTACTTCTCGATGTCATTCCTCTTTCGCTTGGTATTGAAACCCTGGGAGGTGTAGGAACAAAATTAATTGAGAAGAATATGACTATTCCAGCATCAAAATCTCAGGTTTTTTCTACAGCTGCCGATAATCAAACTTCCGTGGAGATTCATATTGTGCAAGGCGAGCGTCCGATGGCATCTGACAATAAAAGCTTGGGCAGGTTTATTTTAGATGGCATACCTCCTGCTCCTCGCGGCATGCCGCAAGTAGAAGTGATGTTTGATGTCGATGTGAATGGAATACTTAAAGTAACTGCCAAAGATAAAGCATCCGGTAAGACTCAATCAATTAAAATTGAGGCAAGTTCAGGCCTTACTGACGCAGATATTAAAAAAATGCAGGCAGATGCGGAGACCCATGCCGAAGATGACCGCAAAAAGAAAGAATTGATTGATCTAAAGAACACATCAGAGATGGTTATTTATACGGCTGAAAAAGCACTTAAAGATAATGAGTCAAAGATTGGAGACGATATTAAAAAAGAAGTGAATGACAAAATAACTGCATCAATGTCAAAGATTGGCGAGGCGATGGCGAAAGCCAGCGAGGCAAGTAAATCAAGTGAAGAAAGTAAATCAAGTGGGACAGATGACAAGAAACAAGAAGGAGGAGAGGGGAATGTGAGGGATGCGGAAACAAAGTAATATAAAAGTAAATCAAGTAAATTAAGTAAATTAAGTAAATAAAGTAAATCAAGCCAAGATATTATTCTGTATTTGAATTATAACTTGATTTACTTGACTCGCTTGCCTTGCTTGATTCACTTGTCAGTAAAATGCAAAAGGATTACTACAATACTCTTGGCGTCGAAAAGGGCGCTTCAAAAGAAGAAATAAAAAAAGCTTTTCATAAGCTGGCGCATAAATACCATCCTGACAAACAGGGGGGCGATGAGGCGCGCTTCAAAGAAGTTAACGAGGCTTATCAAATTCTTTCCGATGAAAAAAAACGGGCGCAATACGACCAATATGGGCGTGTTTTTGAAGGTGGTCAAGGCGGTAGTGGATTCGAAGGATTTCAAAATGGTGGATTTGGTTTTGATTTCAATGGTGCAGACTTTGGAGATATGGGGGATCTTGGTGATATTTTTTCTGAATTTTTCGGAGGCGGCAGGGGTGGATCTAGAGGCAAGCCGCGTGGCAGAGATATTTCAACCGAGATAAGTATTTTATTTAAGGAATCAATTTTTGGAGTTGAACGAAAAATTTTATTATCAAAAGTATCATTCTGCGAGACGTGCAAGGGGAATGGTGCTATGCCGGGTACAGAGATGAAGAATTGCGCCGCTTGCAACGGGCAGGGTAAAATACATGAAACTAAAAAATCTATTTTTGGAGCCTTTAGTCAGGTTAGGATTTGCGATGCATGCCATGGCTCGGGCGAGGTGCCGAAGGAAGCCTGCCCTAACTGCAAAGGACACGGTGTGGTAAAAAAACAGCAAGAGATCACCATCAACATTCCCGCCGGAATAAGAGACGGGGAAATGGTGCGTATGACTGCTATGGGCGAGGCCGTATCACATGGAACGGCAGGTGATTTGTATATTAAGATTAATGTCGAGCAACATAAGATTTTCAAGCGCGATGGAAATAATTTGGTAATGGATTTGAATATTAAGCTTTCAGATGCTCTGCTCGGCACAGAATATAAGATTGAAACGCTGGAAAACCCCATTACGGTAAAAATCCCGGAGGGAGTTTCTATTGGCGAGATATTGCGAGTAAAAGACTATGGCATACCCTATGCGCGCGGCAAAAGAGGCGATCTCATGATTCACCTTAAAATTAAACTACCAACTAAACTTTCTAGAAATTCCCGTGAATTGATGCAAAAATTAAAAGAAGAGGGAATATAAAAACATTCCAACATTCTGCAGAATGTTGGAATGTTTTTACTTGTTTATCAAGTGATTGTCAAATTGACGACAGTAATTTCATGCTGTAGTATGAGCATGATAATTTTCTTTTACAAACCAATAAAATTTTACAGATATGAACCACATGAACGAAACAGTTATTGGCGAGGGACTCACATTTGATGATGTCCTCGTTATTCCCGCGTACAGTGAAGTACTACCTAGAGAGGTTGATACTTCTACAAGATTGACGCGAA
>CAZVEC010000055.1:0-6056 GCA_964626035.1 uncultured Candidatus Saccharibacteria bacterium
CCGAATACGGCAAGGCAGTGGACATTGTCACTAAGGCTGCACTCCGAGAAATGATTGTGCCGGCAATTTTGCCTATCGCTTCTGTTTTGATTGTTGGTTTTGTCTTGGGTGCGCAATCGCTTGGAGGATTTTTGATCGGCGTGATTATTTCCGGACTCTTCGTGGCGATCTCGATGACATCCGGCGGCGGAGCATGGGACAATGCCAAGAAATATATTGAAGACGGCAATTTCGGCGGCAAGGGAAGTGATGCGCATAAAGCAGCCGTGACCGGCGACACCGTGGGCGATCCATATAAAGACACCGCCGGCCCCGCAATCAACCCTCTCATTAAAGTCATAAACATCCTCGCCCTCCTCATCGTCCCGTTTCTATAACGTAAGTTTCGGGAAGAGGTCGGTCACCGGCGGGAAGAGGCCGGGTCTCTGGGGATTTTGAGACCCGGCCTCGAGGAGCCGGCGGCCGGCTTTAATTAGAAACTTTCTTAAATAAAAGGAAGGAGCAAAGCTCTTGCATTTGTCATCCCCGCAAAAGCGGGGGGGGTTCGGGAAGAGGTCGGTCCTCTAGCGGGTCCGAGGTCCGACCTCAAGGAGAAACTTTTTTTAATTAGATCACTTGGGAGTCCGACTCCCAAGTGATAAATACCCCTAAATCAAAGGAAAAATCGCGCAAACTAAATAGTCGGCGCGATTTTTCGTAGCTATCTCCTCATATTAGAAACCTCAATTAAATCAAGGTATTTGAAAGGGTGATTCCAAGGTATTGAACCATTACGTGCACTTGACAAAGACCTATTATAATGTATAATGTAAACGTAATTCTTTTAAAAAAATTCATTTTAACCCTATAAAACCTTATAAAAATGGAAACTATATGGAATTTAATCGTTGAACATCCAATAGTAATTATACTAATTGGAGTAATTATTCTGACAACAATAGGAAGGGTCATTTATTATTCAAGAATTCCACCTTCTGGTTATTGCAAAAAATGCAATAAAGCACTGTACAGTTATAATGCTAAGAATAATGATGAACATGGTAATCCTATATGCCGCTTTTGTGCTGAGGAGATTGCTAAAAAGGAAGCGCAAGCAGACTATATGCGTCAAGGAAAGACCTTGCCGCATGCCAAGTTAGTATGATTTTTTATAGACATTGACATTATATCATTTATTATGATATAATTTCCTTTGTTCTTTTAAATAAAGCGTTTATGGGCGTTTTCCCATAAGAAATAAAATAAATAAAAAATGACACCAAAACAAGTGCAGGATATGAAATCCTGGCCAGAAGAAACACTTAAATTGTTTTTTTCTGAAATTTTTCGCATTTTGAGAAAAACTATTCATTACAAAAACAAAAGTGATTATTATGAATTTCTGGGTACAATCATTTATTATGGCAATCTATTGTTTAGTACAGGATTCATATTGAGCTTCAAATCAAAAACAGGACAACATAAAATGTATTCCTCATTTGTTGAAATATTTGATATTTGTCCTTATCCATGTTCTTGGGGAAAATCATATCATGATTTGGAGAAAAAAATTCTTGAGTATGAGAGCGAAAGATTGAAAATTGTGCATAATCCATATTTGCAGAGTAATATGGAAAAAAGAAAAAAGAGAATTGATGTGAGAATTATTATGGAAAATTTTGAATTACAGGCGGGAAGAACCCATGATTCAACAATGGAAATTTTAACAGATGATTTCTTGCAAAAAATATGCAAGATAAATGTCATAATTTCTGATCCAGTGGTTTGCCCGGCACTTATCCGAGTTTGTAGCGGTAATATAAATTATTTAAGATGCTTAATCGCAAAATTGGATAATTTAGGTCCCCATCGCTTCAAAAATGGCTTAGGTTTATTTTATGCTGAACTGCATACTTATGCTCAAAAGTATAATTATGCCGTGTGTCCAAAAATAAACAGCATGCTCTCGTCATTTTCTGTACATGAAAAAATAAACCAATAATATTATTCAAAAAAAGCTTCTCAAATGAGAAGCTCTTTTTTTTATTTATTCGTGTTTTATTTATTCGTGTTGGCTTGTGACTGATATTATTAAATCGTCAGTGATTCTATCAGTGTTGACCTGTGGTGAGCATTGTCGAACCATCAGATATTTATCAGAGTTGATCAGTGATCCCCTAGAACTCGATGAACTTTGGTTTTGGAGTTGGAGTGATATTGGACGTTGTAGTGCACACTTGCTGCCCCAGCTCATCAGTTGTTATGGTTATTGTAGCAGATCCAACCTGAAATGGTTCTTCGGAAGGATCAACATGGTTACATGTCGCTATAATTTGATATTGCCCATCTTCAAGAGTGTCTGTATAAGAGGAAATATTTTGTGAATCTGAAATTGGTCCTGGTAAAGCAGATGAAATAGGAATGGAACTGAATCCATTTGGACCTGTAATTTGACAACCATCGTGATATTGAGTTGACCAACTGATTATTTTATCTGAACAATTGTATCCGAAGCTAAGAGCTTGAGGGTCTGATACTTGTTGAATTGTAACAGGTTGAGTAGCAGAACATTTTTTTCCTTCGCCAGAACAGTTAATAGTGAAATTATATAGTTGGCCATCATAATCATTATTAATAAATGGAACTGGAATACTGGCTTGTGATCCCGGGGTTGAAGCTGGATTTAAAGATGGCCAACTAGATGTACACCCATCACTGAAATTAAATGGTGTTGTTGTTAGATTTGATGAGGGTCCCCACTCTAAATCTATTATTTTATTTTGGCTAAAGAATGGAATATAAATCAATGAATTGAGAGAATTGGCATCTGGTTGCAAAACAAGCTCTTTATTGCAATCTAAAGTACCACCTCCAGTTTCGCCGCCTCCATCAGTATTGCAACTTGATGGATTTAATTGACATGACGTTTGAGTACTAAGATCAATCATTACAAAATAATCATTGGAATCTTCAGGGGGGGTAGATGCACTGAATTTTATCCAGCCAACCACATTATCACCCCATGCATAACCACTAAGTTTTTTGGATGTAGGATCGTATCTCACTTTATAGTCAGAGACATCGCATGTTGCAGTATTCGCGCAATTTAGACTTATCCATCCATCCCAGCCACCAAGCTCAGGGCCATTTATATCTTTTATTGTGCCGGCGCAACCGGTTTGAAAAACAGTACAGGCTCTCGCCCAACCCTTCACCTCATTATTTGTTTCAAGAATAGCTTTTGGTAATCCATTTGGTGGGTTGGTCAAACTTGCTTCATTAAAACTAATCCATCCAATATTATCACTCCAAGCATAACCAAAAAATTTATTTGTCGTGTCTACACTAACTCCGTATCCTGTTCCATTAAAACTAATCCACCCGATATTATCACTCCATGCCCAGCCGGAGACATTGCCCGATGAAGTATCCGCGTTCGACTGGCTGGCGGTTTTTCCAAACGACATCATCATTACAGCGACCACTAAAACAATCGCCGCCATGAGGAGAAAAATATGAAGACCTAAATGTTTTCTAAAATGATGAAATAAAATTTTCATTTACCCAGATTATATCACAAACAATTTTTAAAACTGAAAATAATACCTAATTAACACCTTGACAAATAAAATTGCACGAGGCGAAACCTCCTGCAATGCTTGATTTTGCTGGATGAAATGCGACAATATGTTTATGTTAAGAAAAGTACCACTAGAACTAGGTGAATATTATCATGTGTATAATCGCGGAATAGAAAGGCGAACTATTTATCTTAGTCACTTAGATCACTCAAGGTTTATGTTGCTTTTGTATTTATGCAATACAACAGAAAATATTCAGCTTAACCAAATATTAAATAGAATTAAGAGGAATAAGGAAAAAGATGGAAATAAAATTGATCAAAATGATATTTTAGAGCTTTATAATATTCCCAAGAAGGATGAATTGGTTTCGATCTGCTCCTACTGTCTTATGCCAAATCACTTTCATATAATACTAAAGGAAATTAAGGAGGGTGGTATATCCTCATTCATGCAAAAACTTCTCACATCGTATTCAATGTATTTTAATATAAAAAATACGCGCAGTGGCTCCCTTTTTATGAAACCATTCCGATCAAAGCATATCAATGATGATAATTATTTCAGATATTTGCTTGGCTATATCCATCTTAATCCCGTTAAGCTAATTGATCCAAAATGGAGAAATGATAGGTTGACCGATGTAAATAAGATTCATGATTACTTATCAAACTATAAATATTCCAGCCTCTATGAATTTAGTAAGAATGGAAATTCTCGGCCTGAGAGTGTGATAATAAATAAAAAATCACTTCCGAATTATTTCAAAAATGATCTAGAATTTAATGATTTTATAAATTATTGGCTAGAATATTCAAGAAAATATAAAAAAGAAGCATTTTTTGACTAATTTGATCTTGACAAATAAAATTGCACGAGGCGAAACCTCCTAAATAAGGTAATTTTGGAAATAGGGGTGGAGGGGTGGGGATAAGTGGGGGTTTTTGTGTTTTGGTTGTTTTTTGAAAATGGGGTATAATGTTTTCGATATGGATACAAAAAAAAATATGTCCGCCGGAGGCGGATCCGCCTATGGTGGAAAAAAATATTTTCTTTCTTTTTTTATTTTTTTGATGGTGGTTATTTTGTTGCCTATTAAATTCAGTTTGGCGCAGGACAAGCCGGCTGCTGCTCCAGATCCAATTTATATTTCATTTATAGTTTTTGATTCCACGACAGGTGCTCCAATTGATGGTTTTATCGTCACTCTTTATAATTCTGAATTCAGGAGTTCAAAGAACTCTCTCCGCGAAAAGCCAATTTTTAGTGTTTTGCCTGGAGATTATGCTTATATTTATGCTTATATTATTGATGCTGATGGATATGATTCATTCAGTGGAAAGGAAAGTTTTTCAGCATCAAGAGAAGTTGTGGTTAAACTTAACCCAATTCCTGTCGAGGTGGCAGCGCCTGCTCCTACTGCTCCGTCAGAATCTACAGTCGCACCGACAGCTACTACCGAAACACCTATTACTGCAATTAAATTATTTAATCGTGTTACAAAATTTATTTCGGGAGCTTTTGCGGGGGCGGTGGAAAGGATAGCTCAGCCGGCTACTATTAACACTACTGATAATACAAAAATATTTGACGTTGGTAGTAGGTTTGGTCTTAATACAAATGGCACGGGAGCAAAAGCCGGAGTTTCAGCGGTTCAAACTCTTGATTGTGCCAATATTTCAATTTCAAAACAATTAAGAGAACCAGGTCTTTCTAAAGCAAAAAAAGCGAAAATGAGAAGTCTAGTATTTGTTTGTGCTAGAGGGCTTGGTGGTAGTGTTGCCACCGGTCCGACTAGCGGTGAAACAGGTACAAAAACCGCTACTATTATTGTGGAAAAAGTATGTCTAGGAATGAATGCCACCAGCAGAGCTACATTAAGTGCGACAACAGATACAAAGTTTAGTTTTGTTGGCATTGGTCCAACTGGTCTTAATAGTACAAAGAAAGAGTTTGGAGTGGCTTGCGGTGCCAGTGTAAAAACTGAAATAAAGGAGAATTTATTGGGTGTATATACATTATTAGAAGAATTAGCTTCTCCAAAAAATTTCATTTTTAGCGGCGCGAATTGTACCGGATCAAGAAAATCAGCGATTACTGATCTAAAAAGTTCATCCATTAAATTTGAAATTGCGCTTGGCGAAACAATAACATGCACATTTTCAAGCACTTATTTGGGTGATACGACAGGATCAACAACACCGGAAGCTGGATCGACAGGAGCAACGGCAGTACCGACACCGACATCGACAACGAGATAATCAATAAATTAGTAAATTAAGTAAACCCCCACACCTATTTTTCTGAAAAGTTTAGAGGTCCGGTCGCTTATAGCGCCCGTACCTCTAAAACCAAAAAAATAGGTGTGGGGGTAAATCAAGCAAGGCAAGTAAATAAAGTTGTTCATAGAAATTAGTAGTAATTAATGATAATTGATTGTAATTAATATCAGCATTGATCAGTCCTGAGATTGCTTGCGGTGAGTTTATCGAATCC
>CAZVEC010000055.1:6066-6527 GCA_964626035.1 uncultured Candidatus Saccharibacteria bacterium
GTGACGCATCGTGTGCCACTTTCGATATTTAACTTTTTTGGGAAACATCATATGTTTAGGCTCTAGGAAATTAGGCCCTAGGCTCTAGATACTCTGGCAATGTAGGTTTTTCTTTCCTAGTGCCTAGTGCCTAAAAAATGAAAAAAACTTTAATCAAATTAATAAGCGCAACATTAGCCCTCGTGGTCGTCTTGGGCGTCCTTAAATTTGCTGCGAATATGACCAGCGCGGAAGAGAAATCCCCTTCTCCTTTTTCAGGAGAAGGTGCCCGCGGGGCGGATGAGGTCGATTTAACCTCACCCCCAGCCCCTCTCCTGAAAGGCGAGGGGGGGGTTAAATTAGCACAGGAGGAAGCTGTTGTGACTGAGGAAACTGCAGCACCTGAGGAATCTATTGATGTAGGGGCAACCTTAGAAGAGAAAGCTATGGAGTTAGGTTTTGATTTAAGTAAACCTGAACAG
>CAZVEC010000056.1:0-6419 GCA_964626035.1 uncultured Candidatus Saccharibacteria bacterium
CAAACACTTAAATCCTTAAAACTATGAAAAAAGTTTTCACAGGGTACGACCCTAAAAACGCAGCCAATTTTCTGTATAACCCAGATATGGGCAAAGTGCAGGAAGAAGCTCTGGCATATGCCAAGGCTAATAAACTTACACCCGGTGGTGCTGATCGCAAAAAGATCGCATTGCTTCTGATTGATGTGCAAAGAGATTTTTGCCATCTGGAAGGCACGCTTTATGTCGGTGGCCGAAGTGGCCAGGGATCAATTGATGATTCGCGCAGGATTGCCGAGTTCATTTACAAAAACGTGGGAGTGATCTCGCAGACCATCTCCACGCTCGACACACATTTTCCATGGCAGATTTTCTTCTCCAGCTTTTTTGTAAATCAAAAAGGCGAAGAGCTGAAACCTCATACTTTGGTGGATGTGATGAATGAAAACGGAAGGGAATTTTTGGCCAATCTCGATTTGGGCGGCAATGTCATCGCAAAAGATATTGCGCCAAATCCGAAAATTGCCAAAGATTTAAAAGTAAACCCGGCCTGGCTTCAAAACCAATGCATTCATTATTGCAAAGAGCTTAAAAATCCGGCCAGCGGAAGAAACAAATACACATTGTATTTATGGCCTCTTCATTGCTTGATCGGCTCGATCGGCCACACTATAGTAGGCGTGGTTGATGAAGCTCGCCAATTTCATGCATTTGCTCGTTCGGCTCAGCCTCTGGTGGAGATTAAAGGAGGAAATCCGCTTACGGAAAATTATTCAATCGTACAACCGGAAGTGCTTTCTCGCTTTGATAGCCCCAGCATTAATCTGGCAGAAAGAAATGTAAAATTTCTTCAACACCTGCTTGATCACGATGCTGTGATTATTGCCGGGCAAGCTTCCAGCCATTGCGTAGCTTCATCTATTGACGATATTTTAAGTGAAATAAACGCCAAAGATCCAAGCCTTGCAAAAAAGGTGTACATCTTATCCGATTGCACTTCAGCTGTAGCTGTGCCTGACGGCAAAGGAAATTTTGTAGCTGATTTCACGCCACAAGCGGAAGCGGCTTTCAAAAGATTTTCTGATGCCGGAATGAACCTGGTGAAATCAACCGATCCGATTTCTTCCTGGCCTGGCCTTGCCTCGCTGTAGCCTTGTGCAAAAGCGGGAATAAATCTTTAATCCTGAAAAGGAGAAGAGGAATCCACCCTAACCCTCACATCAATTTTACTAAAAAGTTTAGAGGTCCGGTCGCTTGTAGCGCCCGTACCTCTAAATCCGAAAAAATTGATGTGAGGGTAGATGGATTAAATCTGTAATCATAAATCAACAATCTCAAATCTCAGAAATCATGAAAAGCAAAAACACAAACTTGCTTACTAATGCGGCTCAAAATGGCAATCTAACCCAAGACGCATTAAAAGCAATTCAAAAAATCCCCGATCTTGGAGCTCAGCTTCAGGAAGCAATGGGAGTATCTATAGATGATGTGGATGCAAGCGAAGTGGTGCTCGTAGGCATGCTCTTGGATGATTCGGGTTCGATCCGAATGGCCGGAAATTCCAAAACTGTTTGTGATGGACATAATCTGGTGATTGACTCGGTCAAGAAATCAAAACAGGGCAATGGAGTGCTCGCGCTTGCTAAATATTTAAATGGCAAACTTCTTTACCCATGGGTGCCGATTGATCAGGCTGTCAAAATGGATTCGTCCAATTATGATGCCTGTGGCGGTACTCCGCTTTATGACGAGACCGTGGCATTCCTCGCCACAGTTGCGGCTAAAGCTGAAGAGTTTGAACAAATGGCCGGTGTACCTGTCCGAAGCATTATCCTCATCGTGACTGACGGAGCGGATGTGCATTCACAAAAACAGACTGCTAAATCTGTTGCCGCGGTTGCAAATGGAATGCTTCGCAGTGAAAAGCATATTATTGCCGGAATGGGTATAAGTGACGGTTCTACGGACTTCAAACAAGTTTTTTCCGAGATGGGGATTCCGGACAACTGGATTCTCACTCCCGGAAATTCCGAAAAAGAAATTCGCGCTTCATTCCAATTATTCTCTCAAAGCGCAGTGCGTGCCAGCCAAAGCGCAGGCAGCTTCAGTAAAACTGCAATGGGCGGCTTCGGAACACCCTGAGTCATGTAATTTCGGGAAGAGGTCAAAATTCTCCTCGACCCCCGGGGTTAAGGAAGCCCCAACCCCGGGGGTCCTCCCGAATTTTGTCCTCAAGGAGAAATTTCTTTAATGTTCTTTTTCTAAAACGGTGGCCAAGTGCCACCGTTTTTTGTATACTTGTATGTGATAATAAATACTAATTAATATAGGTATAAAAATCATGAAATTTCCAGAAAATTTAGAAAAAAAATTCCAAGAAGCTCGAGAGAGAGTGTCTGGTTTTGTTGATGAAAAAGCGGACAAGGAATCAGAAAAGTCTGATGAAAAAATAAAAAAAATGGAATTGGAAACTGAAGATCAACTTAAGAGACTTGAATATTTTATCAAAAATCAAAAGACCACATCACCAAAAGAACAATTATTGAGGACAAATAATTTTGAAACCACTAATAAAATATTAGGAGGAGTAGAAGGTGGTACTCAATTTGTTAGAATCAAAGAAGATGGCAATGCTGTTTTTAAGCCTTATTCTATGGTTCCAAAGGATCAAAAAATAAATTATATACAGAGGGAAAGAGCCGCATATTTGGTTAATCAATTTATTGGCTTTGATTTAGTGCCGCCTACTGTTATAAAGGAAGTCTTAATAGGGTCAGAATTTGATGCTAAAAAGAAAAGTTTTTTGGCTAAGACAAATGAAGATAAATATGAAATCGGTGTTCTTCAAGAATTTGTTGAAAATAGTTTTGTTGGTACAGAATATGACAGGAGAAAAATTCCTAAAAATGAGGCAGTTAAGATTTTTATTTATGACATTTTAATTGCAAACACCGACAGACATTTAGGAAATTTTCTTATGAAAAATGGCAAAATAATTGCGATTGATCATGGAAATTCTATGACACAAAAGCATGTTTATAATCCTAATTTATTTAAGTTTCAACCAGATTTTGCCGTGCTACATATAATTCAAGAATCAATTCCAGATGAAATTATTAAAATTTTAACTAATTTTAAAAATAATGAAATAGGCCAAAAAATTTTAGAAGAACAGCTTTCAGAGCTGCTTGGGTCAGAAATAGCCAATGCGTATATTAATAGGATAAAAATTTTTATTTATTGCATAGATGAAAATAATAAATTTGATGCAAACAAATTTACCGAGGCTTTGGAAATTGTTTCCAAAGAAACCAGAAAAAATGATCCAATAAAAAAAGAAATGGACAAAGAAATTATTAAAATGGCTTTTAAATCAGTTTAAATTATGAAATATGTAGAAATATATAAGCTTCAAAATAATGGGGAACAAAGTGTCGTTTTACACTGTGTTTTGGATGGCGATATGGTTAGGTTTGAAGGAGAAGGCAAGCAGATCGCCGAGAATCTTGAAAATTTCGGCATTCGTGACTATAAAGACGAATCTAAACAAAATGTCTTTTCTAAAGACGGACTTAAATTTCTAGAAAATTTAAAATACAATTTTGATTCAGGATATCTTAATGCTTCAGATATAATTGAAAAATAACAAAATGATTACTACACAAATCCTGCGATCGCAGGATTTGTGTAGTAATTAGTGTACTTGAATTTAAAAAAAGTATTAAAAGTATAAAATAAAAAAAAGCGACCATTGGTCGCCTTTTAATTTTATTTACTGTATTCACTTAATTTACTTACCTCGCTTGATTTACTTTTTACAGTGTCAGCGCCAGCTGTCCTGCAGGAATTGCATTTCCCGGTCTGTTTTTTTTCCATGACTTTCGTCTAGTGATGGATGTTCCGGCTATCTGGAATTTTTCAGGTTTACCCGTCAATTTGTTGATTAGGGTCTTTCTTCTTTTGTCATAATATTTTTTTCGCCATTTTTTTCGTGGCTTCAAAAAATTAAGATCAATTTCGTCCAGACCATGCGTCTCCCAATGCTCAGTGTAGAATTTTTTAGGAACTTCCTCCCCTTTATAAGGGGAGGACTGAGGAGGGGTCTTGTGCGATTTGCAAAAACAGCGCCAGTATTTTGCCCGCCAGTATTTTGTGACCACTTGGCCGTTCACCAAATCTTTTTTTAATTTTCTTTTGACCACGATCATCATGCTTTTATTTTCCGGACAGAGCGGGCGGTTTGCCACGCGATTTCGCGCGGCACGTGCAAAAGAAAGTAAGCGAGTGAGAAATGTTTTAGTGCGATAGAGTCGCTGGAATTGCACAGCTTCATCTCCGATCAAATAAACGATCCACACCGAATCCTTTTTCTTAAGCTCAACTACTTGATTCACTTGGCTCGCTTGATTTACTTGATTCACTTTTCTAACATACGATGTCCAAATCTTCACCGTCATATGATTCTGATTAAACTTGTATCCAACTTCCGGTCCCTCATTTTTTCTGCCCTCTGGAGCAAAGAGTCCGAGACGATCAAAATCAAAATGTTTTTCTTGATTGGTAATTTTTTGATATCCGAGCTCCAAAATTTTTCTTTCAAATTCCGCAAACTCTTCTTTAGAAGGCCACCATCTTTTGTTAAGGATCAAGGATTCAGGATTAAGGATTATATTCTTTCCTTGATTCGCAGTACTCATTTTCTTTTTCATAACATTATAGATTATTTAATTGTGATTGAACTTAAATTGCCAAAAATTACATTACCACCGATTAAAATAAAAGTAAAGAATAATTGTTGCATTATTTGTTGCATTATGTTAAAACCCGTGCACAAATGATTACACTTTTGCGGCATGGCCGGGCCTTGACGCAGGTGGCAGGTCTACTTTTTTTGATTAAACCTTAAACCTTAAACAAAAATACCCGCAATCAGATTGCAGGTATTTTTGTTGGACAAAACCGCCATATCTTGTCCATGCACTCTACGCGTCTAGTGATACTTTTCATTCTCACACTTCCGGCTTGCGAGCCGGATCCTTTTTTTAGATGATAGCGAGTGCTTCGAACACATAATCCACGATTATTGCGCCTTACGGTCGTGGCATCTGTGATAGGAGAATGATAGTGGAGATTTGAGTGAAATGCAAATACAATGCAAATACAGAGGGGATAGAGTGATCTTGCGGCAAGGTCTTTCCTTGACGCAGGGCTGTACCTTGCACTAGGCCGTCTACAGGTGCCTCTCATAAACGAGAGGCCGAAACCTCCTCAAATGAATGCGGAGCTTGCATTTTTGTTATAATATTATACAATGTGAACTGCAAACTACCTTTAAGGTCGTTTGCAGATCACAAATGAATAAAAAACTTAAAAAAGGCCAATATTTAGAGGTTTTATTAAGATCTTCCAGAACAGTTTTTTCTACTAAAGACGCTGCTTTGCTGTGGGGAGAAGAAAAAGAACGGACAATAACGAGTCGATTGAATAAATATGTTAAGGCTGGGAAATTGGTCAGAGTCCGCCGAGGCATTTACGCGAAAGACAATAACTATGACCGTTTTGAGGTGGCGACTAGAATCTACACCCCTTCATATATAAGTTTCGAAACAGTCTTAACAGAGGCCGGTATCAATTTTCAGTTCTACAAAAAGATTACAGCTGCGTCATACCAGACGCGCGAGATTATAGTGGATGGCCAAACATATTCATATAAGAAAATTAAAAACATTGTTTTGACTAATCCTGCCGGTGTCATACACAAGGGCGAAACTTCAGTCGCCAGTCCGGAGCGTGCATTTTTGGATACGATCTACATTCACAAGGATTATCATTTCGATAATTTGGGCTCTTTGAATTGGGATAAAGTTTTTGAGATTTTACCAATTTACAAAAATAATAGAATGGCGAAAAAGGTTAATGAATTTTTCGAACACCATAAGGCCATAAAATAAATTATGACTAATATTACTTTTGATGCATCAGTTCACAAAAATATTCTCTTTCAGATCCTTAAGGATATTTATTCGGATACGACAATTGCGCCTCTTTTGGGATTCAAAGGCGGCACGGCTGCTCTCCTATTCTACGATTTAAATCGCGACTCGGTTGATTTAGATTTTGATTTATTAGATAAAAATAAAGAAGATTATATTTTTGATAGAATCGAGCAGATTGCAAAAAAATACGGCAGAGTAAAAGAAATGGTGCGAAAAAGATTTAATTTATTATTTGTGCTTTCGTATGAGGACAAAGCCCGCAAAATAAAGATCGAGATCAATCACCGATCTTTCGGCTCACGTTACGAATTAAAAACCTATCTTGGAGTTTCCATGTTGGTCATGGTTCGAGAAGATATGTTCGCTCACAAACTTATGGCCATGCACGAACGGATCGGCAAAACTAGCCGTGATATTTACGATGTTTGGTTTTTCTTGGAGCGG
>CAZVEC010000057.1:0-6337 GCA_964626035.1 uncultured Candidatus Saccharibacteria bacterium
AAGTTATCAAGTGAATACTTTGATTTAATAAAAGATGAAGTAAATGTTAAAGAGGTTGAATTTACGGCCGGGAAAAGGCCGGACCTTAAAGAAGCTCCCGTTTTGTCCAAGAGCGGAGCGATTGGATACAAAACGCAGTCCAGCGAAGTCGTGGTCCCAAGGTCCGGCCTTGAGGAGGCCGTCGTTGAGCTGGATACTGTTATTACTCAAGAACTTAAAGAGGAAGGACAATATCGCGAGTTATTGCGTACCATTCAAGATTTGCGAAAAAATGAAGGACTTCAACCAAATGATAAAATTGGCGTTACTATTGATACAGATGAAATTGGAAAAAATCTAATTCAGAAATTTGAAAGTGATTTGAAAAAAACTGCCGGCATTATAAATATTGATTTTACTTTAAACGATGGTTCTGAGGTAGTAATCGATGGTTTAAATTTCAAAATTAAAATTCAATAAGGCGGGAAGAGGTCGGTCCTCTGATTCAGCAGATGATTCAGCAGAATCACCCTTGGGGCTCAGTCGCGCAGTGTCCATTGAAGTGCGACCCGAGGTCCGACCTCTAGGAGCCTTGTAAATAATTTTATGAATAAAAAAGTTTACATCGTTCATGGTTGGGGGAGTAATTCAAAATCAAAAAAATTTATTTGGTTGAAAAACGAGCTTGAAAAGAAAAATTTTGAAGTTGTTTTATTGGATATGCCGGACACATTAAGGCCAAAAATTGAGGCATGGGTTGGTAAGTTGAAGGAGGTAGTAGGTCTACCAGATGAAAATATATTTTTTGTAGGTCATTCAATAGGCTGTCAAACTATCATGAGATATCTACAGACATTACCAGTTGATATGAAAGTTGGCGGCGCAGTATTTATTGCGGGTTGGTTTAAAATAGAAGGTTTAGAAAAAGAAGGGGAGGAAGCTATAGCAGTTGGCCGTCCTTGGATTGAGACACCGATTGATTTTGAAAAAGTACGTTCTGTCTGCCAAAAGATTTCAGTTTTTCTTTCTGATAACGAACCATATGGTTACATTGAAGAAAATAAAAAAATATTTGAAGATAAACTCGGTGCTAAAGTGATTATGGAACATAATAAAGGGCATTTTACTGAAGATGATGGGATTATAGATTTACCATATGTGCTGGAAGAGTTATTAAGGATATCAGATATTAATTAAATATTTAAGATTTTTTTGTGATTTGTGTTGTATTCTGTAATTATAAATATTTTGCCTTGACGGGAAGAGGTCGGTCCTCTAGCGGGTTTGAGGTCCGACCTCGAGGAGGAGAGGTAAAATATTTTTGTGGTAATAGTTTGAGTTATTCGATAATTTAGTATTAATTATTATGTATCCCATCCACAAAACTGAAGGAATAATTTTAGCCAGCAAAAATATTGGCGAAGCTAATAGATATTTTTGGATTTACACAAAGGATTTTGGTTTAGTTGGCGCTACGGCTCAAAGTGTGCGAAAAATTAATTCCAAACTTCGTTTTAGTTTACAAGATTTTTCTGTTATTAATCTTGAAATGGTGGAAGGCAGGCAGATTTGGCGGATTACTAATGCAAAACTATTAATTCCCAGCTATCAATTTTCTAAAGATGAAAAATTTTTTACGTTGGTAAATAATATTTGCCGTCTTGTGATGCGGCTTTGTCAGGGTGAAGAAAGAAATGAAAAATTATTTATGCACTTGAAAGACATTTACTCTTTTTTTGAGAAAGGGAATTGGAAGAATGATGAACTAAAAAATTTTGAATGTGTTGTTGTATTAAGAATTTTAGAATCACTTGGCTATATAGGCGATGGTAAAAATATTTCAATCTTTGTGACAGATGTTTTAAGCAAGGAAGTGATAGAGAAGGCCGGAAAATCTCGTCATTACTTGATCGAAGAAATCAACAAATCTCTCAAACACTCCCACCTCTAGTTTTCCACATGTTTGGACCTCGGAGGTCCAAACATGTGATATAATACTTGTTAAATATGGCATCAATAAGAAGACATCCATTGGTAAATAATGAAATTTATCATATATGTTGCAGGGGTGTAGAAAAAAGAGACATCTTTCTAGATAAAGGTGACTATTTAAGGTTTATTCATGACCTATATGAATTCAATGATATAGAAAATGTTCCATCATCAAACATTAGACTAAACAAAAGAAAACCTTCGACTGCAAATAGTTTCGATTTTGAAGCATGTTTGGACCTCCGAGGTCCAAACATAGAGAAAAATAAGAAGGAAAAAAAGCCAATTGTGGAGATTTTGGCATATTGTGCTATGCCAAATCATTTTCATTTAATGATTCGACAGTTGGTAGATGGTGGTGTAACAAAATTTATGCGCAAATTAAATGGCGGTTACGTAAAGTATTTTAATCTAAAATATGATCGAGTCGGACCTCTTTTTCAGGGTAAATTTAAATCAATTTTGGTGAATACTGACAGTCATTTTTATTATCTTCCTATATATATTCATTTTAACCCATTAGATTTAAAATTTCCCGAGTGGCGAAAGGGATTTATTGAAGATAATGAAGAATCCTTACGATATCTAAAAGGATATCGTTGGTCCAGCTTTCAGGACTATATAGGCCAGAAAAATTTTCCATCGATTATTAAAAAAGATTTTTTAGAAACAAGTCTTGGAAATCCAGATAAATATAGAAAATCCATGATTGAATGGTTGAAAAATTTGAAGGAAAATTATAAAAAAGGGCAGAAGCAGATTAAACAAAAAGAACAAAAAACAACAGAAGCACCTTTTGATCTTATGAATTATGAGGGTTTATTACTAGAATAAGTATGTTTGGACCTCGGAGGTCCAAACATAAGGAATAAAGGCATGTGGTAGGGAATGGCGGGTAGGTTTGGTGAATAAATAGGAAGTGGTATAATAAAAACCATAAAACGCTTTAAAAAATAATTAACTTATTATATTAATAACCCATGTTTGGACCTCCGAGGTCCAAACATGGGCAAATACAAGTATGAATAAAATTTTGAGAATCTCGTTTGTGGCTTCATTTTTTGGCTTGGTGATATCCATAGCCATCTTCGCCGGCGCCAAATTCATTTTTGCGCAATCGACCACTCCATCCACTTCGACTGCAATATCTACAACTAAAATTTTTGAGGGTATGGCCTTAAATATGAGTGCTCCAACAGTATCAGGTTATACTAGTTATATATTTATTTTAGGTGGTATTCCTGAAAAAACATTAACTCCCGGAGAATTATGGAATGTTTCTGACTTGAAGCAAGGTGAATATACTCTTGAATCATATGGTGTGAGTGAATTGGGAAAAAGAGCGGGAAGAAGAGTAAATATTACAGTGCATGGTTTTGATGTAATTCATTCACACTTACACATGAATGCTGCAATAGATATAGCAGCAACTTTTTTTGGTTCTAGTGCTATAAATCTATCAACCAACACTCCACAATTAGTGTTGGTAAAAAGTCTTTTAGGATATGTTTCCCTAGAGAAGGATTTTAATACCGCATTGGGTGAATACAGAGATAGGCATGGTGTTCGAATTACAAAATCTCAAGAAATGAGTCCTCTTGAAGTGAAATATCTTGTAAAAACCTTCATTGAAGAATTTATAAAAAGAAATTCCGGTAAAAATCCTGAAGAATTATTGGGGCAGTTTAGTGATGATTTTGCCGCAATGTATATGTCTGCTTATGCAGGTGCAACATCTTCAACGTTTAATTATTCTGCATTTAATAGAAGATATCCAAATGCCGCAGGGGGACGACAATTAGATAGAGATAGTTTTGCTGCATATATGGAAATTCAATATGATAATACATCTGTAGAACCTCATATTCGTCATTTAGCTATTGCATTAACTGCAAAAGATATTAATTTAGCAAAAAAAATTGTTAAAACTAAGAGTGCAGTAGTGTTAATGCCTGCAGAAGTTAAAGCAGATGCGGGAGAAGAAAGTTTGATTGATAAAGCATGGGTTTATAATATTACAGATTTATTAAAGTTGACGAGAGATAGAGTTGGAAAAGATAAATTTAAAGAATATAAACCAGATGAAATTACTGGTGCGGTTCAAAGTGGTTTAGAAAAAGTGAGAATTGCTATTGGACCATTTAAATTGGGATTTGATGTAAAAATTATAGGTCACAGACATGCGCTTACGAGAAAGTTGGGATTATTTGTGCCAAAGGCTTCATCAGCAGAATTACTAAAATTACTTGATGAAAAAGATACCACAATTAGAGTAAAATCTGGACAAACAGCATCCAAGGTGATGGATGAAAATGCTGTTAGATATTTTGATGTACCTAATGAAACAGAAATACCTGCTAAAGGATTTAAAGCAGATTGGGAAGTAATAAAAGAATCAAACGCAATAGGTTGGTTTGC
This sequence comes from uncultured Candidatus Saccharibacteria bacterium, assembly GCA_964626035.1. GTDB lineage: Bacteria > Patescibacteriota > Minisyncoccia > Phycocordibacterales > CAZVEC01 > 2-01-FULL-42-20. Next base: position 4,390 of record CAZVEC010000057.1, read on the forward strand.
TTTAGGTAAAGATAATTTAGCAAAAATAAAAGGAGACCAGATTTTTGCATCTTATTTGAAAGATAAAGAACTTTCAAATGTTTTTGCAGCTGTAAAATTTGATGCAATGAGTAATGATATTACAAAAAACGGAATAATTGTCTGGCTGGAAAAGCCCTCAACTGAATTTGCTAAAGTATTCGGGATGGCATTTGAAGAATGGCAAAAAGGAACTCCAGATGCGGATATGAACAATGTTGTATATAGAAGATATTTGGAAATGAAAAAGGGTGAAAAAGAAATGGCTTTGAAAAAAGCAGATGATGAAAGAGTTGTAATAATTGAAAGATTAATGGCTCCTTATTTGGTTCATTTTAATACAGATCAGGATAATAAAACTTGGGAGGAATATGCTGGTGGTTTGTTAAAAATAGGTGGTTTTGCTAATTGGGAAGATTTTGCTGAAAAATACAGATTTCCAAAAAATGTGCAACATAGACAACGGGTGAGTTTATTACTGGCGCAATATTTGCATTCACATGGGCATCCTATTATAAAGGATGCAAGATTTACGACAGCTATGGAAGAAGTGAGAGTACCAAGGCAAAAAGAGACTGGTAAATTTTTAACATTTTTGGGTTTTGGTAAAGAAGCTGCTGACGTAAGAGAGGGACAGGATTTATCCTTTTATTATATGTATGGTTTAGACCGTCCTGGTGCTGTTACTGGTGAAGGAAAGCAACCGGATGCTCAAACGATTATGGGACTAACTGGTATGACAGATACTAAAATGGCAAATGATACTTGGTATAGAAGCGCTCAAAAATTAGCAGTTGATTTTCCTGTAGTTTTGAAAGAGTTGGAAACAGTGTTTGGTGTGCCAGAGGTTGAAATGACACCGAAAGAAATCAGTGAACATGTGTGGTCAATGGGAGAATTAATGTATGCAGAAGCAGTGGAAAGTATGTATTATGTATTATATAAAGATATGGGTGTAAATATGGCTGGTTTTGAAAAAGATTTCGATATGGCGATGGCGAATGTTCAGGGGAGATTAAGGACAGGTGCTCACCCATGGACAAAAAGTAAATTAGTAAGTCATGCCAAAGAGCTTGGTTTTTCTGATACAGAGGCGGGAAAAATGGTTGATATGATGGAGAAAAGTGGAAAGGATGGTGTTGTCACAGTGGAGGAGAATGAAGTTGTTGGTCCACCACGATTTGATTATATTCCTGGAGAACAAGAGAGAAGATTTCTAGGTATAAGGGTGAGGCCGGAAAAACTTGGTAGGTCTGTTATTAAAGTGCCAAGGGGACAGGCACCCGAAATGCGGGAAAAAGTGATGGCAATGCAAGATTTTAACAAAGGGTACATGACTCCTGAAGATTTAGATGCAGTTGTTAGTGATTTAAGAAAAGAAAGGGGATTAATGGTTGGATATGCAGCGGCAATGGATACAATTAAGCTTTTTGGACTGGGAGATGTAGATATTGAAATGATTCTTGGTTTTGTTTCTAGTATAGTTAAAGAAGTTGTCGCTAAAAATGGATTCACTTTGAAGGGTTCACAATTAAGCGCGGAAGTTGATAAATATTTTTTTGCAACAGAACCACAGATTGAAGCAAATAAAAGACAAGGAAAAATAAATACTGACATGGAGGCGTTAAAAATTGCAGCGCCGGTGGCATGCGTACAACCTCCGAGCGGGATGGTTGCATGGTGGCCGTTTAATGAAGGAACAGGAATTGTGGCTAATAGTACAGTTAGTCCAAATATTTCTCTACAGACAAATAATTCGCCACAATGGGTCACATCAGGATCGGATAAAAAAGTTGGCAGTGCTTTAAATTTTGGGGGTACAAATGATCGTCATCTTGCTACATCTCTTCAAAATTTATTTTCTTCAACACCAACAGAAAAGTTTTCTGTTGATTATATCAACTCTGTACAACAAGGGATCAAAGCGATG
>CAZVEC010000058.1:0-899 GCA_964626035.1 uncultured Candidatus Saccharibacteria bacterium
GGGGTTAAAGATGCCCCAACCCCGGGGGTCGAGGAGAATTTTTGCTAGCAGCTAGTAATTATGCCAATGATTCTCCAAAAAGAAGAAAAAGTTCTCCGTCAAAAGGCAAAAGAAGTGCCGATTGGCGAGATTACTTCTCCAAAAATCAAAAAAATAATATCTGATATGAAAAAAGCCTTGGCTGAACAAACTGATGGTGTTGGTTTAGCTGCGCCACAAATTGGAGTTTCTTTTCAAATTTTTATTGTCTCTGGAAAAATCTTCGAATCAAAAACTGTTGCGGAAAAATCGCCGGGAAGAGGTCGGTCCTCTGATTCAGCAGATGATTCAGCAGAATCACCCTTGGGGCTCATTCGCGCAGTGTCCATTGAGGCGCGACTCGAGGTCCGACCTCGAGGAGGCGATTTGAAGCACGATTCCAAATATCCAGACCTCGTCTTCATCAACCCTAAAATAACCAAATTATCCAAAAAGAAAGTAAACGTTCCAGAAGGTTGTCTATCTGTGCGTTGGCTGTATGGCGATGTCAAAAGATCTTCCAATGCGACGATCGAAGCCTATGACGAAAATGGAAAAAAAATCACTCGTGGCGCCGGCGGACTCCTTGCTCAAATTTTCCAGCATGAGACAGACCATTTAAACGGTGTTTTATTTATAGATAAGGCAAGGAATTTACAGGAAATACCACCAGAATCAGTAAATAAAGCTAGTAAGCAAGTTAAGTAAATTAAGTTGAATTCACTTGATTTACTTGATTTACTTGATTTACTAAATTTACTTGTTATGAATTTTGTTTTCTTCGGTACCCCAAAAGTCGCATCTGATACTTTAGAGATTCTTAAATCTCATGGTTTTTTGCCGTCTCTTATTGTTACTGCACCGGATAAACCACAGGGACG
>CAZVEC010000058.1:909-6321 GCA_964626035.1 uncultured Candidatus Saccharibacteria bacterium
CACCCCCGCCAGTCAAAGTTTGGGCTATCGAAAACAATATCCCAATTCTCCAACCCGAAAAACTCGACGAGGAATTCAACTTGAAGCTGTCAGCTGTCAGCTGTCAGCTATTCATTGTCGTTGCCTACGGCAAAATATTTCCGGAATGGCTCATCAGTATGCCAGAACTTGGTACTTTAAATATCCACTATTCCCTTTTGCCGAAATACCGTGGCGCGGCGCCCGTGCAATACGCGATTTTAAATGGCGAAACGGAAACAGGTGTTACAATCCAAAAAATGGTCAAAGAGCTCGATGCTGGCCCTATTATCGCGCAAGAAAAAACTGAAATTGGCCCGGATGAAAAAACTCCCAAACTTCTTGATCGATTAATAAAAATAGGTGGAGAACTTCTAGCCAAAACATTACCCGACTATATAGAGGGTAAAATCAAACCAATTGAACAAGACCACACTAAAGTAACCCTTGCACCAAAAATTAACAAAGAGGACGGCTTAATTAAACTGAGCGGCCGGGAAGAGGTCGGTCCTCTGATTCAGCAGAATCATGTCGCGCAGTGTCCATTGAAGCGCGACCCGAGGTCCGACCTCGAGGAGGCCGCCCTAGCTATAAAAAATTACAATAAATTTCGCGCCTATTACGACTGGCCTCGAATATATTTCTACGGCGGGAAAAGGTCGGACCTTAAAGAAGCCCCAAGGTCCGACCTTGAGGAGCCGGCTGCAAAACGAATAATCATTACCAACGCAGAATTAAAAGACGGGAAATTCATAATAAAAAAAATAATTCCTGAGGGTGAAAAAGAACAAGATTACAAAAATTAAAAGTCGCCCAGCAGGGCGACTTTTAAAATTAATTTTACTTCCAAAACTGAGCGCTTCTCATGAGACTTTTTAATTTTTGAGCACCACGTTTATATAATGTAGTCTTTTTTTCTTTTTTCTTTTGAATTTCACGGAAGAGCTGATCCTTACAATCATCTATCGCTTCATACAGATCCTCTTTTTCAGAACTTGAATAAAACTGTTCGCCGTTTATTGTAACACTACAATCAGCTCGAAAAATTTTCCCGGTTTTATGATGTTCAGTAGTTTTAGCAACCTCAAAATAAAATAAAACTTCCTCACCAGTATTTTTAAACTTTTTTAGAAGTTTCCCTAAATTAGTGACTCTTCGCACCACATAATCCGATATGGGCTCGGAGAGCTCCATATTGGTCGCTTTTAAACTAACATTTATTCCTTCCCACAACATGATAGTTGCTAGCTTCTAGCTACTAGCATTAATTAATCATTATCTCTATTCCATATCCAAATAATATAGATATTGGATATTGATATAGATATTTTAAATTACTAGTTACTTGTCGCCAGATGCTTATTGGTAATATGTTTAACTTAAGTATATATAATTAATCCATAATTTCCAAAATCTTGCTTGGCTTATGATGTCCAGACTTTATTCTAACCTTATTTTCAGGCACTTTTAAACGTTTTGACATAATAGAAATTACTCGGTGATTTGCCATATTTCGTTCCGCCTTCTCTTTTACACTTACTTCAAATACGTCAGATTTTTTTTCAACAATCAATTCTTTCTTTGCTCCAGTTTTAACTTTTACTTTCACAAACATCAAATAATTTAAATTTTGCAACATTTTCTGCGATCGCAGAAAATGTTGCAAAATTTAATAAATTTAAAGATAAATATTTTATTAAGTTAATTAAGTTAAATTAAAATATTAAAGTGAATTATATTTTAAATTATGAAATCTTCTTTTTTCAGAAGCAATTAATATTTTTTCCATCATTTCAATTGTATCGATTGGATGCTTGCCTATTGCTGTCTCTTCTGAAAGCATCACTGCATCAGCACCTGCGATTATTGCAAAGGCTACATCCGTCACTTCTGCCCTTGTGGGTCGTTTATTTTCCTTCATTGAAAGCATCATTTCAGTGGCCACAATTACCGGTTTGTTTAATTTTTTACATTCATTTATTATTTGTACTTCAGTAAAAGGAATTTCTTCAAGCGGAATTTCATTACCAAGATCACCACGCGCCACCATTACAGCATCTGCAGCCTTTATAATTTTATTAATATTATTTAATGCTATTTTTCTCTCAATTTTAGCAATGATAGGAATAATTCTGCCTAGTTTCTTCATTTCCTTTCGTAATTTTAAAACATCATTAGCGTCTCCTACAAAAGACATAGCCACGTAATCAATTTTTTGCTCAATTCCAAACCTTAAATCGGATAAATCTTTTTTAGTAATTATTTCTTGCACTCCTTTCTTTATGCCATGCCCCACCTTTCTCTGCACTCTAGGTCCGGACAAATCTTGAATAATAGGTATTCTTCGGCCTAATTTCTTTGCAACTTCACGAATATTTTTAATGAAAATTATATGTTCATCATGTGTACCCCATGAGAAATTAAGACGAGCTACGTCCATTTGATGTTCCATCATTTTCCTTAATATTTTTTTGTCTTTAGAGGCGGGACCGATGGTCGCCACAATTTGCGCTTTTGAATTCATATAATATTACTTTATCATAATAATTTAAAATCAATCATTTTAACAATAGTATTCTCGTTCACTTTATCTCCATAATAGGATTTATAAGTTTTATACATTTCATCATTACTTTCATATCTTTCATGCCCTTCAAAATCATCTGTGGTCAAATCTTTTAATTTTTTCTCTTCCGTCTTAGTTATTATAGCTTTTGTAAATTCATCATTAGTAGACCTGTTGATTAAAGATAATTCATCTCCTACTGCCAAATCCTTATCATCAAACAATCTCCATGTAGAAGTTTTTTCTCCAGAGAGTACTAAGGGGACTAAATTGGGCATAAATTTAAGAGTTTTCATTTTTTGAAATATGTCTTAATTCCACCTGAAATTTCATAAGAGTATTTTCTATTTCCTTGAAATATTTTTTAATCTTTGATATTTTACCATTCTTTCAGGTTTTGTTGGAGCGCCAGATTTGAGGCCGAAACAGCTGAAAGCGTATGCCAAATCAGCAATAAAATCGTCATCTGTCTCCCCGCTTCGGTGGCTCACGATTAGCTCGATATTGTTCTCTCGCGCCAGTTGCATCGTTTCCAATGTTTCAGAAACGGTTCCAATTTGATTTGGTTTTATAATCATTGCATTTATACTTCCCTTTTCAATTGCCTCTTTTAATCTAATTATATTTGTGACAGTAAGGTCGTCACCAACAACCAAAAGTTCAGGATGTTTATTTTTCAGTTCCGCGAAACTTTCAAAATCCTCTTCTTCAAATGGATCTTCAATTGAAAGTAAATTAAATTCTTTTATTAATGAATCATAAATACTCATTAATTCCTCCTTGGTTATTTTTTTATTATCAACAGTATAATAATCCTCTGAATAAAATGATGATGCAGCAACATCAAGTGCAAGTCTAATTTTTCCTTCTAAATTATTTTGTTTAATTGCCTCAGTTAAATATACAAGGGGTTTTCTAATGTCGATAATTTTCGGCGCAAAACCGCCTTCATCACCTAAAATTAATGATTCTATTCCCAATTCTTTTTCAATTATTTCTTTTAAAGTATTTTGAATTTTAATTCCAATTTCCACTGCTTCAGCGACATCTTCCGTATCCGGCACAATATGATATTCCTGAAAAGCCAAATCATTCTTGGCATGCTTCCCACCATTTATTAAATTCATATAAAGATGCGGGGTTCTTCGAGAAGGCTTCATTTCCGCCAAGATTCGTAAATGTTCATAAACTTCCACGCCTGATGCTTTCGCTGCTGCCTTGGCACAAGCGATACTGACGCCGATCATCGCATTTCCACCTAGATTATCTTTGTTTAGTGTACCATCCAGTTCAAGTATGATTCTATCTATTTCTTTTTGATTTAAAACATCCTTCCCTATCAATGCTGGAGCAATAATTTTATTCACTTTCTCTATGGCTTTTTTAACCCCCTTATCATCCTCATCTCGAAGCTCATGCGCTTCATGTACGCCCGTGCTTGCCCCAGAGGGTACAGAAAAACTACCCGAGTTGTTTCCAACCCATACCGTCACCCTAATCGTTGGATTCCCCCTTGAATCCTTTTTCTCTTCGGCTTCAATTTTTATAATAGATTTAATCTCGTTCTCATTCATATACAAGCAATTTTAGCATATTTTTGCTATTATTATAATATGTTAAATGATCTAATTCGTATAAGAAACTCCATTTTAAGATGGAAATATAAATGGCTATTAAAACCTATCTTTTTTAGAAATGATCCCGAAGTAGTGCATGATCGTATGACCTCTGTTGGTCACTTTCTCGGGAAGTATGGTTTTACAAAAATACTAACCAGTCTCTTTCTTAATTATTCAGATCCATCACTGAATCAAAACATTCTCGGAATTAATTTTAAAAATCCTGTCGGCCTTTCAGCTGGTTTTGATAAAGATGCCATTTTAACAGACATCATGCCGTCAGTCGGTTTTGGTTTTATGGAAATCGGCTCGATCACTGGAGAATATTGTGCCGGTAATCCCAAGCCGCGACTTTGGCGACTGAAAAAATCCAAATCCCTCGCCGTTTATTATGGTCTCAAGAATCAAGGCTGTGAGAGTATCGCTGAAAGATTAAAAAATAAATTATTTAAAATCCCCATCGGTGTAAATATTGCCAAAACAAATTGTGAGGACACTGTTGATACAGAAAAAGGTATCGAAGATTACTTCAAAGCTTATCAAGCATTCCAAAATATTGGTAATTACTTCACTATCAATATCAGTTGTCCAAATGCTTTTGGTGGTCAGCCTTTTACAGATAGCAAAAAGCTTGATGCCCTACTTCATAAAATAACATCGATTCCAAAAACCAAACCTATTTTTTTAAAACTCTCACCTGATTTAAGTACTCAGGAAATAGATGAAATAATTGAAGTCGCTACTAAATACAAAGTAGACGGCTTTATCTGTACCAACTTAACTAAAAATCGCGACAATAAAAAAATTCTAGACGAGAATATTCCAACAGTCGGCGGATTAAGTGGCAAAATCGTCGGTAATTTATCGGATGAATTAATTAAATATATTTATAAAAAGACCAATAAACAATTTGTAATTATTGGCGTTGGTGGTGTATTTTCAGCTGAAGACGCTTACAAAAAAATCAAAGCTGGGGCTTCCCTTGTCGAACTTATCACCGGTATGATCTTCGAGGGCCCGCAAGTAATCAGTGAAATCAACCTCGGTCTGGTGAAACTCTTAAAAGCTGATGGGTATAAAAATATTTCTGAGGCTGTTGGAAAAGAGTAAATTTTATTTTATCATTATCTTACTCCCTTTATAATAAAGCGTTCTAGCTCATTAAAACTGTTACCGTAAAAGGAGTGGATAGCTCATAAATAGGTTACC
>CAZVEC010000059.1:0-6220 GCA_964626035.1 uncultured Candidatus Saccharibacteria bacterium
GAAGTGCGAGACATCGGCTATGTGGATGCCTATTTCGAAATTGCCATTTGGAAGCTTCTTGAAGGAAAGCGCATCATCGAAATCTTTAGCGTCATCTGGGTCAATAGTGAAGGTAGTGACACCTCGGAAGTCGCGTCTGCCAGCCGGTAAGAGGTCAAAATTCTCCCCGACCCCCGGGGTTAAGGATGCCCCAACCCCGGGGGTCTTCCGAATTTTGACCTCAAGGAGGCTGGCTTCAAATTCTTTCTTCAATTTAATTGCTTCTTTTTCAACTGCATCTGGAAAATCCGCCGCGAATCCTTTTTCAAGAGCGATACCTATCATCTCGGCATTGTTATCTCCCGGTTTTCCTAATATTTGAATTACCTCGCCAAGCGGTGGCTTCTTCGGGTCGTTCCAGTCTGTGATTTTTACAAAAACTTTTTGTCCGATTTTTGCGTGGTTTAGTTTTTTTTCTGGGATGATTATATCGGTGTACATTTTTGGATCGCTCGGCACAAAAAAATTAACATCTTTTTCTTTTTCAAGATGCCCGGAAAATCCGACTTTAGCACGCCTAATTATTTTCACCACTTCACCCGTTTGAACTTCATTTGCATCAAATCGGGAAGAGGTCGGTCCTCTAGATGTTCCGAGGTCCGACCTCGAGGAGATTTGATTTTTTTTGTTTATTGATACCAAAACCGTATCCCCCTGCAAAGCCGTATTCAAATGAGCCGGATCGACTTCAATAGAATCCTTAAGTTCCTTGTTTCTCACATATCCGACTCTTTTGGCGGAAATAGAAATTACTCCCTCAATCTCATTTTTTATCGTGCTTTTATGCTCTTTCTTTGTGTTATTTTTCATAATTAAAATCAATATTACCACAAATTCCTTAATTTACCTTATTTTTTGACTCTAGGGTTAAAACATTGTGGGGACGAGTATTAATTATAAATATGATAAAATACCATTATGAAAAAAATTGGATTATTTTTTGGAGGGATGAGTAATGAAGCGGAGGTTTCAATCATGTCTGCCAAAAATGTAATTAAAAATTTTGATTACAATAGGTACAAGCTCGCACTCATCTATTGGCATAAAGATGGGAGTTTTTATCATTTTAAAGATATCAGTGATATTGGTAAAATATCAAAAGCAAAAAAAATTTCAGTTTTTGATTTTAAGAAAATTATCGATATAGCCCTGCCTATGACGCACGGAAAATATGGAGAGGATGGAGTGCTCCAAAGCATATTCGAGTGGCAGAAACTGAAATATTGCGGTTGTAGAGTTTTAAGCTCGGCTTTATGTATGGATAAGGCTGTTTTTAAGGAGGTTATAAATGGAGCTGGTATAAATCAGACCGGATTTTATGTTATTAATTTGGCAGATATTGATAAAAATAATTTAAATAAATTCATAAAGGAGTTGAAAAATAAATTAAGGTTGCCTATATATGTAAAGCCATCAAATTCCGGGTCGTCTGTTGGAATTACAAAAGTAAAAAAATATGCAAATTTAAAATTCGCGATCTTTGAAGCAAAAAAACATGATTCTAAAATTATTATTGAAGAAGGATTGATTGATCCCAGAGAAATAGAAGTAGCAGTTTTAGGTAATGAAAATTTAATAGTTTCTGACCTTGGAGAACTTATACTTGCGAAGGATTTTTATAGTTATGATGACAAATACGTTTTAGGGCAGACAAATACAAGAATTCCGGCAAAGCTGACAATGAGTCAAATTATTAATATTAAAAATCTAGCAGCCAGTGCCTATAAGCTATCTGACTGTAAGGGTTTTGCACGGGTTGATTTCTTTATCTCAAAAGGAAAAATTTACCTGAATGAGATTAATACTTTGCCGGGTTTTACTGATATTTCAATGTTTCCCATGTTGATGAAAAACATGGGTATGAATTATAAAGATTTAATCAATAAAATCATCAGTTTGGCATATTAAAATTTGGTGTTGCTTTTTTTGAGATGCTTTGTTAAGATAATTCCATTATGTTAACTATAAGATTACAAAGAACAGGCAGAAAGAACGACCCGCATTTCCGCGCGGTTGTTATTGATTCCAAAGAAGGCCCTAAAAGCGGCAATTTTATTGAAAAACTAGGCTCGTATAATCCTAAAGCGGGGGAGATTATTCTCGATGCAGAGAGGGTTAAATATTGGATTAAGGTGGGCGCAAAGACATCAGACACAATGCATAACTTTTTGATCAGCAAGAAAATAATCGAAGGCAAGAAAGTGAACGTGCTCTCCAAAAAATCTCCCACAAAGAAAAGAAAGGAGATCAAGGCTGAAAAGAAATAAGTATAAGTAATAAACAGTTTCGGAAAGAGGTCGGTCCTCAAGATGTCTCGAGGTCCGACCTCGAGGAGAAACTTCATTTTAATATAAGTATAGGATTAAAAAATCGCTCAAATTAAAGAGCGATTTTTTTAATACACTATTATTGATTGTGTTTTTTGCAGGAAATTGTATGATTGGGAGTGTTGGATTTTAAAAAATATAAGCAATTTGTTTGCAATTAATAGTTTAATTTATCAGTGTTGATTATTTAGATTAGTTTCGGGAAGAGGTCAAAATTTGGGAAGACCCCCGGGGTTAAGGATGTTTCAACCCCGGGGGTCGAGGAGAATTTTGACCTCGAGGAGAAACTTCCTTTGTAATAATCAGTGTTGATCAGTAATTACGTGAAAAAAACAATCATAAGTTTAATAGCAATCGCAGCAGTAATAGGCATCTATAGTTTTGTTTCCAAGCCAAAATTAGCCAGCCTCCCAGCCCCCGAGGGTTTAACCGCGACGGTTTTGGTTAGTACTAATACAAATGGTGTTATGAAGGAAGAAATTGAAGTTTCTTTTGATAAAGTTTTAGACCCGAAGACTAAAATTTCAGCAAGTGAATATTTAATTAATTTAAAGAAAGATAATAAGTCAATTGCAGTTTATTATGATTTAACAAAGGGTGCGATAAGTAAAGTTACAATGAATGAAAGAGTGCTTGATCCAGCTTTATATATGGATTTGAAAGTTTTGGTTACAGGCAATAAATATACTATTATAGGTTCTATTCCAGAATTTATGAAAGGTGTGTTTGTACCTCAAGCATTAACAGAAGCTAGGGCAAGAATGTCAGGAGTAGTTGAATGGGGCACACCAGCGCAGGCAACAGTGAAAAATGGTGGAAAAACTATTGAAGGTGGAACTATTGTTAGATAATAAAAAAAGGAGCTCGTAAGAGCTCCTTTTAAGTTTTTAGGCGCGAACGCCTATGACCAAGATATCATCCACTTGTTCGTAAGTGGCATCAGGATTCGGCTTTTTCCAATCTTCAATTGTTTTGTCCATGAAAGCTTGCTGAGCTTTCATGTCCATGTCTTGAATTTTAATCAGAATTTCCTTGAACCTTTTAGTCATTAGTTTCTTACCGTCAGGTCCGCCAAACTGGTCTGCAAAACCGTCAGAAAAAATGTAGAAAGTATCGCCTGCTTGAAGAATAACCTCGTGCGTTTTAAACTTTTGATCATCCGGAGTAAATCCGGCTATCGCAGTTTTAGTCGCTTTGATTTCTTCCACTTCATTTGCACCTTTTCTTATTATCCAAAGCGGGCGGTTTGCGCCAGCGTAATAAAGAATTTTTTCTTCATTCTTTTTTTGAATAGTGCAAAGCGCGATATCCATACCATCTTTTCTTGTACCAAGAGTTTTCTTTATGGATGGATTAATAATTTCCAGAATGTCGCCCGGCTTCCAGATTTCTCTGAAACCACAAGTTTCATTTAAGGTTTTCATATTAATCATACTCATAAAGGCACCCGGTACACCGTGACCAGTACAATCTGCTGCAGCAATCAAACAGAAACCGTTCTTTTGGTGAAACCAGAAGAAATCTCCACTTACCACATCCTTCGGCTTATAAAGTACGAAAGACTGAGGCAGGGCAGAGTACACTTTTTCCAAAGGAGGCAGAATTGCTTCTTGGATGCCCTTGGCATAAGTAATACTATCATTTATCTCCTTGGACTGATGCTCGATTTTTCCTTTTTGTATTCCTATCTCTAGTTTCTGTTTTTCTGAAAGCAATTTAGCTTTCTTTTCTTTTTTGTACGAACGAAAGATAAACAAGGCCAGGATGAGCACAAGCACTACCCCAGACACAGTTGAGTAAATGACAATTCTTTGCCTGTCATTTTGCGCTTTTTGCCGATTGTTTTCAGCCTCCTTTAAGGCATTGGCTTGATTAAGGATTTTTATTTCATTATCCTTTTTATCGGTCTCGTAAATGGTTTGCATTTGCGCAATTTGTTTCTGACTTTCTTCACCGAGTAGTGTATCCCGTAGGTCTGAATATTTACGACAATATTCATAAGCTGAGCTATTACCCATGATTGAATAGAGATCGGCCAATCTATCGTAGACTTCCATTATTACTCTCTTATTATCAACTTCTTTGGCAAAAGATAAACTTTTATTGTAATAATTAAGAGCATTTTCGTAATTTCCATTTTCAGACATTATAATACCGATATTACCTAGACACATTGCTATACCACTTTTATCGTCAATTTCTTGGTAAATTTTTAAGCTTTTTGAATAATATTCTAATGCTTTAATGAAATTATTCTTATTTTTAAATAAATTACCAATACTATTACAGGCTTCTGAAATTTTTTCTTTGTTTTCAATTTCTTCTGCGATCTGAAGTGCTTTTAAGTAATTTTCATATGCTTTTTCATAGTCTTTATTATTAGCAAAAGTTATTCCAATATTATTATGAATTCCAAAAAGTCTTAATTTGAATGTCATATTGGATGAATCTTTTACTAAATCACTTTCCACTATTTTTTGAGCACGAAGATAATACTTTAAGGCTTCTTCATTGTTTTTTTGTCGAAAAAAAAGTAATCCAATATTTATTTGAACTGCAGCAGCGCGTGAGGCGTCGCCATAATCCTCATAAACTTTCAGGGCCTGCAACCAATTCTTGAATGTTTCCTGATAGTTACTCTTGGCAAATTCAATACTTCCGAAAACATTGTACGCATGACCGATTCCGATTTTATAGCCGGAAGATTCTGAGAGTTTCATCATTTCTCCAGCAATAATTTTAGAGGTGTCGGGATTTTTGTTAAGTTGCTCCCAAGCAACATCGTACATCGCCTCCACCTTTTTGATATCACTCGAATCAACCAATGTTTGGACCTCCGAGGTCCAAACATCTTGCTTGACCTCACCCTGACCCTCTCCTGAAAGGCGGGGGGGGGTGGGGGAATTGTTACAGCCTGTAAATATCATAAATAAAATCATGATAAATATGCTGTAAATCAAGACACCGCAAGGCAGATGCCTTTCGGTAAATTCTCTGATTTTTTCCATTGTTTTTAAGTTTTTAAGGTATTTTTTGTGAACAGCTCCTTGATGTCCGACCTCGGGTCGCGCTTCAATTGACACTGCGCGACATGATTCTGCTGAATCAGAGGACCGACCTCTTCCGCTGCCATAGGGCTATTTAACACTGATTTGTTTCGGGCAAACTATACATTATTTATTCAAAAAAGTCCAGTTTTTTAAAAAAGTATCTATTTATATTATTTCTTATTATATTTGGTTAAAAAATACAAACATAACATTTATCTGCTATCGCAGATAAATGTTATAATAAATATTATGATTGGTGAGTATTTATATCGTGTAAAAAAATAAAATATACTTAATGCAAATTGTTCAGCAAATTAGTTATTTATATGGAATCCTTTAACAAATCACCCATTTTATTATTAAAAGGTTTAGCAAGCCTAAAAGTTTTAATATTATTTTCAAGTTTAATCTTCTTTAAATATTCAATAAATTTTTTAGGCAAAGGTGATGGTCCTACCCAAACGCTTTTTTGAATCATTAAATATTGACCTTGTTTTAAATGCCATCTAAACCACTCCCTTTCTTTTTTTCTAGATTCAGGGATATCAAACATGACAATTAAATTTTTTGGGGAATTTTTAGCAAATTTTAAAGAGAAGTCTTTTAAATTTTCAATTTTATCTTCAACAAACTTCTTTCCTTCTCTAGATAATTCCCATCCTTTTGATTTTTTATTAATTAATCCTTTTTTGTTCAGGCGGCTTACCGTTGATACTAATGATCCCTTTTTATATTTATCGAATCTCGGAATACCTAATAAATTAACAGGCAATCCGCCATAGTTGATGGTTGTATCCCAGAGTG
>CAZVEC010000060.1:0-337 GCA_964626035.1 uncultured Candidatus Saccharibacteria bacterium
ATTTTGTCCGTAACTGGTGCGGAAATAAAGCCGGCCAACAATCGCTACAATTCTTGGGTCTAAATTAAAGATTCCACATTCATATACAGCCTGTTCTCCTTTTTCCTTAATAATTTTATTTATTTCTTCTTTGGCTTTTTCTACCATCTCTTCGATCTTTGCAGGCTGAATGCGCCCATCCAAAATAAGGTTTTCCAATGCTACTCTAGCCACCTGCCTTCTAACCGGATCAAAAGATGAAATTATGATTGTCCCCGGCGTATCATCCACAATAAGCTCCACGCCGGCAGTGCGCTCAAACGCGCGAATATTCCTGCCTTCTTTTCCAATAATCTTT
>CAZVEC010000060.1:347-6080 GCA_964626035.1 uncultured Candidatus Saccharibacteria bacterium
CAGATGGAATTGTAACTGAAGTGGTCATCAGCTGCGCAGCCGTAGATGAAGAAAGCCTCTGAATAGAACTGGCTAAAATGTCTTTTGCTCTGCGATCGAGCTGCTCTGCGCCATTATTCTCAAGTTTCTGCATTCTAACTAACAGATCCTCCTCATATTTTTTTTCAATTACTTTATAGAGTTCATCTTTGGCTTCAGTTTCAGTCAATCTTGATAATCTTTCAATCTCAAGTACTTTATCTTTTTCCAAAGTATCCACTTTTTCGCGAACTTTTTTTATCTCTTCCACTTTAACCTTGATATTTTCAACCTCCTTGTCTATCTCTGTTTGCCTTTGATCCAATAATTCTTCTTTTTTTATAAATCTATCTTCAGTCTTTTTGTATTCAACTTCCTTTTTCTTTTCTTCATCCTTTAATTCTTCCATTCTTTGATCCGCTTTTTTCTTTGCATCATCCAAAAGACGCTGCCCTTCTTCTTTGGCAGTAATCATCATTCTTTTAATTTCTAGCTCCATTGAGCCTTTTTTACCAAGAGAAATTACCAGTCTTAAGTAGTAACCTAAACCTGTCCCGAGAGCGAGTGCGACGACAATTAATATAATTGTTCCAAGACTCATAAGTATATTGGCTTATGAGAAAAACCCATGTATTAAGAAATACGAATATGTGCGAATTTACGAATTATTAACAAAGTATTAGAAAGATTTTCTGTAAATCTTTGGAAAATGTGAGAAAATATTGCGTTTTTTTTCATATATTGCGAACATTTGGATTCTTCTTTAAGCTTTGATTTAACCATTAAATTTGATTCGAAAATTAAAAATCTAACAATTTCAATCTACCACAGCATCTAAAAAAACACAAATTTCTTGTTTTGTGCGGGATGGGAGAATCGAACTCCCACCAAAGGATTGGAAATCCCTTATTCTACCATTAAACTAATCCCGCGTGTTCTACATTTAATATATTACACATTTTTTATTATTTTAAAACCTCCTTAATCCAGCCATTAATTTTTCTTGAAAGAAAAACACCAAATTCCTTATTACCATTACTTTTAACACTTAAATGTGCAGTCCCGTAAGGAAGCTTTCCCCTCTTAAATCCTTTCTTATCTTTACGTCTATCAATTTGAACTTTTTGAAAGCAACCAAATGGAAGTCCACAAAAATCCGACCAAAATCTTATACATTCTTTAATATTATTGTCAGGATATAAATGAAGTCTAATTCTAAAATTATCTCTTGATAATCCACACACTTTCTCGAACCATTTAATGGCAAGTTTAATAATTTTAGGATCAGCATTTATTATTCTAACAATACCATGAGTCTTTGTCCCCTCACCCACATAGAGTCCGATTCCGAGCATAAATAAATCCCTTTTTGTAATTTTTCCTATATCGTTTACTGCTTCCTGTTCAGCTTTAATAATAGATTCTAACTTCATTTTGGATTTTGCGTATCCAGAAGCAGCTCTTGCTTTTCCTATCCTATCAATAGTTTCTTCATTTGGCTTATAAGGAATCTTTGAGAGCCAGCCGCTTAAAGTACTCTTTGATATTCCTGCCTTTTCTGAAATATAATTATAAGAATGCCCAGCTTTGCGCAAATTAAAAACCTGTTCGCGTATTGTGTCCTGATGAGCCATACATTCAAACTATATCATGGCATAATATATACACAAGTTCGATTTCTTGCCACTAATGCTTAATTAATTTTCTCCGCATCCTTCACATCATAATCCCCTATTTTGGTCCGGCGCAACTCGGTTAAATAAGCGCCATATCCAAGCATTTCACCCAAATCATGAGCCAACGAGCGTATATATGTGCCGGAAGAAACAGTAAAATTTATCCACAATCTTTTATCCTTTATTCTTAATATTTTGGCTTCATATACTTCAACCTGCTTTGGGGCTAATTCAAACTTCTTCCCTGCTCGCGCCAGATCATAAGCCCTCCGGCCGCTAACTTTCACGGCACTATGAGGTGGTGGAACCTGATTTATCTTTCCAACAAAATTATTTAAAGCTTTTTCGACTTGCTCTTGGTTTATTTCAAACGATTTATCGTAATCAAATACTATTTTTCCTTCCTTATCATATGTATCGGTCTTTTTTCCAAATTCAATTACCGCCTCATATTCTTTTTTTAGCTTTTGAAATTCTGCGAATTTTTTTGTCGCATCGCCAAGCAAAACCACTAAAAGCCCAGTAGCCATCGGATCAAGCGTGCCGGCATGGCCGATCTTTAAATCAGATTTTAAGAGATCAGTCTTTAAATCAAAATTCTCCCCGACTCCCGGGGTTAGAGGTCGGTCCTCAAGATGTTCCGAGGTCCGACCTCTTGAATTTACCCTGGGAGTCTTCCCGAATTTTGATTTAAGTTCCCGCTTCAAATATCTGATTACATCATAAGACGACCACCCAGCCGGCTTATCAACAAGGAGAATGTTTTGAGAAAACATATCTTTCAATTTATACTTATTACTTATACTTAATTCTTATACTTTCTTCGGGCTGCCGAGATTCGCCCGCGACTAAATTTTTGCCGTCGCAAAAATTTGTCTGGGCACCGCCTCGCGGTTTCGCCTGCTGGCGAAACATCGCTCCGGCGTTCGAATCCGGACGCAAAGCACGCAGATGCTTTGCTCATCCCTCATTCACTTCGTTCATTCGGGCTGCCGAGATTCGAACTCGGACTACATGGTCCCAAACCAAGCGTGCTAGCCGTTACACTACAGCCCGTCTTTGTCACGCCATAGTCCTGAATTTATTGAAGGACGAAGGCGGATAAACATATAACTTATAACATATTATTTACAATAAAAAAAGTAGTTTGAACACATTTGTAACGTGCATTGTGCGAAATAATCTAAAATTCGGGAAAACCCCCGGGGTTAGAGGTCGGTCCTCAAGATGTCCCGAGGTCCGACCTCTTGTATTCACCCCGGGGGTTGAGGAGAATTTTAGATTATTTCGCGCAACCAAACAAACAAAAACCACCGGTTGTCAGTCGGTGGTTCTTCGCCCTAAGGTAGCGTTCCCGGTGGGGCGGCACTAAAAAAATTTTTAACGCGTTAAATTAATATCTGTTAACTCTCTTTCCAGTTTCACGGCAAAATGTTCCATCAAACATTCTTTCCTCTTTACGGCTGAACCACGGGTTTGTGGTTACTGAAAATCCATAATCTCCGAAGACATCTTCGGCAAGGATATTCTTCACCCCATATACTCCGTCAGTTTGTAAATCCAGATTTTCTTCATCTGTTCTGTTCATTCTTCCTTCCTGGCGGAGAGAAACTGCAGCTTCAAAAGAAATATCATTATTAAAACTTCCTCTGATCGGATTCGTCTGGTGGCGAGCACGGGTTTCCGCTTTTCTTTCCTGAGTTAGAGATCTTTTCTCCTCCCCTTCAAACTGCATTAGGTCATTGATTTGATTGAGTTTGATTTTTTTTCCTTTCAGAAAATCTGCGATGGTTTTGTTTTTTTTCGGCATTTCAAACCCTTTTTGAACCAAAGCAATAATTTCCGGTGATGTTTTGAAAGGGATCCCTTCCCTTGTTGACGAACACACCAGTTCGAATGCCCCTCCATTAAAAGTTTTTGTTATTTTTTTTTGCACCGGCTTTCCGTTACCGGAAAACTTTTTCTGGCCATTTTGTTGGTGGCCATTACCATTCTGCTTTACGGTCACTTTGTGACCATTGGCAATTGCATTTTGCCTGTTGTTTCCCTGTTGTTGAGACATAGCGTTAATTTTTTTAGTATTATTAAATTTTTTAAGAATTACTTTTATAGTATATCATATTTAATACTTTTGTCAAGCCTATATATAATCAATATTACACGAGGTTTCGCCTCGTGCAATTTTATTTGTCAACTGTTGAGGTCAGACTTCAACAGTCATAGATTAGAGGATAATGTCCTTTAAATGCCTTATTTTGGCCTTTTTTGTGGATCTATCAATAAATACCGAAATAACCTCGAATTTCCATGGGTCATTTTCGCCAAGTTTAAGGCTTATCATATAGGTTTGTATGGCTCTCTTAAGACGTCCTACCTTTCTAAAATCAATATTAGATTCGGGCCTGCTATTCGTTACATGTGTAACCTTACCCTTCGTGATTTCACATGAAACACTTTTCACCTCAATAAAGTAGTAAATATGATCTCGAAAGGCCACAATATCTAATTCTCCCCATTTTTTGGTATAATTTCTCTCAATAATCCTATAATCAATATCCTCTAGGTATTTGCAGGCAATATCCTCTCCAAGCTGACCTTTTTTCTGACTTTTTGACGTAAAAATATGTGGCATAAATATATCCTAGATCTATATTCAGTATCCACACAAGGAGGGGGTAGATAAAAAATTATAAATCACATATCTAGCAATATAGTTACATGTGTAACCATTAAAAATGGTTTCACGTGAAACAATATTGGTAAATTCATATAATACTTTACTTGTCCCTTATAAAACCCTTATCTTATAAGGGTTTTATAAGTTTTTAGTAGTTTATAATGGACAAAATTTGACAAAATTTGATGTCTGTTATGCACTTTATACACATAGTTATCCACAGTTTTTGTTAATATTTCAATGTTTTAGAGTGAAAGTATAAAGGACACTGTAATGGACATAAATTCTATACTGAAATATAACGTAAATATAGCTTGCGCCTCCGATAGGAATCGAACCCATATCACAAGCTCCGGAAGCTTGCATTCTATCCATTAAACTACGGAGGCAAAAAAATGTGCGGCCAGGGAGAATCGGACTCCCATCTCGTCCTTGGCAAGGACGCGTTATACCACTAAACCATGGCCGCATCAAGTATTTAAATCGAAATTTCTTTTTTGGCTTTATTAATCCAATATAAAAGTTTCCTCTTAAGAAAACTATCGCTTATTATAACTGTGCCAACGCCAAAATGCAATCTTCTTGTTTTGTGTTTTCCAAATATTACTTGCGGTTTATGAAAATTTTCTTGTGAAATTTTTAGTTCACTTGACCATTTTTTTTTGCACTGCTCGACATTTAAATCTGGATATAATAGTAACCCAAATTTAATTCTTTTATTATCGATATTCATGAAATGATCAATAAAATTAAGAAAAATCTTATGGAGATCGAAGTCAATATTAGCAAACCTAATCGAACATCTATCTAAACGATCACCTTCACCAGCGTATAGCATAAGTCCGGCCATAAACAACGGATCTGTTTTAAATTTTTCAAATTCATTAGCTGCGTCAATTTCAACTTGATTGTATTTTATTTCTAATACTCTTTTTCTACCTTCATTTAATTTTATCAAGTGTTCAGTACTTCTTTTGATATGACTATTTGTGTTTGATTTTGTAATATGATCTGACCAAACTTCATTACGAAACCACTCACAAAGAGTACTTCGTGAAACATTTAATTCCTTTTCTATCTGACGATATGTTTTTCCTTTTCTCCTTAATTTAAATGCAATATCTTTATCATGTCTCATTGTTATATAATAATATCACGGTGGTTCGTTTTGTAAAATAATGAAAAAGTGTATAATTGAACTATTAAAAAGTAATTTGCACCCGTGGTGAAACGGATATCATGACTGCCTTCGAAGCAGTTGTTCCAAGTTCGAGTCTTGGCGGGTGCACAAGCGAGCTTGCGTAGTTTGTGCAGGCCGGAGGCTGACGAGCCGAGGCGGGGTCGCGAGATTTTTCAGCAGAA
>CAZVEC010000061.1:0-5661 GCA_964626035.1 uncultured Candidatus Saccharibacteria bacterium
TGCAGAACCTGCACAAAAAAAAGCTTTGTTATAAGCGACAAAGCAATCATGAATATAATAAAGTAGATGACTTTTATTCGAATTGAGAAATTAGAGTCCATTTCTTGCAATACTTATAGAAAGTGATTTGCGTGATGCAAATCCAAGCTCGCGAGGCTCTATAAAACCAGATGATTTAGCAAATTCCAAATCAATCTTGTTTACCCCACTAAGGTATTGTAACTCTAATTCACCTAATCGGCTAGCTATCAAATGTGTTTCACTTTCAGCCGATTTTCTCTCGATTATGTTTAAAATAGTCTTACCTACCATGAGCACATACAATACAGCAACTGCTGCAAATGCAATAAGACAAATTCTAAAAATATTCCTTCGTGTCTCGGAATTTTCTAATACTGATATTTTATTTTTAAATTGTCTATTTGTCATGGTAATATATTGTTATAAATTTTCTTATTTATGCCTTAATTTTTTGAATAATTCTAAGTTTTGCACTTCTGGATTTGGGGTTGTTTCTAACTTCTTCACTGCTAGGAACCACAGGTTTTTTATTTATAAGAATCGCACTCTCCTCATCCTTTAATTTTCTAAAAAATCTTTTAACTATTCTGTCTTCCAGGCTATGAAAGGTTATAATTGCCATTCGTCCATTCTGTTTTAATATTTCAAATGATTTATTAAGAAATGTTTCCAATCTTCTCAGTTCGTCATTTACTGCTATTCTCAAGGCCTGAAATGTTTTTGTGGCAAAGTGAATTTTTCGGTATCGATATTCTTTTGGTACAGCCCTGCTTATGACTTCAACCAAATCAAATGTTGTCATAATTTTTTTTAGCTTTCTTTCTTCTACTATTTTTTTGGCTATTCTTTTTGCATACCGTTCTTCACCATAACCGTAGATGATATCGCTAAGGCTTTCCTCCGACCAATCATTCACTATCGTTTGTGCGGTTAAATCTTCCGGTTCGATTTCCTCATTGAATGTCATCACTAACGGTTCGTCCTTTTTAAAAGTAAACCCTCGTCCGGATTTTTCCAATTGATATGTATTGAGTCCAAGATCAGCCAAAATATTGTCCACCCTGCTGACACCGATCGTGTTTATAAGCAGATCAATATCAGAGAAATTTCCTAGCAGAATATCATGATCACAATCAAGAGATTTTAATCTTTCCTCGCTTTTTTTTACTGAGGCCAAATCGGCATCAATTCCAATTATCTTCACTTTGCTTTTAAATTTACTGCAAACATATTCGCTATGGCCACCGCCGCCCACAGTAGCGTCTAAAAAGATACCACCCTCCTTTATATCTAAGCCATCTATAGCTTCTTTTAAAAGAACTGATTTATGCATATTTTTACAGTACGCCGACTTGGCCAAGTTTTTCTGCTAATGTATCGGCCTGACTTGCTACCACTTGTTTGTATTCATCCCAAACCTTCTCGTTCCAAATTTCCAATCGATTCTGAACTCCTATGATTACAATCTTGTTTTTCAAACCAGCTCGATCCTTTAAAAAATCAGGAATCAATATTCTTCCGATTGAATCGATTTCTGCTTCCTGTGCTCCCCCGAACATGAATCTGTTAAAGCTTCTGTTGTCTGCCTGAAGCATGCTTGATTGTGAAAGTTTTTCAGCAATTTTTTTCCATTCATTTACCGCGAAGGCAAAAAGACAATTATCAAGACCGGGTGTCACTACGATTTTCTTTCCCATTTCTTTTCTGAATTTTGCAGGCAAAGAAAGTCTGTTTTTGTCGTCTATTGAATGTTTGTATTCGCCGATTAACATAACTTATAACTTATAACTTATAACTTATAACTTATAACTTATAACTATTCATGACAACGATATTGTTATGAGTTATCTGTTATTAGTTATTTGTTAATTAATGACAGCTTCTAAATAAATCCCTTCTATCTACTTTTTTTAAAACTTATATACAACTAAATTATTTTTTAACTTACAGCGAACGCTGTATGTTCTCTTGTTGTACGTTTTATTTTTCGACAGAAGGAATCGGCTTTATAAGCCGTCGGATCCTTGTAACCTATAAGGCTATAGACCCGGCATGATTATCACCGGAGGAAGTCCCTCACTGAGTGACATAAAGAACTTTTTCATAATATTCAGTGATAAAAGAGCTTTATTTATAAAATTCCCACTCCTTACCACTGCATACATATTATATACCACTATATACCACATGCAAATACAAGATGTGGATAACTTTTTTGATGTTTACATCAAAAAAATCCATATCCATATCCTTTATCCATTACATAGTAAAATCAAAAAACCCTCCGATTTAACGAAGAGTTAAAAAAACAACCAAGCGGAGCAAAACGTTCTCGAACAACATTGGAAAAAATGTGGAAGGTAAAAGACTTAATTTTTAGATAAAATTCAACTGTTTGACGAGCATAGCGAGGAGTTTTGAATTTTATCGTTAAGAAAATTAAGACTTTTACCTAATTTTTTCCACGTTGTGAGAGAATGTTTTGCGGAGCGCTAATTTATTCAATATCCATGATTTTATATTTGATCTCACCACCGGGACTCTGAAATGTCGCCACCTCTCCTTTTTTCTTGCCTATTAAAGCACGACCAAGTGGAGATAAATTGGAAATTTTACCTTGACTCATATCAGCTTCTTCAGAACCAACAATTTCAAATGTTTTTTTATCTTTTTCACCATCTTTCATGACAATAATAGAGGAACCCACTTCCACTTGTGAACTAGAGTGCTTTGAAACAATCACAGAATTTTTTAAAATGTATTCAATGGTCATTATTCTATCCTCAAGCTTTGCCTGAGCTTCCCTCGCCTGATGATATTCCGCATTCTCAGAAAGATCACCTAATGATTTGGCAAATTCAATACTATCAAGAATTTCTTTTCTTTTCACTGTCTGGAGATCAATAATCTCTACCTCCAAAGCTTTCTTCTTTTCTTCTGTTATATATTGTTTTTCGTCTTGCATATTGGTTACAATGTAATTTAATAGAGGCTATCATAGCTGATTAAATTTATTAAGTCAACCAGCGCTAGTATCGCGCACATATCATTATCCTTATCTATTCATGTATATGGATAATAATATAGATACTAAATACTAGATACTAGATACTCTGGTGTATTCAAATTCATCCATTCCAGCAAATCAGCCATGACGTTTGTGGCGCCTATTGTGTTTGTAGAAGGTGCAGATTCAAGCATGACAACAAATGCATATTTTGGACTATCTAATGGAAAAAAACCTGATACCCATGAATTCATAAATTTTCTTTTAGCCCCCACTTGAGCAGTACCGGTCTTTGCGGCAACTTTTATAAACGGCAAATTAAGCCGTGTAGCCGTGCCATCTGTCACAGCTTGCCTCATACCCTCTTTAACAATCTGAAAAAAATATTGATTTAGATCTATATATTCTTCATTACTGTTTGTATCTATAATATTTTGATCTAATAAAATTTTTGGCTTAATAATTTTTCCATTGTTTGCTATTTGTGAAATACCGCGAACTATCTCAAGAGGTGTCACCTGAAATCCATATTGACCGATGGATGTGTTATACGTATCTCCCACTCTCCATGAATCTCCATTAAATGCTTTTAACTTCCATTCTGGACTTGGAATAATGCCGGCAATTTCTCCAGGAAGATCGATTCCGGATTTTTCACCCAAGCCAAACAGTTTTACATATTTTTCAATATTCAAAATACCAAGTCCTGACTGTTCTTCAAACCCGCCACCGATTTCATAGAAATATACGTTCGACGATACTGCCAATGCCCTTCGCATATCTACCCAGCCATGAGCTTTGTTATCATGAAAAACTTGAGGTTTGTCCGGAAAATATGGATTAGGTACTGTTAAGGATCCTGTTGATAATATTTTTTTTAGCGGATCAACAATTCCCTCATTTAATGCGCCTATGGCAATAAATGGCTTAACAACAGAACCTGGAGTATATAGCCCGCTTAAAGATCGATTTAGAAAAGGTTTTCTTTTATCAGATACATAACTAGCGATTATTTCCCTTTCGTTTGCCTCAGTTAAAACTTGAGGATCATATTCCGGAAAATTGGCCATAGCTAGTACTTCTCCATTTTCAACATCTAAAATTATTCCCGTACCACCCTCAAATGATGCCAGATCAGTCCATTTCCTAATAAGCTCATACATCTCGTTCTGAATCCTACTGTCAATAGAAATTATTGCATTTTGACCGGATTCTGCCGGCTCGACGACATTTTCTGACTGTATTTCCCCTTTCACATTTACTTCAATTAATTTTAATCCATTTTTTCCATTCAAAAAAGAATTATATTGTTTTTCAAGTCCATCCTTGCCAACAAATTCATTCTGCCAATAAAATCCATCTTTATCTTTAAGGGGGTAACTAATATATCCAAGAAGATGACCAAATCCATTTTTTCTAATATAAATTCTCTTTGAAAATGGCTCATTTTCAGTATTTATTACATTCCAAACCAACGGAATATTATTACGATCATATATTAGCCCTCTTTCAGAAAAAATCATTTTATGTTCCAAACTTATATTCTCACTCTTCTCAAAATAAGCCTCACCTTTTTTAATTTGAAAATTCCAAACGCGAGCAATAAAAATTAAGCCAATCATTATAAATGATAAGCCTAGAAATACAATTGTTCTTTTAGAAATAGGCTTTTCAATCTTTCCTTCTAATTGTTGAACATCAAATTGAGGACTGTTATGGGAATCTAAAAAAATCTCATCAGGCTCAATTTCATAATTCCATTTTCTCTTTTTCTTTAACGACATATTATTTAATTAAATTAAAATTAAAATTTTCGGATAGTAATTTATTTTTAATAAGTCTAAATGCAAAAAAAATAAATACAGAACAAAATGTAAAGAAAAAATTCAAATTAAAAAATTTATCTAATTTAACGCCATATGTAAGATCTATTAAAAAAAATATTATGATAAACTCATAATAATTTTTTATTATTATGAAAAAAATAAGCGATAATGATATGGTCAGCCAGAAAGGAGCAAATATAATGCACAAAAACATGATCAGGTCAGCTAAGATTCTAATGTAACTATTATTATTCATTGCGTCTTAATACTTTCCTAAAAATAATCCTTAAGGTGAAAAAAATAAGTAATAAAGCGGCAATATAAAAAGCTATTTTATATCCAAATGTAAACGCCACTAATGCCATGGCTAAATGCTTTATCTCTGAGCCAGTCGTCTTATCCTTGACACTGTCAAATTCAGACGTTTTAGTCTCTAATAATTTTGCTTTATCTGTGCGCCAAATTTCAATCTTTTCATAATATTTCCTTAGTACACTCCTTAATCCCGGCGCCTTATCGTCTATGAATTTTTTTGCCTCATCCACCTTGCCCAGTACATTCTCTTTTGTCTCAGTATAATCCTCGCTTAGCTTTTTTACTTGATTGAGTGTATTGATCGCAGAATCTAATTTATCAGTTGAACTTTCTTCTTTTGGATCAGTAGAAACAGCAAATGAAATACTAGGCACTGTGTATGCCACAAAAATAAGTAGTATTAAAATTAATATGAATTTTTTCATTATTTAGAGGTTAAATAACGTCGTCGAAAATGTACTCATTTCGACGCGATTTTTACGCTTAAAAATC
>CAZVEC010000062.1:0-5608 GCA_964626035.1 uncultured Candidatus Saccharibacteria bacterium
GAAAAACTATCATTCATTCGATAAAAAGATTTAGTTACGAGGAGGCACAAAGGGTGCTTGATTCTAAGTATGATAGTCATGTTTCTGGCTCCTCGAGGTCGGACCTCGGGGCAACTAGAGGACCGACCTCTTCCCGTCAGAAACATAATTTCTACGAAGAACTTCATGAGCTCAATATTTTGGCTAAACATCTGAAGGACAAAAGATTTGCCGAAGGAGCAATATCCCTCGATCAAGAAGAAGTTAAATTTATTTTGGATAAGAATGGTGTTCCGCTCAAAGTCATAAAAAAAGTCCGCCAAGACACAAATAAACTGATTGAAGAATTCATGCTCCTTGCCAATCGCAAAGTGGCTGAATTTATTTCTAAGGGAAATGATAAAGTTTTCGTTTATCGCATCCATGACAACCCGGAAGAAGGAAAAATCGCCGACCTTTCAAAGTTTTTAAAAAAGTTGGGCTACCATCTGAAAGTGACTGAAAATGGCGTATCCGCTAAATCACTCAACAATCTCATTGAAAGCCTCGAGGGTAAAGCCGAGAAAAATACTGTACAGACAGCCATCATCCGCTCTATGCAAAAAGCAATATACTCAACCAAAAATATCGGGCATTACGGACTTGCGTTTGATCATTACACACACTTCACTTCCCCAATACGCCGCTATCCTGACACCATAGTTCATCGTCTATTGGATCTTTATTTAAAAAATAATAAAATTCCAAACGAAAAGTGGCACAAATATGAAGAAATATCGAATGCCTGCTCGCAGAGAGAAAAGGAGGCACAGGATGCCGAACGTGCTTCAATCAAATACAAACAGGTGGAATATATGATGACAAGAATTGGCCATGCATTCGAAGGTGTGATCACCGGTGTGACAGAACGCGGTATCTTCGTAGAAGAAAAAGAAACAAAATGTGAAGGCATGATAAGGCTGCGAGAGCTCGGAGATGATTATTTTTTCTATGACGAAAAGGATCTTGCTGTCGTAGGTAAAAAAACAAGGAAAAAATTCCGAATTGGTGATAAAATGAAGATTAAGGTGAAAAATGCTGATCTTACAAAAAAAATCATAGATTACGTTCCGATAAGCAACTAACAACAAATAACTTATAACTATTAACAATAATGATTGGAATAATTAAAAAAATATTTTGGACAATTACAGCAATAGCCGCTGGTGCATTTGCTGTTTTTTTTGTATTTAATGGCGGGCAAACAATCTATACATATATAAATGACCATAACGATTTTAAATGCGTCGGAGGATCATGCCTAACTGCCCAACTAACAAAAGATTCAGCAGAGCAAGCCGAACAATTAAATCTGGCTCAAGTAAGCGCAACAGCCGCAAAAAAACTAAAATTAAATGCAACTGCATATTTAGTGGCTGATATCGACACTGGAGAAACAATCCTTTCTAAAGACATAGATAAGCGCTACCCTATCGCTTCCGTTTCCAAACTTATTACTGCTCTTGTTGCTTCTGAAATGATCAAGGAAAAAATAATTATCGATAATACTGTTAAAAAAACGTGGGAAATTTATGGGCGTCCGAAAAATGTGAAAGAAACAGATCCGATCAAAATAACAGATCTGCTTTATCCGCTTCTTTTGCAATCAAGCAATAAGGTTGCAGAAATTTTAGCCACAGAAGCCGGCTGGCCTAATTTTATCCGCCAAATGAACGAGAAATCCTTAATGATGGGTATGAACGACAGCCTTTTTGAAGAGCCAAGCGGCCTTTCTGCAAATAATATTTCCACCGCCAACGATCTTTTAAAATTAGCAAAATACCTTCATAGAAATCAAAAAAATATTTTGAATATCACCCTGCAAGGCACTAAACAAACCTTGGGTCTTACTTGGTACAACAACAGCCGTTTTCTTTCAGGATACAATTACTTGGGAGGAAAAACAGGATTTACAAACGCTGCCAAACAAACTCTTTTATCTATTTTTGAAGTACCAATCAACACTTGGGTTACAGAAAAACCTGGAGAAAAATCTAAAAAAATTGTGCAAAAAAGACGTATTGCAATAATAATCCTGCAAAGCAATAATCGACTTAATGATGTTAGAACTATTTTAGAATTTCTTAAAAAGAATCCTTTCCCAGAAAAATCAAAAATAATTGCTTCACCTGAAACTCAAACTGCTTCTGTATTAAATTACAACGAGCCGATTATTGATTCTGCTATTAACCTAGAAAAACCTACAGCCGAAATCATACCAATCATTACAGCCAGCGAAAACAGCCCTGTTTACCCCATCAAAACTTTAATAGTTACCGACAATCCCCCGCCCAAAAAAGAATACAAAGAAAATATAGCAAAAGACGATGAATATGTAAGCGAAAATATTAAACCAGAACAGTGTCCTCTGGCAACAAAACAAGTTAACGACATGCTTCTTTATAATGTAAATAAAGCAAATTCACTGGAGAATTATGTGCCAGAAAATCTTGTAGAAATTACCGAAAATACAACAAGTGGTGTTACATCTTTTTGTCTTACATTAGAAGTCGCTGACGCCGTAAAAAAAATGTTTGATGCGGCAAAAAAAGATAACTTAAATTTGCTTATTTCATCATCCTTCAGAAATAAAGACAGGCAGCAAATTCTTTTTGATGACAAAAACCAAACAAATTACAAGTACCTTCTCATAGCCGAACCGGGGCATTCTGAACACCAGCTTGGCACCACGGTTGATCTAACAGGACAATCAATTAATTATCAAAAAGCAACTTTTTCATTTGATCAAACTCCGGAATATGTATGGCTTAAACAAAATGCATATAAATTTGGTTTTGTGGAAAGCTATCCAAAAGGAAAAGAAAGTATTACCGGTTTTCAATACGAACCATGGCATTGGCGCTATATTGGCCGGGAAAATGCGGAAATGGTTGTAGGTAGCGATATCACTTTGTCTGAATTTATTAATAAAAACGAATCTAATAAACTTACTCTCGGCTCGACGAAATCTTTGGCAAAAGCAATATCTTTATCCAGTGCGCAAGTAATTAATGCTTTTCCAACCACCAATACCATAGCGGGGTCTGTCTCCGCTATGGATAGTGGAAATCAGGGACAAATTGTAAAAAAAATATATAAAATATCTAAAACTCCGGCCGCTAAAAGTATCGCTTTTAGCCCAGATGGCAGCGAAATATGGACCACGCTTCTACTTAATGAAACAAGAGGAGTTTCCATTTATAACAGCCAAACGGGCGATAAAATTACCGATATCAATCTAAATAACGGCGGCGGAGTTGAAATAATTTTCTCAAAAGATGGATCCAAAGCCTATATCAGTCAAATGGAAACGGCTTCTGTTTTTGAAATAGATACTGCAACAAAAAAAATAATTAGGCAGTTTTTTACAAAGGCAAATTGGACTAAAGGTTTAGGGCTTTCTCCAGATGAAACTCGTCTATATGCCTCAAATTGGATGAGTAATAATATTTCGGAATTTGATTTAGCTTCCGGAAATTTGATCAGAAATATTCCAGCAGTCAAAACACCAAGAGGATTTTATATAACTGAAGATGCCAAGTTTTTATATACTACAAGCTTCGATGACGGAGAAATTAGAAAAATTGATTTATCAAATGGAGATCAAAAAACAATATTCAGGAATGGCGGAGCGCTTCGCCATATTGCCGCTGACCCGGAGAAAAAAGTGCTTTATATTTCCGATATGCGTAAATGGCGAATATTAAAGCTTTCACTCATTGACGACACCATTTCTGAATTCGCCGTGACGGAAGCTATGCCAAACACAATCGCACTTTCTCCGGATCGAAAGATATTATTTGTATCAAATCGCGGGCGCAACAATCCAAAAAGCTATTATCAGCCCGGCCCGGAATGGGGTTCCGTCCTTTTATTCGATACTGAAACCGGCCGAAAACTGGACGCCATTGTGGGTGGCAACCAGCCGACTGCGCTTGATGTATCTAAAGATGGCTCTATACTTGCCTTCTCTAATTTCCTTGATAATAATATTGAAGTCTGGAGTGTGCCATCATATGATGAACTTTTAGCCGGAGGTGGTGGCTTCAGTAATTTTTATAAAGATTATTTGAAAAAATAGATATGTCTAAAATTCTCCTCGACCCCCAGGGTTAGAGGTCGGTCCTCAAGATGTCCCGAGGTCCGACCTCTTGAATCCAACCCTGGGGGTCTTTCCGAATTTTAGACTCCATAAATAAGAAAAAGGCTCTCACATTTGCGAGAGCCTTTTTTATTATTTAGAGTGGGACCTTATCGGACCACTATTTTACCGGAATTATCTCCTACCTGATAGAAGTACAAACCAGAAGGCAAATTACTCACCTCAAATTTGTTTACTCCCTTCACCAATTCTTCTTTCATCACGATTTTGCCCAGCATATCAGAAAGCGCGAGCTCTCCTTTATTTTGAGTTTCAATCATTATGAAATCCGATGTTGGATTTGGGAAAACTTTTACCATTTCTTCAGCACTTGCTTCTTCCACACCGAGTATAAGAGGCGTCCAGAACATTTTTATCACACTAGTGCCCTGACTTCCGTCAGTATTAAGCGTATAGCTCAACTGCACATAGTTCGTGTCGTCCATGGTTAAACCAGTTAAATTCAGCGTGTATGTAGTCAACGATGCGCCATATACATTTACAGGTCCCTCGGGTATGGCTTGAAGGCCAATCGTTGGGTCTGTACTATGTACTGCATACACTGTTGCTCCATTGGGATCAGTGGTTGACGCATTGAAGGTCAATTTACCACTTCCTCCAGCCACAAAATTTGTTACCGCATATTGTGGAAAGCTCATTGAGGCGCTGTAAACAGTAGGCACCGTACTAGTCTGACCCTGGAGAGCCGCACTCTTCTTGTTTAAAGAAGGATTTGCGACATTTACAATCTCCCACTGATACCACACCGTAGTACCAGCAGCCAAACCAAGAATGCTATCTGACAGCTGCACTTCTCCTGATAATCCATTTTTCCACCCGCCTGAGGCAATGGTTGCAATACTTGTCGAGGTGTAACCCCAGCGAAGCACCGCTTTACAAATGCCATCAGCACAACTTCCCTTCGTATCACCAAATCCATTTAAGACAAGCTTATTTGAAAATTGATTTGCAGAGAGAAGTGATTGGTTTACAATGTCTGGCTGCACCACAGCTGTATTATAGCTTTGCGGCACAGTAGTGGTAATTCCAGCTCCGCTTTCTGCTTTAAACTGAACCATAACCGTATTGCACGGCTGAAATCCAGCTATTGAAACAGGTAATGTAATCTGGCCTCCTCCGCCAATGGTTGTGACCAATACGGAATCAGTAATCGAACCGATTCCATAAAGTGCCGTTAAGGCAGTTGTCATTGAAAAACCATTAACAGTAAGAGAGAACTCAAATCCAGAACCGTTAGTGTTTTCTGTCACACTAAGCACCTGCAGATCCGGAGTAAATTGCGAGACAGTTACTGTCACGATAGTACTCGAATCATAGGTTGTTCCACAAGCATTAGTTGCCCAAACGATATCGAAATAATCTCCATCGTCATAGCCAACCGCTACATCGTTTAATTGCAATGTCGCGCTGCCGCCATAATTTCCAGCT
>CAZVEC010000063.1:0-5565 GCA_964626035.1 uncultured Candidatus Saccharibacteria bacterium
CATCGCTTCCGGAAGCCTTATGCCATGTCGTCTTAACACAACTCTCGCCCGGGCAAAGAAATTCTATCAGACCAATGTTTGCGCTATATGCATAGCCAGAAAATTCCCCAGTAACGGGATTGATAACCACTTTATATAAAGGCGGATAATCAAATTCAACCCGACCTATAATATTTGTTAGGCCTACACCAAACCCCGCCCCAGAAAGATTGCCGTTACCATCATTAAACACTTCAAACCCCGGGCTAATATAGCTTAGATCCACAAAGCCTCCGCTTGGAACCGGCAAAAAAAATCTGCCGGTCAGCTTGTCATCTGAAACCTCTACATTACAAAATGAACCACAGGCAAAATCGGCAAAAATATCCGGAGCACTATAACTTGTAGCCTTGGCATAGCTGTTAGAAGAATCAATCGTGCCTGTAAAAGAGCCGGAGGTATGCGAAGCCAAAGCGGTGTCCCACGCCATAAGAATGGTAATTATAAAAAAAAATAATATTAAAAATTTTAATTTGTATTTCAAAATAAAAAAGCTTAGTTTTTGAAATTACAAAACTCGTTGAGGCGCGTCTTTTTTAGGGGGTTTCGAAGCTGGCGAGCTGAGAACTTCAGGATTTTTTAAGCTTCAAAAAATCCGTACCCTAAAAAAGACGCGCTGAATAAAGAGTTTAGTAATTAAGTACACACTTACTATTTTAGCCTTTTCTTGATCAAATAATCAACTGTATAAGCAGTACCTATACCGATTGCAAAGCCGCCAATAACATCGAATGGAAAATTTATGCCGGCTATTACTCTGGCCGTAGCCATTAATAATGCGCATAACAATATTACTTTTCCAACTTGGCGATGGTATAGGTAAACAGATAATCCAACGGCAGAAAAAAATGCGGCAAAACCGGACGGAAAGGAGTCATTGATATTATTTTCGTACAATATATTTATCTGGCTTTTATCTAAAATAGAACCTGTAGTATGAAAAACATTTCTAAAAATCCAAGCAATAAACCAAGCTAAAAGGGCCGTTAGGATCAAAATTGAAATTTCTTTCATCCAAGTTTTAACTTGTATGATAGTAGTCTCATTTTCATGCCAATTCTTATGAAAAAAAATAAACAGAAGAACAAATAGGACAACAATAGTCCCCAATGACATAGATAAAAAAATAACCATATTATCCAACCATGCATCATTGAATGCCAAACCGTTTAAAAATTGGAAAATTTTAATATTTAAATCAGTCATGATTAATTTATAAACCAACAACTAAGCGGAGCAAAACATTCTTTTTAGGTGCAGCCGCAGAAAATTTTGCTTGGTCCGCCTTTGGCGGAAAATTTTCGAGGATAAGCGAGGCTTCCGCAGGAAGAAGCCGAGCGGCGCCTAAAAAGAATGTTTTGCGGAGCGCAACTTAATCAAAATAATCCTTCAATTTTAATATTTTTTCATTGGCTCGGAGTTTGTCATGCACTTTGGCTTCGATCTGGCGAATGCGCTCGCGAGTCACGCCAAATTCCTGTCCAACTTCTTCCAAAGTATGTTGGACGCCGTCTGTAAGCCCGTAACGCATTTCCAAAATTTTCTTTTCCTTTGGGCTCAAATCTGCTAAGACATCCTTAACTTGATCAGACAAAATTCTTCGCGATGCTTCTTGGTCAGGCCGAAGTATTTTTTCATCAGCGATAAATTCTCCAAGAGTTGATTTTTCCTCATCATCAGACCCCACCGGCTGTTCGAGTGATCTCGTATCCTGAGTGATATTTTCAATCATGTGAATCTTTTCAATTTCAAGCCCCATTTCAGTGGCCACTTCCTCAGCCAATGGGTCGCGCCCTAAATCTTGAGAGAGCCTTCTGTACACTTGTTTGTATTTTGAAATTGTCTCCACCATATGCACAGGTATGCGGATAGTTCTAGATTGGTCGGCCAATGCTCGAGTGATGGACTGTTTGATCCACCAAGTGGCATAGGTTGAAAATTTATATCCTTTGGTCCAATCAAATTTTTCAACAGCCTTAAAAAGGCCCAAATTCCCTTCTTGAATCAAATCAAGCAAAGTCAGATCGGAGCTACGACCGACATATTTTTTAGCAATAGAAACTACGAGCCTGAGGTTTGCGCGAGCCAGCAAATTTTTAGCTTCCAGATCGCCTGCTTCAATCCTTTTAGCTAAAACTTTTTCTTCAGATGCCGGAATAAGAGGATACTGTCCTATCTCCTTCAAATACATCTGGATTGAGTCATAGCCGGGAGTTTCTTCAGAAATTTTAAACTTAGTGGCTTCTTCAAGATCAAGCAAATTACCGCTTTCCAATATATCAATGCCTGCAACGCTTAATTTCTCGTATAATTCATCAAGAAGCATTATATTGTTCTCGATATCAGGAAAAGATCTTAAAATCTCATCGTAAGTGATGAATCCTCTTTTTTTGCCCTTGATAATTAAATTTTCCACCGCCTGCTCAATCTCATGTTTCTTTCCCTTAGTACCTTTTACTGTAGGGGCTTTGGGAACAGCTTTAGATTTAATTTTTGGCTTAGTTATTTTTTTATTTTTTGTTTTTGGCATAAATATAGCTTCTAGCCGCTAGCAAAAATTCTCCTCGACCCCCGGGGTTGCCCGACCGGACGGTCGTTCGGGCGGGGGGCATCCCGTCTACAGGTGTCGACGCCCACCCCGTCGACTTTAACCCCCGGGGGTCTTCCCGAATTTTTACTAACGGCTAGTTGTTTTTATTTCTTACTCTTAATTTCATTAATCCTATTTGAAATATCATGACATTCTTTTAATATTTTTTCGACTTCTGATTCATTTTTTAAAGATTCTTCTTTTTTAAGATTTTTAAGCAAATTCTTTAGTTTTATCTCAAGCATTTCTTTTTCTAAATTACCTAATAATTCATCTAATATTTCCATAATTGAATCGCTATCCTTATAGTACATTTCTGTCTGAAATATTAAGTTTTGTTTTAAAGAATCAGAGATGTCCTTAATTATATCATCAAAAATTTTACCACTGATTCTTTGAAATTCTTCTTTTGCCTTCAAAACATCTAGTTCTGGATCAGTTTTATCTGATTGCCATAATATTATCCCTATCGCCCTATCTTCTATCTCATTTCTCATATTTTTAATTTCTTGTGTTTCTTTTTTAATTTCTTTTGAACTATTTGAAACAGAAGAAACTTTTCTGATTTCCTGTCTGACACTTTCTTCGTCCACTCCGAGCTCCGTGGCTATTTTTTTTATAAAATGCGCTTGATCTATATTATTTCTAATTTCGGCCACAAAAGGCAGGACTTTTTTTGTAATCTCTTTGCCCAATATTCTGCTGTCGCTATTTTTCTCCTTGAGCACCGCTAAATAAAAATCAATTATTTGTTTGGAATTTTTTATTGCATGCTGCCAAAGATTTTTATCCTTAATAATTAAATCGGCTGGATCCATGCCTTCAGGAAGTTTTGCAATTTTGACATCCATATCGCGCTCTAATGCCATTTTAATGGTTCTTTCACTCGCGCCAAAACCGGCTGAATCAGCATCAAAGCAAATTACTATGTTTTCAGTAAATCGCTTGATAAGCTCCAAATGGTCTCCTGTCATAGCCGTGCCCGATACGGCCACAGCATTATCCGAACCGGCCTGGTGCGCCATAATCAGATCCATCTGCCCTTCCACTATAATAGCAGAATTGTTCTGCATTATCGCCCGTTTAGCTTTATCATAGCCATATAAAATTCTAGACTTATTATACAGTTCAGTTTCCGGGCTATTTACGTATTTTGCGCCGAAATTCTCCTCAACCCCCGGGGTTAAGGATGCCCCAACCCCGGGGGTTTTCCGAATTTCGGCCTCAAATATTCGTCCGGAAAATCCTGCGATTTTACTTTGAGAGTTTGCAATCGGAAACATTATCCGACTGCGAAATCTGTCATAGTATCCTTTATCAGTTTTAATTATTAATCCGGTTTTTTCAATATCATGCTCGCTGTAATTTTTACTTTTTAAATAACTAAGTAAATTTCTCCAACCTGTAGGAATATAACCTACCCGAAAGTCTTTAATTGTTTTATCCAAAAGACCGCGATCAGACAAATATTTTTTTGCTTCCGGATATTTTAAAAGATTACTTTCAAAAAAACTTGCAGCATCCTCTAAAATCCTATATTGAACATTTAATTCTGAATTTTTAAAGCCTGAATATGCCGTCAAATCGATACCTGCTTTATCTGCCAATATCTTCAATGCTTCGGAAAAATTTACACCCTCGATATCTTGAACAAAAGTAAAAATATCACCTCCTCGACTGCAGCCAAAGCAATGAAAACTATTCCTATTGGGAGAAACAAAAAATGAAGCAGTTTTTTCGTGATGAAACGGGCATCTAGCCTTAAAATTTATTCCGGCTTTTTCAAGCTTAATATAAGAAGAAACAACATCAACAATAGAGAACCTCTCTTTGATTTGTTCGACAGGAGTCATGAATAAGCTTCTAGCTGCTAGCTTCTAGCTGCTAGCCGCAAATTAAAATAATTAATCAAAATCACAGTCTAGCTAGATGCTAGCAGCTAGGCGCTTTTTTTAAACCCTGTCCCCGCAGGTATAAGCCTTCCGATAATGACATTCTCCATGAGTCCGCGCAATTCATCTACACCTCCTTTTATTGCATTATTGATCAAAGTTCGATTAGTATTTTGGAATGAAGCCGCAGAAAGCCAACTCTTCGTAGTCAAAGATGTTTCAGTAATTCCAAGCACCACCGGCTCCCCTTGCGCCTCTTTTTCGCCTCCAGCCTTTACTTTTTCATTTTCTTCGATTAATTCGCCAAGCTCAACAATATCACCCACTGAAAATGTGGTATCACCCGCATCCTTGATTTTTCGGCGAGAAAACATTTGGCGCACAATTATTTCAATGTGTTTTCTGGAAACAGAAGCTCCTTGAAGCTCATAAACCTTATTTATTTCGCGAATAATATATTCTTCCGCAGCGTCCTTGCCGGCATATTTGAAAATAGTGCTTATATCAGCCGAGCCATCAGAAAGAAGTTGGCCTTTTTTAATAGCTTGACCGGTTTTAACAATAGGCTCTCGGCGGAACGGAAGTATGTATTCAACTTTTTGTTTTTTGTCTGATTTACCGTCCGGTAAAAGAATTATGACTTTTTCTTTTCCATTATCTTTTATTTCAAACACCTCGCCGTCGATTTCAGAAATTGCAGCCGGACTCTTTGGCATTCTGCGCTCGAAAACTTCTTCCACGCGCGGAAGACCCGCGGTAATATCGACAGTCGCCACGCCGCCGGCATGGAAAGTTCTAAGTGTAAGCTGTGTGCCCGGCTCGCCGATAGCTTGAGCCGCTACTATACCCACTGACTCTCCAAAATTAATCAAATGATTACGAGCTAAATCAAGACCATAGCAGGCTTGGCAAATGCCATGAACAGTCTTGCAGGTAAGCGGAGATCTGACAAAAACTTCTTCAATACCCTGCGCTTCCACAATAACCGCATCGTCTTTTGTTAGGAGTGTTCCTTTTTTATATACCACTTTACCTTTAGTATCT
>CAZVEC010000064.1:0-5550 GCA_964626035.1 uncultured Candidatus Saccharibacteria bacterium
GGAGTTTTTCTCATTTACTAAAAATTATACTACTTGGGTGTCCGGTTCCCAAGTGAATAACTATTTACTTGGGAACCGGACACCCAAGTTATTCAAGTTCAAGTTTTTCGTGATCAATTTCTTTTTCAATATGTCTTTTTTCTACTATTTTTTTAATATATTCAAGTGCAAAATCCTTGTATTCATTTTTGTTATTTAATTTGTCTAAAATCATATCCTTCCAGCATATATCCACATTATTTATGGAATCTGAACAATATTCATCCCAGCTTGACTTATATAACTTGGGTGTCCGGTTCCCAAGTTGATCAATTTTGTGGACTTTATAATTTAGATTTACATAAACACTCAAATTTATTAGATCATTATCTGAATTAATGTGAGCAGATTTGAATTTTCCTTGGAATAGGACACCATTTCTTTTATTTTTATCATTAAAATAATTTGTGTAGCCACCACCAAGTCTCTTCATAAATTCACTAATTCCACCGTCTTTTTTTTGATAAAGTATTAGGTGAAAATGGTTTGGGTTTAGGCAGTATGCAACAATTTCAACCAAATTATCCTCTGGGTTTTTAGCTTTCTTTTTTTCGACATATGATAATAAAAATAAACCACCCGTAGGCTCTATTGTATTAAATTCAATCACACTTTCAATAAATCTATTTATATCTTCTTTATCCTGAAATATGGTTCTTTTATCAGTTCCGCGATTATAGATATGATAGAAATTTTCATTTAGTAGTGGAGTTTTTCTCATTTACTAAAAATTATACTACTTGGGTGTCCGGTTCCCAAGTGGATAACTATCTACTTGGGTGTCGGACACCCAAGTTTAGAATTCAAGGGAATCGGTCAGTTTTTGGCTCCAAATGTTGTATTCTTTTAGAGCCTGGACAGACTGAATGGGGTCTGACCCTGCTTTTGATAGGCCAATTACAGATATTCCTGTTTTTATAGCGTAATTAATTAAATTTAAGTGATTTTTGGCCAAACTATCAGATACAGGCATTTTTAAAGCATCTGCAGCAAAAGCTTGGTATCCATTCCCTATTTCAATAAGTTGATTGAATAATTCTTGATCATCTGTTGCAACAGCATCTGATAATATGCCTAGTTCTTGGCCTAAATTTTGATCTCCATATTTTTGAGCTAAGGCTTTGATTTCCTGTACAAACAGGTTCGGATCTTTTTCTTCATCAATATTAAGATCAGATAAGGTGTAATCTACCACTTCATTAGTCAAGGATTTTAAATTAATTTGACTAAATAAATCATCTATATTTGCCTGATCAAGCTGACCAGATTGTCTGAGAGCCTGAGTGGTGGTGAAAAGCTCTCGAGCAAAACGCTCTGTTTCTGTTAATTCCTCCGTATTATTTGGCTGGTAATTGTCTCCCGCTAATATTTTTTTCTTATTTTCAATTTCAATATTATCAAGGACGCCATCATTATTTGTGTCTTTTTGGAATGGATCGGTTTCCCAAAGTGCTTCTTCCCAATCGGGAATACTGTCATTATCGGAATCTTTTTCCACCAAATCCTTCACAGTTGATCCCATAGTTAAAGCTTCTAACCCCAATCCACTATTTACAGAAACTACCACTTCTTTTTTGCCAAGAACTAGGCTAAGAATAAAAAGCAAAAGAAAACTACCAAAAATAATGGAAATAGTTTTTATGAATTTTTTACTTGGCCGGTAATTCATTACTTATATGTTATACCAAATAGATAAAGGTAGCAATTTTAATTAATATTTGTAAATTATAAAACTAGAAATGCTTACTAAAAATGGCGCGGAAAGGAAGAAAGTTCTACTCATTGGGTAAGGCCAAATGAACCAAAATAAAATACTTGCGCCAGAAGAAATTAAAAAGATTAAAATTTCTCGATCCATTTTATTATTTTTTAAACTTAACACTATTTTGTATAGACCTATGAAAAAAAGAATCCAATATAAATGTAGGGTACCCATCACTGCTTTTATAAAATTTTTAAAATCATAAAGATCACCATATGGTTTTTCTAGATTGTATTTATACCAATCCAAAAATGTATATCCAAAATATTTATAAGTAATAATTTGTGAAATTAAAATTGGAATTATAAATCCTATTAGTCCAAAAAAAATTATTTTTATTTTTTCATTTGCTGGCAATGGAAATAGTAAAATATATATTCCAAAGAAAAGTGGAGCCACTAAAGCACTCTCTTTAAATAATAATCCAAGACCCATGATTAAGCCAAAATAAAATGACCATGCAGGCATTTTTCTAAATTTTTCCATCCAACAGAGAGTGAGGTAGATTCCTAAAATGCCAAAAAACCAACCTGACATATCAGTAGCGTAATTTAATCCATTTATTAAAATTGGCGGCGCTGTAGCAAAAATCAGTGCTCCCAATAGAGCTTGTCTTTTATCTTTAAAAACCTTTCTTATTATTTCGAAAAGCAATAAAGCAGATAGAAAATAAAAAACTAAATTTTGAGCAAATAATCCATATCTTGCATGAAGTCCTGTGGTAGATTCAAATAACCCCGCAATAAATAATGGCAAGGGTTTATTCATACTAAAATTGCAATCTGCACCTCCAGGTAAAGTAAAAATCATTCTAGAACCCGCTACATAGCATGGTGTGTCAGGTGTTTCAAATTTATTACTAAAAAATATAGTAATAATGATTGATATTAAGAAGGTGATTATGAATATAATTTTTTTCATTTTTGTGAGGTCAGACCTCTTTTTATATTTAACAATTAGCAGTATGCTATAATTATAACTAATGAATAACCATAATCCTATAAAATATAAAATAATTTTTGGCGTTGTTTTGGTATCTGTATTGGCAATGTTTTTTTACTTTGCTCCGTTTTCTTCAAAATCAGAGCTTAAAAAAGCCGAAGCTTTTGATTTTAGTATTTTGAAGTTTTTTGGCGGTAAAATTGAGAAAGCGGAATATAATACCGGGTGCGAGGATATGACTGAAGAAATTTTAACAGCTACTTACGGCTCAGTTTATCTCACAGTAGACAAGATAGAAATAGGCAAGCCTAAACCGGCTACTGTGGGAATATTAAGACTTTGGGAGGTGGCGATCGTTCCACCTGTTGTCCGCGTGTTGGGTGCTGGGTTTTACAGACATGTTTTAGATACATTTCCAATTGAAAACACTTGGGCACTTGGTGCGGGTTTTGATATTACCTCTTCAATAAGCAGCAACGGATTTAGCGCAGAAGGAAAAGATTCAGATGGAAATGCTACAACATATAATCTAGCAAGTTTTATGTCGAGCGGCAGTTGTTCACTTTTAGCTAATTTAATTTATTTTATTGGCGCTGGTAGACCTACTAGTTTATAATTTTTAATAAATGAAAAATTTTTTAGCAATAATTTTATTTATTATTTTTCTTATTCCTATTCAGGTATCCGCTGAGCCTTTTTCTATAAAAAACCTTTTTTATCAGACAGATGAAGGATTGGGCGGAATAAAAATTATTTTATTTAGAGGTTATGATTCTTTGTCCAATGAAACTTTAATATTATCGGATAGAAATGACGAAGAAATTTCAAGATTTACTCTGGACAACAAAGAAAGCTTTATAGATAATTTTTTACCAAGCGGTGAGTATTTTATCAGTGTCTTACCGGAATCTAATTGGATAAAAAATATTAAATGTACTAATGGACAAAAAGTTGATTCTTTGCCGGCCAAAATAAATATTTATGACGGCGTGCTGTCTGTCTGCTATCTCTCCGACAAACCATTGGAGGCTTATTCATGGCAGGACAAAAAAAACATGTTCGCTTTTCCTCCTATTGAAGGAAACTTTTCCGCTTATGTTTTTTTAAATAATTATGATCCTGTGATTTCAGGGGCGTCTCCTGTTTTTAAAATTTCTCTAATCGGGTACGATCCACTGGAAGAATTTGGTTTGGGTCATGGTGATGGAGTTTCGCTCGGTTTGTCAGGTGGGCAGCATGTGATGAATGTAATAGAAGAAAAAGATGGTTGGATTTTCGATCAAATAATCTGCGGTGAAGAAGTAAGTAAAAGTAAAGAAATTAAAATAAATGTAAGCGCTGAAGAAAAAAAATGTACTATATTTTATAATAAAATTAGAGCAATAATTCCTCAGAATGATATCGCACTGGAACAGAAAATTAATGCCTTGAATCAAATAGGATCGACGAATTCTTTACTTGTATCTGGTGTTCTTGCAAATAAAATAAGCAATAAACTTACTATTGGACAAAAAAACGGAGAAGTAATTAATTTACAAATTATTCTTTATGAACAAGGTTTTTATAAAGGTAATATAGATGGCCATTTTGGGCCAAAGACATTACTAGCAGTAAAAGCATTTCAATGGAAAAACAAATTAACACAAGATGGTATTGTGGGGCCTAAAACAAGGGAAGTGCTAAATAGGCTAATAGTTTCTAATAATTAGTTTATAGAAGACCTGCTTTCATTAAAATTTTGGTGTGGCGAGGCATACCCAATCTTTAACACTTAGATTTTCTGCTCGGCTTTTGTGGGGTATGTTACACAAATCTAATTGTTTCTCAGTTTTCTCACTCCAAATTGGTTTTAAATTGGATGATAAAATTTTTCGTTTATGGGCGAAACCTGCTTTTAGGATTTGAAAGAATTTTTCTTCGTTTATTATTTCTTCTGATACTTTATCATTTAAGGCTCCTTGAGGCCGAAATTCTCCTTGACCCCCGGGGTTGGACATCTTTAACCCCGGGGGTCTTCCCGAATTTCGGCCTCTACCCACCTTAAATTTTTCTCGAGAAATATTTTCAATAAGGAGGATAGCTGAATCCACATTAGGAGCTGGAGCAAAACTTCCTCGTTTAACAGTATTAATGTATTTTGGGGTGCCATATACTTTTATACTGATTGATAGGATGCTTTCCTTAATTATGGATTTAGAGGTCCGGGCGCCAGAATGCGAGAAGGCGACCGGACCTCTAACCTGATTACGGGCGCCACGGTTACCGACAATTCTTTCGGCCACTTCTTTTTGGATAAGGAGTACCATTCTTTCCGGTTGAATTTTTTCTTCTTGTAAAAATTTTCTGAAAATTTCACCGGTGATGTTGTAGGGGATGTTGGCGATGAGTTTGTATTTAATAAAATCATCTCCCTGAGGTCGGACCTCGGACCCGCTAGAGGACCGACCTCCCTCCGATGATTTTGATCTCATTAGGAAAGTTTCTGAAAATTGATCATTGGTCATTGAAAATTTTAAAATGTCACCTTCAATCAGGATTAATTTTTTAATTTCAATTTCTTTTGTAAATTTATTTTTTAAATATTCAACTAGCTCGCGATCTTTTTCGACAGCGATAACTCTGCTAACTTTTTCTAGAAGTTTTTCCGTCAATGCACCCATTCCCGGTCCTATTTCTAAAACAATATCGCCAACTTTTAAATCACCGGCTTCAATAATCTGCCTGAGAGCCTTTTCTGATCTTAAAAAATTTTGTCCGAGTGATTTTTTGGGTATCATAAAAAATAAATTCAAAATTATAATTGGATG
>CAZVEC010000065.1:0-2442 GCA_964626035.1 uncultured Candidatus Saccharibacteria bacterium
CTAAAAGGAGTATTAGAGGCTTCGTATGAAGAGCTACAACGAGTAAAGGGCATAGGTCCTTCAAACGCTTTCGGCTTAAAACTTTTCCAGGCAGTATCTGAACGCTTAGCCAAAGAGCAGATTCAAGAAAAAATAGCAATGAATTCATCGAAGGCAGTTGCAGATTATCTACAAAAATCTATAGGTTTAAAAAAGAAAGAGCATTTCGTAATGTTGTCTATCGATTCACGGAATAATTTAATAAAAATCAGCGATGTTTCGGTCGGCTCGCTGAACGCAAGCATAGTACATCCACGAGAAGTTTTTAAAGAGGCTATCCAAACTTCTGCGGCACAAATAATAATTGCCCACAATCATCCCTCTGGCGATCCTCAAGCATCACCCGAAGATGTCGCGCTTACTAGGCGTCTCGGAGAAGCGGCGAAGATTATTGGTATCGAACTTCTCGATCATATTATTGTTACCAGAGATAAATTTTCTAGCTTAAAGGAACAAAATTTGTTTTAATAAGCCTATGCCCAACATTAAAGAGCTCACAGAAAAACTTGTTCAGTTCAGAAAAGAGCGTGACTGGGA
Organism: uncultured Candidatus Saccharibacteria bacterium; assembly: GCA_964626035.1. GTDB lineage: Bacteria > Patescibacteriota > Minisyncoccia > Phycocordibacterales > CAZVEC01 > 2-01-FULL-42-20. The sequence continues at coordinate 577 of CAZVEC010000065.1, forward strand.
ACAGTTTCATAAGCCCAAAGACTTAGCGATATCTTTGGCTCTCGAGGCCGCTGAAGTGCTTGAGCATTTTCAGTGGAAAAATGAGCAGGAAATTCAGGAATACATTGTAAAAAATAAGCAAGAGATTAGCGAGGAATTGGCCGATGTTTTTAACTGGATTTTATTGCTAAGTCATGATGCAAACATTGATATACTTGAATCAGCAGAAAAGAAAATTGAACAAAACGGTAAAAAATATCCCGTTGAAAAAACTAGGGGGAAACATACTAAGTACAACAAACTTTAGATATGATTCTTTATGAGAATACTATCGAGCGCTTTAACGAGGATGTAATGCAGAATGCTATCGCAGATAGGGCGGCCGAAAAATATCAAGCTCATTACAAAAGGAGACCGGCTAGTTCAGAATATAGATCATGGGCAATTTCGCTTGCGATTCTTAATAATAGTTTCACCTATTCTGGATTAAAAGATAATCACATAGTCGTCGAATATGAGCTTCCCTATGCGTCACAGAGAATTGATGTGTTGTTGTTCGGCCACGACGCAAGGGGGAAAGAGAATATTGTTATTTTAGAATTAAAGCAGTGGTCGAATGAGAATGTTCTCGATTCTGAGGCAGAAGGCAACATAACTGTCGACTATGGAAGATTTAAGAAAGAACAAGCACATCCCGCCCTGCAAGTACAAGGGTATTTTTTTGGACTAAAGGATTTTATTAAAATTTTCGAAGAAAAGAATGCACCAGCATTGAGTGCTTCTGTGTATGCACATAACTATTCAAAAGAAAAAAATGCCATTCTCCTTGCACCCAAGTTTTCCGACTTAGTAAAAACATTTCCTATATTTGCAAAAGAAGATGCCGTTGAATTAGGGAAATATCTTAAAGAACGCCTGCAAAGCGGAAAAGGACAAATAGTGTATGAACATTTCGCGAGAAGCCCTATTGGTCCTTCGAAAAAGCTCCTCGATCATACAAGCAAGATGATTAACAAACAACAGATATTTAATTTAATTGATGATCAAATTGTTGCTTACAACAGTATAAGACACAAAGCCAAACAGCTTACAAAAACTAAACAAAAATCAGTCGTAATAGTAAAAGGCGGTCCCGGTACTGGGAAATCCGTAATAGCCCTAGAAGTTATGGGGGAACTTCTGCGGCAAGGCAAGAAGGTTATGCACGCCACGGGAGCAAAAGCTTTTACAGAAACCTTGCGAAAAATAGTGGGAACCAGAGCAAGGGCGCTTTTCAAGTTCTTTAACAGTTTCGCAAACGTAAAGAATAATTCCATAGACGTTTTGATAGCAGATGAAGCTCATAGAATTAGAGAATCAAGTAATAGTCGCTTTACTCGCAAAGAAAACCGCTCTAATACGCCCCAAATAGACGAATTATTAAAAGTTGCAAAACTCGCAATATTTTTTATTGATGAAAATCAAATTGTACGTCCTAATGAAATTGGGAGCGCGAAGCTTATCAGAGATGCCGCTAAGAAATTTGGAGTCAGTGAGTCCGATATTGCTGAATTTGAATTAAAAACTCAGTTTAGATGTTCTGGGTCTGATGCTTATCTACAATGGCTCGACCATGTCTTAGGAGTTCGAGATACAGAACTTACAGAATTTGACGCCAAGATGGAATTTCGTATTTTCGATAACCCGACAGATATGATGTTTGAAGTTCGGAAAAGAAACGAAGAAAAACGAAACTCGGCTCGCATCGCAACAGGTTTTTGCTGGCCATTTTCGTCCGTAAAGTTAAGGCCAAGAGCTTCCGAATATTTCGTTCCAAGCTTAAAAATATTTCCTACTTCAATCGCGGTCTTTTCCTCAAGTTCGTCCTTTTTCAACCCAAGCTCTTTT
>CAZVEC010000065.1:2452-5230 GCA_964626035.1 uncultured Candidatus Saccharibacteria bacterium
GCTGGCCATGGAGTAAACCAAATCTAGACGGCTCTTTGGTGAATGATGTAAAAATTGGAGATTTTGAGATGCCTTGGGAAAGGAAAGATCAATTTTGGAAATGGGCAACGGATGATTCAGGCATGGAACAAATCGGTACTATATATACAGCACAGGGATTTGAATTTGATTATATTGCTGTAATCTTTGGAGGTGACCTTGTTTATGATCCTAGCGAAAGCAAGTGGAAATCAAATCCTGAAAAATCCTATGACACAATGGTTAAACGAAATAACCCTGATTTAACTACCCACCTCAAAAATGTTTATAGAACTTTATTATCTCGCGCGCACAAAGGGACATATATTTATTTTATGGATAAAGATACAGAAAAGTATTTTAGGAGCCATCTGCCGGAGATGAGATAGCGATGGTCCGCGATTATGAAAAACACCTCATACTATCGTCCCGTTGGACGAACTTCGAGGCAAGAATTGACCAGCTCGTCTATGGTTCGACTTCGCTCACCACAGGTAAACTCTACGCCCTCACCCCGGAGGAGATTAAGATTGTAAAAAAATAGGACAAACACTGCTTGTCCTATTTTTTGTTTGACTATACACAACGATGATTGCGTTTTTATTCAAATTTTGTTAGAATAACAGCAAATTTGTTTTCCTCGCACAAAACGAAAGTAAATCACCGCGATCCAAAAAAGGTCTTGTAAAACATCGCAACCATGGAAAAACAAATCGCGAAGATTTTAGAAGAGATAAAGAAAGAGATGTGAGTATGAAAGAAATATCCGAAAACGTCATTGAACAAATATTACAAGGCAACTCAGAAAATTTAAATCTAGAGTTTAAGGCGAGTTTTGATTTTGATGAAAATATTTGGGCGAAAGAAAGGCTGATTCGTTCCATACTGGCTATGTCAAATACTAGAAATGGTGGTTACATACTTATTGGGGTCGCAGAGAAAGCAGATAAAAGTTTAGATCTATCTGGGTTAGACGAGGCACATTTACGGTTATTCAAAACTAAGGGGGAAGAGTTTAAATCAAAAGTAGAGTCGTTTTCTAGTTCACCAGTCGGTTACGAGGTTGGTTTAGGCGAATACAAAGGGCAAAAGTTTATTTTGATTAGTGTTACTGAATTTTTTCTGAATCCATTGATATGTCGAAAAAACGGAGAACATAAAGACAAACATCTCGAAGAGGGTGCTATTTACATCCGTACTCTAAAGGATAAACCCTCGTCAATTAAATTAACAAATCCGGTTGATATTCAGGATTTTTTGGAAAGATCGTCAGATAAACAAATATCCAATTTGCATAAAAGAGGATGGAAACATGAAACCGAAAATTTAGTAAGTAAAAGTGATAAATCTTTTTTTGAAAAAGAAAGAAAGAGTTTCTAATAAATTATATGACTATAGAAGAAATAAAAGATAAATTAAACAGCATAGGTAATATAAAGGTTATTTTTGAACCAAAGATTTATGATGAAAACCATATTCAGAAAAAAAATCTTCAAGAAATTTTAGAAAAATCTAAGGTAAGTTTAAGAGGTTGGAGTTTCCCCCATATCCCAATAGAAGATAGAGAGGATGGAAAGAGACCATATTCCATGGGCAATGGAGTAGAGTTTTATGTTTCGTGGCAAGGTAGAATAGAGGTATCTCGTTTTTATCGAAGTGGTCAATTTCTTTCTAAGTTTGCGTTGCGTGAAGATACGCTGGGTGAATTATATGGAAAACCATTAGAGGTGGGAAAGTACTTAGATTTTCTTGGACTTATTTATAAAGTAACAGAAATTACTTTGTTCATTAAAAATTTATTAGAAAATACAGATATTGAAGAAGGTGAGATCACCATTGAAATTAATAATACTAGAAATAGGGAGCTCGAATCAATTTTTAGTCGCACCATTTGGTCTTTTAATGGTGGTTATATATGTAGAATGAATAAAGTTGTAGTTTCCTGTAAGGTTAATAAAGAAAGAATAGTAACTGACCCATTGGGCATAAGTCGTGAATTAATTAAGTCTATATTTGATGATTTTAATTGGAAAAATTATTCAGAGCAAATGATTCAAACACACCAAGAAAATCTATTGAATCGGCGAATATAATGCCAACTACCCAACAAAAAAATTAGGCGAAATATATGACAAATGAAATTTCTGAAAAATTATTTAATATTCTAATAGACATTTCTAAGAGCTTGGAACCCGTTCCTTTTTGGATGGACTGGAATTTCTGGAGTCTTGTAGCCTTGGCGGCAACCTTGTTTTTTCTTATCCGATATACACGCGCAACAGAGAAAATAGCTGAATATCAATTAATGCCCGCTGTTGATGTTAATATGGTTTATGACAAAACTGTAAGGAAAACTTATTTTTGGTTTTCAAATCATTCAGCTTTTGCAGGATTTGTTTATTTAGAATTTAAAAAGAATAACGATGAAAGGAAAGAGTTATATACCCCTCTTCGTATAGCCCCAAAAGAGGGAGCTAAAAAAACAGCTACAACCTTTGATTTCTCTCAACGTGAAAAAGACACACTGGTACTTTATATTTCAGTCCGTTCCGCCTTAAAAAAAGCAAACTTTAATTTTGAATTTGAAAAATCGTATAGATTTCAAGACAATCAATGGATAGAATCTTCATGGGCTTTTCCAGATCCATCATTTCCGAATAAGAAACCAACAACATGAAACTTAACTTTGCCACCAAAAAATTAGGAGAAATGCTAAAATAGTTCGATAAACTCCCCTCGATAAAACTCGGGGCAAGCACT
>CAZVEC010000066.1:0-5058 GCA_964626035.1 uncultured Candidatus Saccharibacteria bacterium
TTTGGACCGATAAATCCGATTAATTCTCCTTCCTCAAGATCAAAAGAAATATCATCAACCGCGCGTACATCGTAATATTTCCGCGAGATTAAAGCCTTAAATGAGCCCTTCAATCCTTCTTCTTTTTTGTGTACTTGATAATACTTCTTTAGATTTTTAACAGAAATTACTGACATTTCTTCTTAATAATACTTTAATTCTCACAAATTTACTGCAAGATAAAACAAATGCCGTTAAACATCTGATGGAGCACCAGTATTTTTATTGAAATATTGCTTGTGGCTACTTTTGCTTACATTAACTATAAAACCGTTTTTCAAAAGCGTCTTTTCTATTTCTCTAGGTTTAAGAGATACCAGTTTGGGCATTTTTAATAAGCTAGTTGGATACCCTTTGGAAAATTAACTTCTGCTTTTGAAATATAAAAATCGCAATCGTCCGGCTTTGGAACCTCAGTACTGGTTTTTAGGATTGAGTTTTGAGGATGTAATAGGTTGCTCTTCCTTTACCTTTTCTTTCAACTAATCCTAGGCTAATCATTTTTTGAAAATCAAGAAAACTTGGATACTTTAAAAAAGTAAACAAAAATAAAATTTTTGAAATTAAACTAGTGTTATTCTGTATTTTATCATAAAGGTATAAATTTTCCCTTATTTGAAGGGCCTCATCTTTCCGAACTTCTTGGGTTACTTGGTGCGTACCATCAGCTGTAATTTGTATTAAAGGATCCTGATGATAGATAAAAGTTTTGTTATTTTTTAAAATTCTAATATACATATCTACATCAACTAACCATTTTATTTTTTTATCATATTCTAAATTAATTGTTTTTCTATATATGGTTGTGCTTGGAGCTCCGATAAAATTTTTAAAAAATAATATAGCTGGATCTTTTTTGAGTAATTTCAATTGATATTTGGATACTGAGTGAATAAACAAAAATTTTTTTTCGCTATTCATTGCTTCAGACGCACTGAAGGCGAAATCGGATTCTGGGTTTAACTCCAGCATTTTGACAAATTTTGATAGGCTGTCGCTGCCTTTAAACCAATCGTCGTGGTGGAGTATTTTTATGTATTCGCCGCTGGCGCGTCTGATCGCTTCATTCCAATTTTCCGGAGACCCAAGCCTTGTCTTGTTATGGAAGTATTTTAATTTATCGCTAAAATTGAATTTTTTGAGTAAATTTTTTACTGATTCGTCAGGGGAATCATCGGTAATTATTATTTCATAATTATTATATTTTTGCGTCGATATAGACTCCAAGGTTTTTCTTAGGTAATTTATTTGTTTATAGGCCGGTATGCAGATTGATACTTTTGGTTTCATCTTATTTTTTAGCTATGCAGATAATAAAGTCTTTTTCGTCCAAGGATTCAAGCACTTCATGTGTTTTATAATTTTGATATCTGAATGAAAAAGATTTAAAACCGCTCTGATTTAGCCATTCTTTTATTTTATTTTCATCAATATAAAACGTCTTATGAAAACCCATTTTGACGGCCTGTTCGCTTTTTTCCTGTATAAATGGAGTTGAAAAGACAAGCTGACCACCCGGCTTTAGAGCTTTATAAAAAATAAAAAATAATTTTTGTATGTCTTTTTCTTCAAAATGTTCAATCGTTTCGAATGATATGATATCATCAAATTCCTGTTCGTACGATATTTTGAGCAGATCGGCAGAAAGGAATGAAACATTCGGCATCTTCTTGTATATTCTTTTAATTTTATTGATTACTCGAGGATTAATATCTAAACCCAATACACTTGCCGCTTTTTGAGAAAGCATTACAGATCCATATCCAGTACCACAAGCAAGGTCTGCAACAATATCTCCTTCTTTTATATTTTGAAGCGCGTATTGGTATCTTTGATAGTGCGATTTTTGATATATATCAAAAATGTCTGTGTTGATACCATTTTTATATCTTATATCAACACGCTCTCCCTTGTCAGAAAGGGAAGACATATTTTTTATTTGAGCTACAATAATTGAAGCCCAATACTTAATTTTATTTATTATTTTTTTGATAACAGTCATTTTATGGTTTTAATATTATCCCTTGACAGGTTGGTAGTGTGAGAACCATAACTCCTTTTGATTTTGCAAAGTCGTCATGCGCCCTTTTTTGATCATTGGTAGAATTTGCGTATCCATAATCGTCAAGAATTATTATTCCGCCAGAAACCATTCTGTCCCAAAAAAAGTTTAAGGCGTCTTGTTCTGGTTTAACACAATTCATATCTAAAGATAAATAGCATATTTTTTGCGATTCAACTTGTTCTAGGGTTTCCGGCACAGTGCCTTTTATTATTTTGACATTAAAATTTTTAAAAGTTTCTTTTACTTTATTGTATATATCGCCCCTTTTATCATAATCCATTTTTTTATTTCTCTTTAGTTCTTCAGGAGAGCTATATTTTTCACTAAGGCCACTAAATGTATCAAGCAAATAGTATTTTTTATTTGTTTTTTGAAAGTCTATAAAATGCATTACTGAACGGGCGAATATTCCCGTATGAACCCCGCAATCGACAAAATCTCCTTCTAGGTGCGATGCGTGCTTAGCCGCCCAGCAAAGTACATGTATTCTCCATTCGATGTCGTAATTTGATAATAGAACATCTTCATCAGTTTGTTTGCCTAGTCTGTAGGATTCAATAAAGAGCGGATCTTTTAGAAAATCTGCATTATGAAAGGTATACAATAAATCATGAGCATATGTTACTTTTGATTTTGGCAGTAAATAATATTGATCTGATAAAATTATCTTAATTTTTGAAATAAAATTAATAATTTGTTTAGGTATTATTTTTTTAATAATTTGCTTTATCATTTAATTTATTTTTTTAGTTTCCCATTTTAGTAAAGGTCTCACTATACCAGGGAATCCTCCGTGATAATTTCCGCGAGCTGAATCTCCTCTTACTTCATCTATTACTTCAAATATTATCACGTTTTCTTGGTGGACATGTATTAGAAATGGCGAAGGTTTAAAAAGTGCTACGCCTATTGTAAATATACCTTCACTTAATGTGTTTTCAGGAATCCATACGGTTGAAGAGTAAATACCTTTTTTGTGGGGATATTTTCTGATTTCAGAGGTTACGTCATGTGAATTAAATACATTAATATTTTCTTTGTTATAGACATTTATACCATGAGTAAAAGTATGGTTTTCTTCAAGGACTTCATATTCAATATTTTTTACAATATCAAATGAATCAGTTATTCTATCGACATCTGTGTGAGCATAAGTTTTTAAAATTTTTACCACTTCATCTCCTGGAGCTTTTTCTTTTGCCCATATTTTTTCCTTTTGTAGTCCAATTTTTGATCCTAAATATAAATCTACACCTTCTTGTGTCGGGCCTTTAAAAAGTATTTTACCTTCTTTTAGAATAACTACTTTATTACATAATTGCTCAATTGTTGTCATATTATGACTTACAAAAAGTATAGTTCGACCCTGTTCTTTTGTAATTTCATCCATCTTCCCTAAGCATTTTTTCTGAAACTCCGCATCGCCCACGGCCAGAACTTCGTCAATGATTAAAATATCGGTTTCCATGTGAGCGGCGACAGAGAAGGCAAGGCGGACATACATACCGCTTGAGTAATACTTCACTGGAGTGTCAAGAAATTTTTCAATACCAGCAAACTCTACTATCTCATCAAACTTTTTTACTATATCTTTTTTTTTCATTCCAAGAATTGCTCCATTGAGAAAAATGTTTTCTCGGCCAGATAGTTCTGGGTGAAAACCTGTTCCTACTTCAAGCAAGCTGCCCACGGTACCATTTATTTTAATTTCTCCGGTTGTTGGGGGAGTGATTTGTGAAAGGATTTTAAGTAATGTTGATTTACCTACGCCGTTGCGTCCGATAATTCCAACCACTTCACCTTTTGCAACTTCAAAGTTCACATCTTTAAGAGCCCAGAATTCTTCTTTTGTTTCCATGCCTATAATTTGCTTGGTTTTTGTTTTTAGAAAAGCTAACGGATTTTTAAATACATTTGCAAGTATGTCACGCAATGTAATATAGCCACCCTTTTGGTGGGTTATGTTATATTTTTTACCTATATTTTTTATTTCTATAATTGGTTTCATATTATTAAATAATATCAGCGAAATATCGCTCTGTTTTTTTGAATGTGTAAATTCCAACTATCATTAATATAAACGTTGCAGCAAGGGATATCGCGATGAGTTCCCAGTTTAAAACAGTTGTTCCCAATAATGCAGCTCTCGCGCTTTGTATTACTCCCATCATAGGGTTAAAAGCCAGTATCCAGGAATATTTACCCACAATTGAAGCTGGATAAATAACGGGCGTAACAAACATAAGTATTTGAATAAAGAATGGCAAAGCATACCGCACATCTCTATATTTAACATTAATTGAGGCAAGAATGAGTCCGAGTCCGACTGAAGCCATGAAAGTGATAATGAGAAGTAGGGGAATTATAAATATTCCTAAAAGATTAGGCGTGTATCCATAATAAATCATCATTCCGATAAGAATAACCCCAGCAATGGCAAAGTCTATAAATTTAGTCATTACTGATGAAAGAGGAAGCAGAAGGCGAGGAAAATAAATTTTAGTAATGATTGCTTGGTTCGCGATTAGGACATTGCTTGTATCAGATAATGCACTCGAAAAAAATTGCCAGAAAAGAAGTCCGGTGTAAACAAATATAGGGTATGGTACGCCATCAGAAGGTATATTAAGCAATCCTCCAAAAAAAACAGAAAAAACAACCATTGTAATAAATGGCTGAAATATTGCCCATAACGCACCTATTGCAGTTTGCTTATATCGTACCTTGAGATCGCGCCATGTTAAAAAATATAGCAATTCTCTGTATTCCCAGACCTCTGTCAGGTCAGAGAGACTGAAGATTTTCTTTGGTTTTATAACAATACCATGTGTATTATTCACAGGTTTACATTAGCATTTTCTAAAAATTTTTGAAAATAAAGAGGATTATTTTAAAGTATTTAGAGCAACATCTAACCCCTTTATCTTCAACCCCTTAGCCAGATTAAAAACCGG
>CAZVEC010000067.1:0-4753 GCA_964626035.1 uncultured Candidatus Saccharibacteria bacterium
GCCTAATGCCTAAAGCCTAATAGCTATTTAGTTATAATTTCAATCGCCTTTGCGATCAAAGGAACGATATCGTTGTATATTTTCAAATCAGATATTTCTTCAAGCTTAAACCACCGAGCTTCATCCAACCCGCCGGATGGGCCCAATTTTAATTCCTGATACGGAGCTTCCGCCAAAAAATACGAAACATTTTTTCGGTACTTGCCTTTTTCCGGATGCGAGGCTACATATTCATTTTCACCCAACTTTTCTTTAATCTCAACATCCAAGCCGATTTCTTCTTTGATTTCACGCTTGGCACCATCAACAAATTCTTCGTTTCCCTCAATTTTTCCTTTTGAAAGCGTCCAATAGCCAAATACGTCATGCACTAATGCAAGATAATATTCATCCCCGCTTTTCGCGTAAACAACGGCTCCAGCAAGCTTCTGTAAAGGTAATTTTGAAATATCAATTGGTTCCGTAGATTTTCTTTTGCTAACTTGCTCTTTGCCCGGCTCCCCAATCTCTTTATAAATAGTTCCCAATACGCCATTCACAAATTTACCACTGCTGTCTCCGCCAAAAGTCTTAGCTAATTCTATAGATTCATTAATGGCTACTTTTGGAGGCACTTGATTTCTATCGCCAAAAAGAAGCTCAGCAAGACCGAGGCGCAGAACATTCCTATCTACGGCGCCAATTTTTTCCAAAGGCCATTCCGGAGCAGCCTTAGAAATCACTTCATCAATAATGCTTTTATTCCTAATTACAATGTCAGCTAAATGCGCCAAAAAAGCATGATCCCCGTCTTCAAGACCCGGACCAAATTCATTAATGTTCTGCTCCAAAATTCCGGCCATCAAACCCTGGTCGTTGCCCTTAAAATCCCATTCAAAGAGAGATTGAAGCACTATTGATCTAGAAAGGTGCCTGTTTGACATGTTTAAAGTAAATCAAGTGAATCAAGTAAAGCAAGTAAATCAAGTTAAATACTTATGACTTGCTTGCCTCGCTTAATTTACTTGCCTTGCTTACCTCGCTTGCTCTTGCTTTGCTTTTTCTCGATAACTGCCACTTTATTGACCACTTCTTTGCCACGATAAAAGCCACAAGCGCCGCATGCAGTGTGACCTAATTTTGGCTTGCTGCATTTCTCGCATTTAAAAAAGTTTTTTGTTTTTAGAGCGTGATGGCTTCTCCTATTGGCCGTGTGCGCTCTAGTGTGTCTCATTCGTATAACCATAATGATTAAATATAGCAAATAATAAATAAAAAGCAATCCATTATGACAGGCGCTAGGTTTCTAGGCGCTAGGCTCTAGAAAAAGAAAAATCCGCACAATTTTGTGCGGATTTTTAGACAATTTTGCCTTTGACTGCTAATAAATAAAACTACTTATTTTTCTGGCCAACACATGCTGTTTTTCTGCCATGAAGTGATCGTGAAGTTTAACATACAATGGCATCCTATAACGTTCATGTTTTGGGCAGAGCTTTGCCTTTACCTCATTAGCTTCCATCCACCAACTGGAAAGAACTTCTTTTTCTCCCGTACCATCCACCCTTTCAGGACCTTGTAAATCGTTAATCAAATTTACATATTTTACATGCAAATCTGGCATAGGTTGATTCGATACTTCTGTAAAAGAAGCAAACTGACAAAGAGTTTCAGCAAAAATTTCTCTTCCTAAGGTTACTCTTTTTGAAATTTCTAAAATTTCTTTCACAATGACTGGTAATTTGCCGCCCTCCATCGGAAAAGCTTTAAGGATTACTGTTTCAGCTTCCATTAAGTAATCTACATTTTTTATTCTGCGATTTGCTGAATCATTTTCGCAACGGCTGTTGATGTTTTGGAGATCTTTTAGAAGCTGTGTAGTTAATTTATCAGGCATTTGTTTTTCCATGACAATCTCCAAAGCCTTACAAAAGTCAATCACTTGCGCATCCCCACCAGGAAAATAAATTCCTGTTTTTTTTTCTTCATGAATGACTTTGCCATCCAAGTTATAGGTTTTTTCCGTGTATTCTTTTAGAATTACCCGGATTTGAATTTCGGAATTGGAATCAACTCTGAATCCAGTTCCAATCATGCAAAAATTGAAAAATTTTGGTCTCATGACCTGTTAGTTTTAGTATTAGTTAGACATATTTTAAAGAATCAAAGGCTATCCTAGCCCTTGTCTATACGATTACAAAGATAACATAAATAGTAAATAAAGTCAAGATATTGAAAAATGGCCATAAATGCTAAGATTTAAAGAAGTTTCTCCTCGAGGTCGGACCTCGAACCCGCTAGAGGACCGACCTCTTCCCGAAACTACTTGATTTACTATGAATGATAAATTACAAAACTTAAGACACTCCCTCTCTCATCTGCTCGCACAGGCAGTTTTAGAGCATTATCCAAACGCGCTTCCAACATTAGGACCGGCGGTTGATAACGGCTTTTATTATGACTTCGACTTTACCTCCTCCCCTGCCAAGGGGAGGAGTGAGGAGGGGTCCAGCATTTCAGATAAAGATTTAAAAAAGATTGAGAAATCGATGCGCAAAAGTATTTCTAAATGGAAGGAATTTACGCATCAGGAAGTTGGAGCAGAAGAAGCAAAAAAAATATATAAGGACAATCCATATAAAATCGAATTGATTGATGAGATTACGGCGCGCGCCGCCTCCGCCGAGGGCTCCGACGTGCCAAAGGAGAAAATTACTTTATATACCGCCGGCGGTTTCACTGATTTGTGCCGCGGCGGACATTTGGAAAGTCCGGCAAAAGAAATTGACCCAAAATCTTTCAAATTAGACCGGGTTGCCGGAGCTTATTGGCGTGGGGATGAGAAAAATAAAATGCTCACGCGTATTTATGGTCTGGCTTTCGAGACGACAGAAAAATTAGCCGAATACGAAAAGATGATTGAAGAAGCTAAAAAGCGTGACCACCGCAAACTTGGACAAGAAATGGACCTTTTCACTTTCTCTGAACTCGTCGGCCCTGGACTTCCACTCTGGACCCCGCGCGGAACATTACTTCGCGACATTTTAGATAATTTTGTCTGGGAATTAAGAAGTAAATATGGATATGAAAGAGTGGACATTCCGCACATCACCAAAAAAGATTTATATATTAAAAGTGGACACTGGGAAAAATTTAAGGATGATCTGTTCAAGATAACTACACGCGAGGGACATGAGTACGCCATGAAGCCCATGAATTGCCCTCATCACACTCAAATCTACGCTCGCAAGCAGTGGAGCTATAGGGACTTGCCGCAGCGCTATGCTTCCACCACTAAAGTTTATCGTGACGAACAATCCGGCGAGCTCGCAGGCCTTTCACGAGTGCTTGCTATCACCCAAGACGATGCTCATGTCTTCTGCCGGCAGTCGCAAGTGAAAGATGAAATGGCGAAAATTTGGAATATTATCGAAACGTTCTATGGCGCTATTGGCTTTGTTTTGTCTTATCGCCTGTCACTACACAATCCTAAGCAGATGGAAAAATATTTGGGTACAGCCGAAGCTTGGACTAAATCAGAAAATGCGTTACGGGAATTAGTACAAGAAAACAGTAAAACTGCAACTGAGGCTATTGGCGAGGCCGCCTTTTATGGACCAAAAATTGATTTTATGGCTAAAGATTCTTTAGGACGCGAGTGGCAAGTGGCCACCATTCAGCTCGATTCCAATATGCCGGAGCGATTTGACCTTACCTGCATTAATGAAAAAAGTGAGAAAGAACGCATTGTTATGATTCATGCGGCCATTATGGGCTCGATTGAAAGATATCTTTCTGTGATTATCGAGCATTTCGCTGGTGCATTCCCTCTTTGGCTCGCGCCAGTGCAAGTTGTCATCTTACCAATATCCGAAGAAAAGCACGGTGCCTATGCGACAGAAGTATTTGAGGAATTAAAAAAGGCTGGTATTAGAGTTGAATTAGATAACCGCAACGAATCCTTGGGTAAAAAAATCCGCGACTTTAAAATCCAAAAAGTTCCCTATGCTCTCGTCATTGGCGACAAAGAAGTTGAAGCAAAAAATCTGACAGTTGAATCACGAAATGGAATTAAGGAAAACTTAACCGTTAATGAACTAATAAAAAAACTGAGACAAGAAATCGCTGATAAAAAATAAACTCTTTGAGTAACAAATAAACCGCCCATCTGGGCGGTTTATTTGAATAATACAAAAACTAATCTATTATTTTATTGGTTTTCCTGCTGCACAAAACTGCAAAGCGGCGCTCAGGGCATCTCCAAGAGCTCTTGGCTCTAATCCTTCAATCTCACTCTTATAACAATCTAACACTAATGTCATTGAATCATAAGGAGCTGGTTGAATACAATAAGATGTTCCTTGTGGTACCTGTGATCTCAAACAGCTAACCAATGCATCATTACCTGGATTATTTGTTATATCAATATCTTGCGCCCCAGTCTTTAATACCAGTGACGAAATTGCCCAAAAGGCGACTGCACCTATGATAATACCAATAACTAATGTTCCCCAATTAAATTTTTTTTCTGGCATATTTATAAAGTAAATCAAGCGAGACAAGCGATTTTAGTAAATCAAGCTTAATTTACTTGATTCACTTGCTTTACTTAATTTACTAATTCTAATTAATAATATTCGACCTTTAACAATATCTAAACATCAATATTCGCCAGCTTGGCGTTGGATTGGATAAAATGTTTGCGCGGAGCCACTTCAGAACCCATCAGCATGTCAAACACTTTGTCTGCCTCTTGAGCATCTTCGATTCTAAC
>CAZVEC010000068.1:0-4720 GCA_964626035.1 uncultured Candidatus Saccharibacteria bacterium
CGCGTAGACCATATTGTCGCGAAGATAATCAAAGCCAAACTCGTTATTGGTACCGTAAGTTATATCGGCCGCGTAGGCCTCGGGCCTTGTTACCGGCCGCAAAAATTCATGAATAACTTTGAATGAACCTTCCTCGTCCCTGACTTTGTCTTTTTCGGTATGAGACGGATCATATAAATACGAAGCATTTTGATCATTAATCACACCCACAGATAAACCCAAAAAATTATAAATCTGACCCATCCAGACGGCATCGCGACGCGCCAAATAATCATTCACAGTAATCACATGCACTCCTTTGCCTTCCAAGGCGTTTAAATAAGCAGGCAAAGTTGCCACCAAAGTTTTTCCCTCACCTGTTCTCATCTCAGCAATTTTTCTTTGATTAAGTACAATACCTCCCACAAGCTGAGCGTCATAATGCCTCTGGTTCAATGTTCGCGTAGCTGCCTCGCGAACCAAGGCAAAAGCTTCTGGTAAAATATCATCAAGACTTTCTCCTTTTTGGATTCTATTTTTAAATTCCAGTGTTTTAGCAGAAAAATCTTCCGGCTTGTATTTTACATAGTCCGGCTCTAAAGCATTAATTTTTTTGATTATCGGGCTGACTTTGCGAATAAAACTAGCATCAGGATCGCCGAATATTTTAGAAAATAAAGACATTTTAATAGCTAGTAGCTAGTAGATAATAGCTAGTAGATAGGGGTTATCATAGCATAAAAAACAAAATCCCCGAAACATCGGGGATTTTGTGAAGGCTATCTTCTTTTCTTTGTTGCTTTTTTTGCTTTTCTCTTAGGAGCTGCTTTCTTAGCCTTTTTTGCTACTTTCTTTTTTGCTGCCATAATAGTTAAACTTATAACTTATAACTCACAACTTATAACTCACAAATATTTTAAAATTTAAATTATTTGAATTGGCAGTTATTTGTTATTAGTTAATTTTGTTATAAAGTTTTTAAGTTATTAAAGTGTTTGCAATAACACGACCTCTCAAAAAAAAATTTGAGAAATATTATCGCACCTCACCTTAATTATCGTATATATAAGGTAGAATGTAAATATTTTTTCAAAGAAAACTGTGGATAACTTTTTTATGTCTACGGAGTACGAATTTATACGAAAGTACTAAAAATAAAATTTCTAATTTAATAATTCTAAAAAATAATTTTTATTTAACAATTAAAAAAACGCCTTGCGGCGTTTTTTTAACAACTCTCCATTCAAGGCAGGCGGTGCGAGCTCCAACAAAAATGCCTTTGTGAGTGCAGCGCCTGCCATGGATAGAGACTTATATGTAAAACATATTATATCATGGAATACAAAATGCAATAAGAGAACAAGATCAAATAATGGGTCCAAGGGGGTCCGACCCCTTAATTTTACGTAACAATAATCGTAGGCTAAAGATAAACTTAAATAAAGACAAGGGGTCGGACCTCTTTATAAAAAGCCAAAAGCTCCGACTTGCGTCAGAGCCATTGGCAGCATTTTTGTTGGGTATAATAAAATATAGCTTACACCTCCACTCACATTTACTATACTAGCAGATTGCATAAAAAAAGTCAAGTTATTTTGCAATTTGGGCTGCTTCATCAAACTTAATCGAAAGTAATCGTGAAGCACCATCAGATCCCACAGTCACGCCATAGAGAATCCCGGCTCGTGACATTGTCTCTCGATTGTGAGTAACCAAAATAAGCTGAGAATATTTTGCCAATAGTTCAAGCATATCGCCATACTTCCTAGAATTTGCCTCATCCAGCGCGGCATCAGTCTCATCCAAGATTAAAAACGGAGGCGGATTAACTTGAGACATAGCAAAAAGAAGAGCAATCGATGTTAATGATCTCTCTCCACCAGAGAGAGCATGAAGCTCCTTAACCTTTTTACGCGGCAAAGAAACATTAATCAAAATACCTGTTTCTTCCTCTATTTCTTCTTCATCAACAAATTCATCTTCTGAGCTATCCCCTTCTTCAATATCCTTTTTCCGCCTTTTCTTTTCCTGGTTTATTACATCTAATGAAGCCAAACCTCCGCCAAACATTAAAATAAAAAATTCTCTGAATTGTTTGTTGATTTTTTCAATACCAACCTTAAATTCCAAATCAAGTTTTTGATTTAATTCCAAAGCCAAACTATCAAGGGATTCAATGCTTTTATTAAGATCCTCTAATTCTCTGGCCAAAAATTGATCCCTTTCAAGTGTTTCATTATATTCTTTCATGACATCCTCTCCTGTGCCTGTGCCAATGTCTTCAATCTTTATTTTTATCCTCTCGATTCTCCTCTTCTTCTCTTCTTGTACTGATCGTGACTCATCAATATTTTGAATAGTAAAATTTTTATAATTTGAAACACTGCCACCTATTAGAACGATAGCTTCTTTTATTTCATCTTGAAAACTAATTTCAAGTTTATTTACTCCATCTTCTCGTATTTTAATAAAATCCAATTTTGAAATTAAGCCATTTTTTTGAACTTGGCTTTCGTAACGCTTTAAATCACCTTGGCGTAATGCTTCTTTTTCCTGCTCAACTTGAGTTCTAATTTTTTGCTCATCTTCTAAAATCAATTTTTCCTCACCTGATATTTTTTCAAGCTCAGATAAAATATTAGCCTGTGTATCTTTTAATTCCTTTAAATCCTCTTCGTTAGATGAAAAAATATTATCGCTTTTCGGCTCCTGATATTTTGCCAAAAAATTACCTATAATTCCTTTTATTTTTTCAAGAACTGAACGAACAGAAGATAAATCTTCAATATTTGAGGCACTATCCAAATTACCGGACATTTCCTTTAAAATTTGTTCAACCTCTGAAAAAGAAATAAAATTATCCTTCTTTTGCGGATTATTTTGTTTTGCCCTGTCTTGCTCCTTCATTTCTAAAATTCCCTCAAGCCGGCCAAGCTTTCTGCTAAGATCATCTTTGATTTTTCGCAACTGATTTAATTTTTCCGCAACAGATTTAAGTTTTTCTTCATATACACTTGCCGAAACAGACGCTTTGGGCGCCTCAATAATAAATTGATCAATCTTTGCAAGTTCTGCATTAATATTTGATTTTTCGGCAGAAATTTTTTGCTTTTCTGTTTGAATGAAAACTTCTTCTTTTTTTAAGTATTCTTCGTACAGCAGAACAAGTTCATTTTTAAGTTCCCCGGCTTTTTCTATTTTTTCAACCTGTTTTTTCAGGAAATTTAAATGCGGTAAAATTTCGCGGCGCAATGATGAAACTTCTTTTATATTTTCCTTAGTTCTCTCAATTTTTCTCTCGCTTTCACGAATTCTATATTGATAAATTTTAAGTCCGAGCGCGTCTTCTATCATCTCCTTGCGTTCTCTTGGAGACGCATTTAAAATCCTGTCTGCCTCACCTTGAGAAATAATATGATGCCCGGAACTGCCGATATTAATACTGGCAAGCATTTCAATAATATCCTTCAAGCGCACCTCAGTCCCGTTAATCAGATAATTACTCGTGCCATCTTGATAAATTTCGCGTGTAATAATAATCTCGTCGAAATCAAGATTTATCCCGCTCTTGCCTAAAATATCCAATTTAAAAACTTTATTTTTATTATCAAATTTTATTGAGACGGCGGCCCTGTTCTGCTTTGGAATAAATTTTGACCCTTGAAATATAAGATCAGCGCCTGATTTACCGCGCAGTGATTTCATGGATTGTTCGCCAAGCACAAAACGCACCGCTTCCACGCAGTTTGATTTACCTGATCCGTTTGGTCCAACCACAGAAGTAATGCGGCTTTGAAAATCCAAAGTCGTCTTCTTGGCAAACGATTTAAATCCTATTAATTCAAGCGATTTAAGCATACCTTAGCTTCTAGTCACTAGCTACTAGTGTCTAGCTTAATAATTAATTTAATATTTTATTTTTTTAATTGTCTAGTCGCTAGAAGCTAGCAGCTAGTCGCTATCCATTAATCCCACCATCCATTTGTCTTCAACGCTTTTTCAGCGGCTTTTTGTTCAGCTTCCTGTTTTGACTTACCTTTTCCCTCGGCGACTAAACCAGTGCCAAAATAAATCCCTACAGTAAATTGTTTGTCGTGATCAGGGCCAATTTCAGAGATTACTTTATATGACGGCGTCACGCTAAATTTTTCTTGAGCTTTTTCCTGCACATAGCTTTTAGCATCCTGCCATAACCTTTTTTCAACTATTTCATCCACCCTGCCAAAAAGGATACTGGAAATAAACTCGCTGGATCTTTCGTATCCCTGGTCCAAATAAAGAGCGCCCACCAAAGCTTCAATTGTATTGGCTAAAATATATTGTCTGGCTTTGCCTGTATCCTTTGCTTCGCCTTTTGATAAAAGTAAAAATTCATTCATACCAAGTTCTGATGCAACTTCTGACAAAACAATAGCATTAACTAAAGCTGATCGATAAGATGTAAGTTCCCCTTCAGCTTTCTCGGGATATTTTTTATACAAAAATTCAGTTACCACTAATTCCAATACTGCATCGCCTAAAAACTCGAGTCGTTCGTTATGAGATAAACCAATTTTTGGATTTTCATTAATATAAGAACGGTGAATAAAAGCTTGTTTTAATAGGTTTTTGTCAACAAAAGAGAGCTTAGCTTTTTTTTCAAACAAAGAAAAATCAATAGACATGGTAGGCGCTAGGCACTAGGCACTAGGAGCTAGCTTTAAAAATTGCTAGAGCCTAATGCCTAAAGCCTAATAGCTAT
>CAZVEC010000069.1:0-4531 GCA_964626035.1 uncultured Candidatus Saccharibacteria bacterium
TCGTTAATTATCTCTTCAAGCCAGATGGCATTGCCTTTGCGTGTGGACATCTTGCCTTCTTTAAACCGATAAAGTCCGTGTGCCACGTGAACTCTCTGTCCTTTTTTAAAATATCCAAGCATTTCTTCGACAGCAAAAATTTGCTTGAAATACTCAGATTGTTCCGATCCAACCTCGTTTATAATTAAGACGTCTTTATCATATTCATCCCGGCGGTATTTATCTGTCGCCAGCTCACGGGTTGCATAAAGGCTCGCTCCGTCGCTTTTTTGCACCAATAATGGAGGTAATTTTGATTCCTCCGGAAAAAAAACCACCAGAGCTCCTTCGCTCACCTCTACGATTTTCTTTTTCTTAAGATCATTCAAAACGTCTACCATTTTATCCTCATAAAAACTTTCTGGCAGAATCAAATCAAATTTTATTCCAAGCTTATTATAAAGACGTCCAAATTCAAACATGGACCAGTCAACAATTTTTTTCCATAATTTACAAATTTCAGGATCTTTTTCTTCAAGCGCTTTAAAGCAAGCACGCGCTTCATCTTCTAATTTTGGATTAATTTCAGCTTCTTGATGAAACTTAACATAAAGATCTACCAAATCTTTTATTGGAGTCTGGCTTTTATCAAGATCATTTTCATTCCCCCATTTTCTTATCGCTACGATCAATTTGCCAAACTGCGTGCCCCAATCCCCAATATGATTATCACGAACTACCTTATAACCAGAAAAATCTAAAATATTAGCTATACTGTCGCCAATAATTGTTGACCGCAAATGCCCAACAGTAAAAGGCTTGGCGATATTTGGAGAAGAATACTCCACGATTGTTTTTCGGCCATCGCCTAAATTATTTTTTCCATATTCCTCATTTTCTTTTATTATTTCAATAATTGATTTTCTGAAAAAATCATCTTTTAGGAAAAAATTAATAAAGCCCGGTCCGGCAATATTAATTTCCGCGATGGGCCCAAAATTCTCCTCAACCCCCGGGGTCGGGCTGCCCTTGACCCCGGGGGTTTTCCCGAATTTTGGGTTTATTGCAGAAATAATTTTCTCAGCCAATTCTTTTGGATTCATTTTAAGCTCCTTAGCAAAACGCATGGCAATATTTGATGAAAAATCACCATGAGATATATCGGACGGATGCTCTATAGCAATCTCTTCCGGATTTGCTTTTATAGACAGTTTTTTTAGGCTTTTTGCTATTATCTCTTTTATTTGATCGGTAACCATAAAGTCATTAAATCATAAAAACATGAAATCATGAAATCAGATGAATGAGGTAAAATTCTCCTCAACCACCGGGGTTTTCCCGAATTTTGACATTGATGATTTCCTTTCACAACGACCCAGCCAAATTCACGGGCAAGATCCAAATGAATCAATCTTACTCTTTCGGTCAGTTCATTGTTGCTCTCATGAGCATGATCTTTCTCCACACCCTGCATAAAACGCTCCCCATCTATTAAGATGGCCAAATTTTCCTTTCGCAGTTCCGCATTCATGTCCACCAAAACTTTTTTATCCACGCCTGCTCCCATACCCCATGCGATACCGGTACCCAAATAATCTTCGGCAATGACTGCGTCATGCGAGTTTAAAAGATCATCCAGCGCACGAGCGAAATCCTTGCGATTCTCCACATAAATTTTTTGAGCTTCAAGCGGAGTAAGTCCTTCCGGATTCTTTTTTCTCAGGTAAGCATTGATGCGTGGACCGGTCGGATTAAGGTCGTAAATCGGATACTTGAGCGAAAATACTTGCATACCCTCGCCAGAGAGTCTTTTTTTGAGCATGTCGACTTGCAATGATTTGCCCAAATTATTTACACCATATATGGTGATCAATATTTTTCCGTTCATTTTTTGTTTTTTTAAAGTGGTACGTAATTCCAAAAAAAATGGTACTATAAATCATTTTTTTTAGCAATTGACATAGGTTATGTAAATGTTAGATTAAATTTGAATTCTTTTTTTCTTTTACATTTTAACACAAACACTATGAAAACATTCATATTTGACGGGATTGGTACCAAGCTCAATCATAAAGAAGTTGAAGCTTTAATCAAAATGATCAATGAAAATCCGCAAATAGCGATTGAATATCTTCAGAAAAAATCTGAAAATATTGAAAGCTTATGCCTTACCCCGGAAGATATGGCCATGCTTCAAGCTCTCTATTCCAGAGATCCGCGGAGCGTTATAGTGCATATGGAAAAAGTTCAAAAATCCGGTTCGGGAAATTTTATGGGCCAGTTTTATGTGAATTACGGCCACAAATCAATCGGTGACTGCGGTTCAACCACAATGTTCATTGAAGATGTGAGCATGCTAGTGGCTAAAGCCATCCAAGACTGGGCGCTTTACAGCGGCCAGGAAGCCAGTACGCGCTATTTGGACATGAGCAAGCAAAAAAGTTTTAAATCCTCTTGGCAGTACAGAAGGTAATGTGATCCAAGAAGATTGGATGAATTTTTACAAAAAAGTTCTGACAAGATTAGTGGAACATTTACCCGGAAGATTCCCGAAAAAAGAGAAAGAGGATGAGAAAGATTATCTTAAAGCAATCAAAGCCAAATCTTTTGATGTGGCCCGCGGGTTTCTGCCGGCCGGAGTGACGACATTCGTAAGCTGGCATCCCAACTTAAGGCAGGCACATGACCACCTAAAAGAGTTAAAGTTTCATCCACTCGAAGAAGTCAGACAAGTTGCAGATACTTTGCTTCAAAATTTATCGGAGAAGTATCCGAACAGCTTCTCTCATAAAGATTATGAGGAAGAACAGAGCTATTTGGAAAATGTAATTCCAAAAGTGTCATATTATGACTTTAATACTGACTTTGGAATAAATGATTTCTCCGCAGGTGATTTTTTGAACAGCAGGCAAGTAAACAGATATCTTCACATTCTCCGATCTCGCCCCGCCCGCACGCAAAAAGATCCAAATGATCCAAACGAACCGAAACAAGCGGCTGCAGAGCTGCCGAAACAGCTCCGCATTTGTGGCAATATCAATTTTAGTTTCTTGATTGATTTTGGCTCTTTCCGGGATTTCCAGCGACATCGCGGAGTAGTACAAACTATGCCCATCCTCACGACCAAAAGAGGATTTCATCCGTGGTATCTGGAGCAGCTGCCGGAAGATTTAAAAATCGAGGCGGTGCAATTCCTAAAAACGCAAGAAGAAAAAATTGCTGCTTTAAACGGCAGACCTGAAGATCTGCAATATTACACAGCCATGGGTTATGTAGTGCCGGTGGATGTCGTAGCGCCTCTGCCAGCCGCGGTTTACCTCGCAGAGCTGCGCACGAGCCAAATGGTTCATCCAACTTTGCGCATAGTTGCCCAAGGTCTCGGCCGATTCATTGAAAAATGCATCCCGGGAATCGCTCTTTATTGCGATTACCGACCAGATGAATGGTCAACAAAGCGCGGAATGCAGGACATAGTGGAGAAAAAATAAGTGAGTTAAGTAAATAAAAAAAAACCCCGTCGCATATGCGATGGGGTTTTAATATTTTTCATAATCCCTATTAAGCTAAAACAAAATTTTTTTCTCTGATACCAAAACGAACTGTAGCTCTTTGGAAAGATTGACCAAGCTCATCTGTCAGAATTTTTAAAAATTCATTCCGCCCTTCATGTTTTTTTAGAACTTTTAATACTTCTTCAATAAACCAAATCTGCTTGTCGGCCGGGGCGTTGTATTTTGCCCAAATCGAATTCCCTTCCTTTTTATACCTTACAATCATCGCATTCAAATGATCTTTTTGATAGCTAGCTGCAATAATTTGGCCATAAATTGAAGCTTCATTTAAGATGCTCAAATAAAGCGTCTTTCGTTCCAACCAATTTTCTTTTCGCTTGCCAAGAGTTTTTAGAGAATTATCCTCTGTAATTTCCATTATAATCCCTGATATTTGATTATTGAAAATGCGCGTTAAAGCCTCTTGTCCAGTTTCATTTTTATCAAAGCTTCTGATTGAGTCCTGCAGATAAGCAGCTGCAACCAGCCATTCCCTGTTTAATGCCTTTGTTAAATTTTGATGTCTTGATACGTCTCGTCCAACTCTAACAAGTCGATGTATTCTGGGGATTCCTTCTCCGGGAGAATAATCATCCTTGTGCAAAGAATGCGCAATCTGCATTGCTTTTTTTGTGACGGATGTCAGATAGGGTAAATTTTCAGGAGGTTTCTGAAGTAAATAAAGCTCTGATACAATCATCGCATAACGTTCAGGATTTAAACGAGTTATGCCATTTTCCATGAAGGATAAGCTCTTCAAATTTTTTTGAATTTCTTTTAATTTCATTAGAAAGAACAGGTTAAGTTGTTGAATAGTGCCAAGGAAGAATTTAACATTAAAATTAACGATGTGCAAACGATTAAGGTTAAAATTCTCCTTGACCCCCGGGGTTGGGGCTACTTTAACCCCGGGGGTCCTCCCGAATTTTAACCTTAATCATTCATAAAAATGACCTCCTCCCCGCACTCCTCTGAGTACAGAGTCGTACGGGGTTTCCTTT
>CAZVEC010000070.1:0-4527 GCA_964626035.1 uncultured Candidatus Saccharibacteria bacterium
TCGGACCTTTCCCGTCGCTTCGCTCCTCCTCAAGGACCGACCTCTTCCCGGCTTTTTTTCGCATTATTTTTTAAATATAATCCCATAATGGTGCTCGCCGGCTTCGATGTCCCGATCAAATTTTAAGCCCTGACCTTCAAATATCATTTTAGCAGAATCTTTGGAAACAAGCATGGAAGAATTTGGCCCCAAACCGCTGCCGGAATCTTTCCAGTCTACAAAGAGCAACCGCCCACCGGGCTTTAATATCCTATTAATTTCCGATGCAAAACCGGCTTTATTCGGTACTTGAAATAAGACATTTGAAGCTATCACCGCATCGACAGCCGCATCTTTTAATTTTGTTCCGCCATTATTTTCAATGTCACCCCAGATCGCTTCTATATTAGACAAATGGTATTTTACCGCCTCATCTTTTATTCTTTGTAAAAGATCTTTTTGAACTTCAACGGCATAGACTTTTCCTTCTCTAGTAATTCTTCCTGCCGGAATCGAATAAGCGCCTGTGCCTGCGCCCAAATCTGCCACATAATCAGTGGGCTTTAAATTGAATTGCTGTAAAATTGTTTGAGGATCGACGAACATGAATCACAGAAAGCACTTGAACACAGAAAGCAAAAAAAAATAATTATTTGTGCTTTTGTGTTTTCTGTGCTTTTTTGCTTTTATTACTAAAGGCATGTCAACGACGCGATCTTGTCTCCCGCTCTTAATTTCATAATTGTCACACCTTGAGTTTGCCGGCCAAGATTTGGAATAGAATCAAGCTCTGTGCGGATGACCTGCCCTTTCTGAGAAATTGCAATAAGTTCTTTCACTTCCGGTGTCACAACTCTGGCCACAATTAATTTTCCTGTCTTTGGTGTGACCTTTGCTGTTTTTATGCCGGATCCGCCGCGCTTCTGCGTCTTATATTCTTTCAATACTGTTTTCTTGCCAAGCCCATTCTCGCTCATCGTCAAAAATTGCGCATCCTTCATTTCTTTCCTGATAATATCCACACCAATTATACTGTCGCTTCCCCCCAATTTCATAGCCCGCACTCCAGCAGCAGATCTGCCCATTGTTCTAATATCAGATTCCTTAAAACGAATGGATTGCCCGGCTGAAGTGGCCAGCATCACCTCGTCACCTTTCTCTACAAAATGCGCTGCATCAAGCTCATCACCTTTATCAAGAGAAATGGCAATAAGACCGCTTCGGCGAACATCTTTAAAATTCTCTGCCAAAACTTTTTTAGCAGTACCTTTTTTAGTCACCAAAATCATAGCCTCGCTAGATTTTTTAGCTTCCTTCGGCATCGGCAAAATTGAAGTCACCTTTTCGTCAGAAGAAAGCGATAGGAAATTCATTATCGACTTACCTTTAGTTGCACGACGACCTTCCGGCAGATCGTACATTTTGATTTGATAAGCCTTCCCTAAGTTTGTAAAGAAAAGCATATCGCTATGCGTGTTGGCACTAATTAAATGAGTCACAAAATCCTCTTCTTTTGTTTCAAGATCAACCACGCCCACTCCGCCGCGCTTTTGCACGCGAAATTCAGCAGGATCAGTGCGCTTCACATAGCCTCCCTGAGTATAAACAAGCATTGCTTCTTTATCTGGAATCAAATCTTCAGTCGAAATAATCTTTACTCCGCCTTTGATTATCTTAGTTCTTCTGTCGTCCCCATATTTTTCCTTGATATCCTTGAGGTCATCGGAGATTACTTTCAAAATTTTCTTCGGACTCTTTAGCAGATCCTTCAGATGTGCAATCAAATCCTGCTTCTCCTTAAGCTCTAATTCGATATTTTTGCGCTCCAAACCGGAAAGCTTTTGAAGCTTCATGTCCAAAATAGCCTGCGCCTGACGCTCGGAGAATTTAAACTCCTTCATTAAATTATTTTTTGCAACTTCAGGGTCTTTTGAGGCTTTGATGACTTTAATAATCCTATCTATGTGATCCAGTGCTTTTTTCAAACCAATCAAAATATGCTCACGATCTTCGGCTTTCCCTAAATCAAATTGGGCAGCCCTCTTTACCACTTCTTCTCGGTGATCTATAAATGTGGAAAGGAGCGACTGAAGCGAGAGAGTCTGCGGCACACCATCCAAAAGCGCCACCATGTTGAAATGGAAAGTGGTTTCAAGAGCGGTGTGCTTATAAATATAATTCAAAACTTTTTGCGGATGCACTCCGCTTTTAAGATCAATAACGACTCTTATATCTTTAGTCGATTCGTCGCGAATATCTTTAATGCCTTCCAGTTTTTTTTCTTTTACAAGTTCGACAATATTTACGATCATGTCAGCCTTATTTACACGGTACGGAATTGAATTGATGATAATTTGAAAATTACCGCTTTTAAGCTCCACTATTTCCGCCTCACCGCGGGTAACCACGCCCCCGCGACCTGTAGAATAAGCATGATTCATATCCTTTTCGCCATAAACAATTCCACCGGTGGGAAAATCAGGACCCTTCACAAATTGAAGCAAATCATCCCCTGTCGCATTTTCATTTTCTATCATATATATGCATGCATCAATCAATTCCCGGAGGTTATGCGGAGGAATATTTGTGGCCATACCCACAGCGATACCTAATGTTCCATTTAAAAGAAGATTTGGAATTGAAGCTGGCAGAACAATAGGCTCTTTGCGCGTGTTGTCATAGTTCGGCCTGAAATCTACAGTATTTTTATCCAGATCCTTAAGAAGCAATGCTGAAACTTTAGACATCTTCGCTTCTGTATAACGCATAGCTGCGGCAGAATCACCGTCAATCGAGCCAAAGTTTCCCTGCCCTATTATGAGCGGATAGCGATATGAAAAATCCTGAGCCATTCCAACCATAGAATCATACACGGCAGTATCGCCATGAGGGTGGTATTTTCCCAGCACATCGCCCACCACAGCTGCAGACTTGCGCGGCTTGGCAGCCGACGTGAGGCCCATTTCATGCATCGAGTAAAGAATTCTTCTATGCACCGGCTTAAGGCCATCTCTCACGTCCGGAAGCGCTCGCGACATAATCACCGACATTGCATAGTCGAGATAAGAATCTTTCATCTCGGTCGTAATGCTGACCGGTTTGATAGATAGTTTTTTTTCTATTGGTTTTTCTTCAGGTTGTGGTTTTTTGGGCATAATTCTAGCGACTAGCGCCTAGTAAAAATTCTCCTCGACCCCCGGGGTAGAGGTCGGTCCTCAAGATGTTCCGAGGTCCGACCTCTTGTATTCACCCCGGGGGTCTTCCCGAATTTTTACTAGTAGCTGGTGACTTTATCTCTTGATTGTATCACTAATTCCGCCAATCGTGTCTGACAGTGTTTCACTTAATATTTTAAAAGGTTTTATATCTTCTTTTAAACCGCCTTGTTCATTGTTAGAAAAACGATAAGGTAAGCTGTAAACCCAAAACAATACTATAATCCCGGTTATGACCAAACTTGTGACCATGATTATTTGACTGCGAACATGTTTGGGTTTCTTTTGAATTTTTTTTATTAGATCATTCATAATCAGTAAATCAAGTAAATTAAGCGAGATAAGTAAATCAAGTGAATTAAGCTTGCCTCGCTTGCTTCACTTGCCTTGCTTGATTTACTTTAGCACAACTATCTCCGCATCTTTGCCCTCCAAATCTTTTTTCTTTATGGTTAATTTTTCAATCGGCGTGATTTTTTCTTCTCCGCCTTCTTTTAAAAATTGCTTCAAACTGTTTGCATCATAATCCATAGGAATAATTATTTTTGGTTCAAGAGAGACGGCTAGCTTATAAGCATTCTTTGGAGAAAGAAGGTTCCCATCGCCTACCGGTACAAATAGAATATCGGGAGCCTGAATAGTTTCCCTCAAATTAGCCGGAATATCGGAAGATAACGCGCCCAAAAAAGTCAGCTTGATATCGGCGGAAGTAAGAGAATAAATAGTATTGATATATTTCTTTCCATCAATCACTGCCTCGATTCCAACACCGTTAATAAAAATATCTTTTACTTCATAATCACCGGGACCTGAAATTACGAACGGCTTAGTGTCTCCATGTGTAAGCAATTCAGCGCCGTTAAAATCTTTATGATTTACGGACACCAAAGCAATATCTGCACCGAAACGCGACACTCCCTCTTTATATTTTGAATCCTTGCTAGGCGGATTTATTGCCACCACGGTATCTCCTTGGCTCAACTTAAAAAATTGTTTGCCTAAATAATTAATAATCATGATTGGTATTATATTAAATTATACAAGCTAAGTAAACCCCTCCTATTCCACTTGCTTTAAAATATCTTTTAAGTATAATTCTTGAATATTGCAAAAATGACACAAATAGCAGAAAAAATTAAACCAGAAATGAGCGCACTGTGGACTTTAATTGAAAAAAGTCCAAGTTCAGTTGAGTTTGACGCTCTAGTGGAAGGTCCGGTGATCGAAGTCAAAAGATCGGCCGTATATGTGGATCTTGCTCCATTTGGCACAGGCATTATTTTTGGCCGTGAATTTTTGGCTGCCAAAGACATAATCAAAAAAATAAAGGTTG
>CAZVEC010000071.1:0-4527 GCA_964626035.1 uncultured Candidatus Saccharibacteria bacterium
CCACTCAGCCACGCCTCCAATATCTACATATTCTATTTTTCAATATTGATTACTTTGTAATTTGCTCTATGTCTCCGACGGATGAAAGCTCCGATGTTTGCTTTCATAGCCACGCCTCCATTTCTAACTTATAACCTATAACACATAACTTTACAACATAATTATAAAAAAGTTTATTGATTTTATTATGATTTTATTATATGTTATTAGTTGTAAGTTATTGGTTATAAATAAAGGCCTCATCGTCTAACGGTTAGGACAACGGGTTTTCAATCCGTTAATCCGGGTTCGATTCCCGGTGAGGTCACAAAAATAAGCGAAGCGTTTTTTGTTACCTTAAGCAAGCAAACTGCTTTGCTTGCGTCCGGGAATCGAAAGACGGAGCCATATTTTTTGAGCTCAAAAAATGAGCGAGTCATGGTAATGAAAATTTACGAGCGACGGCGAGTAAATTATTCCTGACCGAAAATGTACTCATGTTTCCCGGTGAGGTCACAAGCGAATACTTGGAGCTTGTGACAGCCGGAGCGCGAACCCAGTAGGTCATTCTACTGAATGAGGCGCGAGGCGGGGTCGCGGACTTTTTTAGTAAAAAAAGATCTGTGACCACAAGAAGCAAATAAAGCTTTTGTGAAGGCGGAGACATGTTTTCTCACCAGAGAAGACAGTCGAGCCCGGGGCTGGAAAATTCATTTTTGACGAAAAATGAATTATTGTGGCTCACACAAAAACGTACGCGAAGCGTTCAAAATACATAGATCGTTATTTTTAATCACTAAGTACTATCATTAATTATATGAATATAAACATAAATTTAGAAAACAATATTAATAAAACTCCCACTAAAGAAACAGTGATGCTAGAACAATGGTTGAAAGATCATCCATATGAAGATATCCCAATGGAAATGCGCTATGATTGCGAGAAGGAAAAACATGAACTAGAAGCACTTTTTACTGAATTTGAAAAAGTTCATTCATTAGAAAACCTAAATTCCATTATAAATCTTACGCCCGAGCTAAATATGTTGTTTGCAATAGACAGAGACATGAGTACTGATCAGATTGAATTCGAAATAGAAAATCTCTCGCCAGATGATGCAAGAATATACAAAATAAGAGCACCTGCTAAAAAAGATCTCAAACCGATTACAATACTACTAAATACCCTTAAAAATAAAACAAACATTACTAAACCTGAACATGATAGATTATTTGCTGCCTATAAGATCCTATCCCGCGCTGTCGGCATGATAAATGGCTATAAAATTGATCACACTCACTAGTCTTAAAATATTCACAAAAAAAATAAACCCTTCTACTTTATTCAAAGTGAGGGGTTTGTTTTATCGGAAGAACAATCAGCAATGAAAATTTTCATGATCAATCATTGAATCGTTTTGCCGTTGTACTACATTGTATTTTTTTTCCGGTACATAAGAATCTTTGGATGCTTCAATTACATCCAATGAGTCGTTATTTCCGGGCGTAATAATAAGAGCTTTTTCATTCTTACATGCATCCATGATCATCGTTCTTATCCCTTCCTGCAAATTTGCATCTTTATATAATAGCGATGAAAGCTTCTGAACAAAATGAACACAGCTTTTATTATTGGATATCACAACAATATTGCGTGAAAACGATTTCATTGATTCCATGAGGCATTCAATCGCCCTAGTAGAATCAGTTAGAGCAAATTCATCATTGTAATCTGAAACCCAACCCCATCTGTAATCTGAAACATCCAAGTCAGCTCCTAATTCTGTACTCAAAATAGATACAGCTTTATGAACTGAATGATCTTTTAAGAAAGTGATTTTCGGTCGAAGCCACCCATTTATAGTAAGCTCATTCCTTAATGCTTTACTGAGTATTAGCGCATCATCTTCAGGCATATTGCCTGCTTTTACTAGTACAATTTCCATATTTATATGATTTAAATAACATTAATTGATTTCCTTTGGTTTATAACACAAATATAATAAAAAATCAACCCCAGTAAATGCATGGGGTTGATTATATCTTTTTCAATTTATCCCTATTCAATTTTTTTCGTAAACAATTCGATTTTGAATAATTTCATCTTTATTGGCCAAAAGAGGTAAAATTTCATGACACTCGGCACCATTTTCTACCAAAAACATTACTGGCATGTAGATTTGCGTGATATCAATAATTTCATTTTCACGCAGATGTTGATATACCACTTCAATTTCCCTTTCCTTAAATATGCCTTCAAGAATTTCTTCTTTATGCCGAAAATGAACAGCCACCAATACATGATCTGATTTTCCGAAGGACTCCATGATCATACTTTGTAACTTTTCATAATCCCCTTTGTTTTTAGGCATCCATTCAGTGTTTTCTAGAATCACGTAAACTTCAAGATTATTTGCATCATAAATTTTTATGACCTCAGCATCGAGACAAATTAAAGGAAAATCCACACTATTCCTAATATTGCCAATAAGTGGTTGGCCAAAAGTGGCTAAATAAAGCTTTTTATTCATCGGTTAATATTTTTAGAGTTAAGAACTTGTTCAAAAAAATATTAGCCTAATGAAAATAATAGTCAATGGTGTCTCTATTGTACCAAGCTCGAACATTTTTTCAAAATTGTAATCACTAGCGTTCCCCGCGCGCTGAAGTGCCACCACGCGAAGCGTGGTGCTTCTGCTGAAGCAGAAGTGCGGGAAAACGCTCTGCACACCACGCAATCTTCTAAAAATGATGTGGTGTGCAGAAATGCAAATGCGGAACGCGAGCGAAATTTTGCGAAATGCTGGGGGTGTGGGGGAAAGTATTTCGCAAAATTCGCTTCGCGTGCTTCCTGATTTTTTGGCGGGATTTTGGCGGGGCGGGCATTAAGAATTCAAAATACATAATATTGAAATCTCGGCAAAGCTGAGATACAAGTTTTGTATTGCAAAAATAGAAATCTTTTTACGCAGAACATAGACTTTAGAGAATCTATAATTTGTTATTATAATTCTTAGCCAATTCCTTTATGCCTTGGTTGTATTCAGGAATAAATGTATTTGCTAGCATATCTAAAATTTTTCTTAAATCAGTATCTTGTAATTTACTAAAAATCTCTTCCTGCCTCATAATGCTCGGGTCAACGTTAGGATCCATGACTATGCCTATAGTATAACCATGTCCAGGTCTCGTGTCAGAATAATAAGCATTTCCTTTTTTTCCTTGAATAAACTGCCTAACCATATAGAGATATTTTTCTTTATATCCCTCGGGCATTTTCAAACGGAACCTTTTTATTTTTTCTTGAAACATTTCCTCATTAGTATAGGTTTCCGAGCTTAGATGTATGGGTAAAATTGATTTGTGTTTTTCGTCAATATTGGGATCTAACTCACTTTGCCTAACACTTATCATTTTTTTTAATTCGGGGTTAAATTTATAGCTACAAAAACCTCCAGTATCTATGCCCATCCCTGATACATTTCCAGCACCACTTACTTCAAATTGGATACTGGAGCCAGAACGGAATATATTCTGAATAACTTGCTCGTAAGTATCTTTGAGTATGGGATCAGATTCTGCTTCCTTCAGTACTTTATCGTGATTTTGAGATAATGTTTCTGCCCACTGTTTTTTTAATTCAGAGAATTTATGTAGATAATCGGCACGATGTTCTTCAAAAACTTTTTCATTTGCCTGCTTGTCCCATTCGGATATAAGCCTATCCCTTTCTGTGCGAGATTGTTTATCGAACCACTTCTTGCCTTTTTTATCAAATAATTCATTACTTATTTTTTTACATTCTTCCCAATCTAAAATGCCAATATCTTGCTGATTCTTCCAAAATTCATCATCAAGAGCCTGTTCTTCAGCTGTTCTTTCAATTTTGTTTACTGGAGCAGGCGGTTGAGTTTTTTTGAGATTTAAAAATTTATTAAAATCCATAAGTAGAGTATATAGAAATTAAGCCAAAAAAGCAAAAATTCGCTTGACTTAAATTACCTACTTGCTATACTAGATGTACAAAGTGCCGTAAGGCTCCGAGAAACCCCGCCAAAAGCGGGGTTTCGAGTTTCTAGAGGAAAGATTTTAATTTTTGTTTAATTTCATCAAAAAGTTCATTTGGAACATCATAGAGCTTTCTTTTTAATCTTTTCACACTAACCAATTTCATTTGGGCTAAAATAGCAGAAACTTTTTGATTGTTTGGGTCAGTATAGTTAAAATAAAAATCAAAATCTTTCTGTTTTGTGGAAAGTGATATAGCCCAAAACATATGGTTGTTAAACTTTTTGGTAATTAAAACTGGTCGAGAAAAATTATCTCCCGAACCATTTTGTTCATAGCCAATATTTTTACCTAAGTTAGACATCCACACTTCGCCTTCTTTTGGAAATTTATCGGGAGAATTTTTCTCGGCTTCAATTTTCTTTTTTAACTGATTCCACTCGTCAAAATCTTTCATAGAAAGATTTTACCATTTTTGTATTTGTTTTTCCAGTTGCCCGCCCCGCCAAAATCCCGCCAAAAAATCAGGAAGCACGCG
>CAZVEC010000072.1:0-1030 GCA_964626035.1 uncultured Candidatus Saccharibacteria bacterium
CGATATAGCTTTCCAGCTATCTCAGTTAATATTCTCTTTTGTAACTTTTCTAGTAAACTACATTTCTGCCCTACAACACCAACGCGCTCCGCACGCAATATTTAAATATTTAAATTTTTCAATATCGCGTGCGAAGCACGCAGGTTTGAGCTCTTTCCTTTTCGCTCGCCGCTACTAAGGAAATTCCAGAGCCTTTAACTTATAGCAATAATTTACCGCTATAAGTTAAAGGCTCGTTATTGGTTTCTTTTCCTCTAGGTAATAAGATGTTTCAATTCCCTAGGTATGCATCCTTCGCTTACGCTTAGGATCATTGCGCTTTACGCAATGAGGTTTCCCCATTCGGACATTCCCGGATCAAAGGTTGCTAGACACCTCCCCGAGACTTATCGCAGTCACGCTACGTCCTTCATCGCCATCTTGTGCCAAGGCATCCACCATACGCCCTTAAATTTCCCATTAGGAAATTTAAAAATCACTAATTCCGCGCGATAAATCACGCGGATATACTTACAACCTGCCCGCCAATGCCAGAGCGATTAGAGTGGTTATATAAATAAAGTAATAAATTTTACTATAATCTATTTAATCAACTAAGAGCATTTAGGCGATGGCAGGCGGGTTTTTTTGCACAAAATCCCGACCACCTTACTCAGGTAATCAGGATCAACTGCTTCCATAGTTTTTACTAGCCTACTCTTATGCCAGAAAACTACTGTAGCAGAATTCTGTTTTCAATCTGCCATCCAGCTCAATCGTATTTTAAACCCTATCTCACTTTTTTTCTGAATAATTCAGAAAAAAAGTGAAGTAGTGTTTTTAGACAAAAAAATTATTCTAAAACTTTTTAAATGATACCTGATATAAAATACCGCCACTCAGGCGGTAAAAGAAAATCAATCAAGATCTTAATTATCTTTTACGCCCGTAATTTACTTGTTTAGTGTTTTTCATACAGCAAAGTCTATTCTATTCAAATGACAAAGGATGTCAATAGCAAATGTTGATAATGTGTTCGTAACTTGCGCGG
>CAZVEC010000072.1:1040-4260 GCA_964626035.1 uncultured Candidatus Saccharibacteria bacterium
CTTACTAAATTGATCCCATATAAAGCAAAAAGCCCACAAAATGTGGGCTTTTTGACTCCTAATTTTCTAAAAAATAAAACTATATATTATCCATTTACTTGATCTCGAACTTTTTCAATAGCTTTCCCTGCGGCATCCTTGGCTCCCAAGCCAAAAGCGAGACCGACAGCGATGACCATAGTAGCCACAATGCCTGTAAAGAGAATTTGCATAAATTGCTGTGCAATGCCTAATTCTGACAGAGCAATAATCAAAGCAAAAACCCATACTGCATATCTTGTAGCTGTACCTAGGAAACCAGCAGCTCTTATTTGAGCGGCTCTAGCAAATCCGGATACAATCTTTGAAGCAGCATCGGAAACAACTGCAGCCAAGACCAAGATCAATGCGGCAATAAATACTTTTGGAATGTATGAAAGAACAACTTCACGGAGGAAATTATTCACTTCTTGAAGACCAAGAATATCAAGTGATGCGACCAAAAAGACGATAATAATAAACCATCTGACGATTTCGCCTACAAATCGTCCAACGTTTAGCTTAAAACCCGCCTTTCCAAGCATTTGTTCTGTACCAATGCTCTGAAAGAACTTATCAATTTTAAGAGCTTCCAAAAGCTGAGCAATTGCTTTTCCGATTACTCCGCCTAATACCCATCCAATAATAAACAGAACAATAGCTACGATCAAAGCCGGCACAAAGCCGATAAAACCGAGCCATAGATTCTGAAGTGAGGCGCTAAAAACTTGACCCCATGTTTGAAATATCATACTGATTTTTAACGAGAGAAACAAATATATTAATCATCACCGCACCAAATCCGCCCTCCAAGCGGACTCGCTTTTAGCGAGAATAGCATGGCTAAAAAAATATAATAGTTTCACTTATTAACTATTAATGATTACTAATAATAATGATGTATACATTATATCAACAAGTGAGGAGCAAAAGCAAATAGTAAATTTGCTTAATGTCCGAACGCAGTTGATATATGGTAATCCATATACCAATTTATTCTTTGCAACAAAAGGGCTATGTGGAAATCTCACCGGTATCAATCAGGTGCTCATTGGGGAAATCTAATATATCTCGGATCAATTTATCATACATATTCATGCGGTAAATAAATTCATTTGTGTCGAAAATAGCATAACAAAGTTCTTGGCCAAGTTCAGATTCTATTGTTTTAACCTTGTCCTCAAGGGCTTTTTTATTAAGATTATCGCCAACCACCAAAAGATCAACTCTGCAATCTTTATTTTGTAAAAAAGCTCCAGCCACCACGAGTAGCTTTATTTTTCCATGGCCTTTAAATCTGGATGTAAGCTCGCCCTTTTTTAGAAAATTATCCATCGATAGCAGTCCCCTTAAAGCCTCTTTGTATTGAAAATTATTATTTAAATAATATCCAACAGTCTTTTTGAGCTTTTTTTTGCTTTTTGATAATATTTCTTTTTTAATTCCTTTTTTCTTTACAAAACCAATATTTTCAAGAAATTTTAGCTCTTTTCTAGTATTTAATAATCCTACTTTTGATCTCTTTGAAACATCTTCTGCGTCAAAAAATAAATCTTGATTCAACAAAAAAAGGCGCATTATTTTAATGCGATTAGCTCCGCCAAATAACTTCTCAAGCGCGTTAGACATCTTCTAATTATAAGCCAAACAAAAAATCGCGTCAAACGCGATTTTTTGTAATTTCTGTAATTCAAAATAGCCCCCCTTGACCGGATTTTTCTTTGTGGGAAAAATCCGGCACCTCCGGAAAAGTTGAATTAAAATATAACTATTTTAATTCAACTTTTCCACCGGCCTCTTCAATCTTTTTCTTTAGATCCTCAGCTTCAGCTTTCTTCATTCCCTCTTTTAGAGTT
Source organism: uncultured Candidatus Saccharibacteria bacterium (assembly GCA_964626035.1). GTDB lineage: Bacteria > Patescibacteriota > Minisyncoccia > Phycocordibacterales > CAZVEC01 > 2-01-FULL-42-20. Next base: position 2,915 of record CAZVEC010000072.1, read on the forward strand.
GAAGGTGCTCCGTCTATCAAATCTTTTGCTTCCTTAAGTCCAAGACCAAGAGCTTCTTTTACTACTTTCATAACTGGAATTTTACTCTCACCAGCTGATGCCAAAATAACATTAAAGCTATCTTTCTCTTCAACAGCTGCTGCACCGCCGGCGGCTGGACCAGCCGACATCATAGCTGCGGCAGATACTCCAAACTTTTCTTCCAATGCTTTCACTAATTCATTTAGCTCGAGCACTGTTAATTTTTCAATTTTTTCGATTAATTCTTTTTGCATAAATCACTAATACCACTAATCTCAATCGAATACCACTAATAAATATTCGTAGTATTTGTCCCGGCGGGAAGAGGTCGGTCCTCTGATTCAGCAGAATCATGTCGCGCAGTGTCCATTGAAGCGCGACCCGAGGTCCGACCTCTAGGAGCCGGGATAGATTCGTGGTATTTATTAAATTATTAATTACTACCAAATTACCCTTGTTTCTTCGCAATCTGATCCAAAGCGACCACTAAACTGCGATAAGGCGATGCGAGCATTCCAACCAGCTGTCCATAAAGCACTTGAAGCGGCGGAATGGTGGCAATATTCATCATTTCTTCTTTGTTAATAAACTTTCCTTCAAACACTCCTCCTAATATTTGAACATTCTCTTTGTTGTCTTTCTGAAAGCCATAAACTTCTCTAGCTGGAGCAATCAAATCATTGCCATAGGCCACAGCCACTTCGCCTTCTAAATTTGGCAATTCACCTTGAAATCCTGATTCGCTAAATGCTTTTTTAATCAGAGTTTTCTTGGCGACCCTATAGCCTACATTCTCTTTTTCGAGCTTGCGGCGGAGCTGATTAGCCTGAGAGACCAATAATTTATGAAAGTTCACAAAGACGAAAGATTTATTGTTCTTTGCGATCTCTTGAAGATCATTTAATATTTCTCCTTTTTTTGCTTTTGTTAATGCCATACAAATTAGGCTCTAGGCCGCTAGGCCTTAGGCTTTAGCTTTGAATTCGCTAGCGCCTAGTGCCTAAAGCCTAGTGCCCTATTAAAATAAAAATCGACCTTAAAGGCCGTTGAGAGTTAGTTATCAAGTTATAAAGTTAAAAGTTATAAAGTTAATTTGAATGCAAAATGCATTTTTGTTTTCTTTACAATATTTAACATGTAACTTGTGCACTGTCTCGGCAGGTCTTACTTTAATGCCTGCTGTCTACAACCTTATTGGTTTCAAGATAACAATAAACCTAAAAAAAAGCAAGGTTCCTTTTCGGCGGGAAGAGGTCGGTCCTCTAGTGAGTTTGAGGTCCGACCTCTAGGAGCCGCAATACTTTTTACTCATCAATTTCAGTCGG
>CAZVEC010000073.1:0-4040 GCA_964626035.1 uncultured Candidatus Saccharibacteria bacterium
AAAAGATCGCCGTGTTCTGACATAAAGATAAATATAGTGTTCTTTTCTAACCCCCCAAGCAGATTTTTCTCAATTTCTACTCGGATGTCATATTTTCCATCTCCATCGCGGTCAATGAGGGCGCCCACGGTTTTTATTTTTCCCCTTAGAGAGTAAACTGTGTCTGTACACTCAAATTTTTTTACAGGGATTTCCATCCCACCGCGGCAGAATATGTCCTTTTTTTTCTTGTAAGAAAAAAGTCTTTTATTTCCGCTGCAGCTTGCGAAAATCAAGGCAATTAAAGAAAAAAATATTAAATTTTTCATATAATATAATTTTAATGAAACGTTTTAAATTCAATTATATACTATAATATATAATCAAGTTTGTCAAGCTTAGTAATTTTTTTCATTATTTGTTACAATTACTTCATTATTTATTTATTTCTAGAGCCTAGCGCCTAAAGCCTAGTGCCTAGCATTTTTTATGATCTATTTATGGATTATCCCCGCAGTTATTATTATTTGGTTAGTCGCCGCTTATAACGGATTTATTCGTTTGCGTACTCGCACAGACGAAGCTTGGTCAGATATCGAAGTTCAGCTAAAGCGCCGGTTTGATCTCATTCCAAACTTGGTTGAAACAGTTAAAGGCTATGCCACTCATGAAAAGGGAACGCTCGATGCTGTCACTTTAGCGCGCTCAAAGGCAACCCAAATGAATATTGATCCGAGCAAAATCACACATGAGCAGATGGTCCAATTTTCTAGTGCTCAAGGCGATCTATCCCAGGCTCTTGGCAAACTTCTTGCTATTTCTGAAAGTTATCCGGACCTTAAAGCTAATCAGAACTTTATGCAGTTGTCTGGCGAGATTTCCGATACGGAGAATAAAATTCAAGCAGCACGCCGATTTTACAACGGCAATGTCCGCGATTTGAATATCAAAGTCGAATCATTCCCCTCAAACCTAATTGCCAAAATATTCAACTTTGTTAAAAAAGAATTCTTCGACATCCCCGATGCCGGTCCGGAGTCGCAGCCAGTGCAAGTGAAGTTTTAATTTTTCGGGAAAAGGTCGTTGGCGGAAGAGGCCGGGTCTCTAGCAGTCCCGAGACCCGGCCTCGAGGAGCCAGCGACCTTGAGGAAAAAAATTTGTACAATTTAGTTAATAATTAATAAAATCATATGAAAATTAATCTTAATCCTATTGAATTTTTAAAAAATCGGGGAGAACAATCAGCATTAAAGTCTGTTATTGAAAAAAAACTTAAAGATTTTGAATATAATTTATCTTACGCAAAAATAGATTGGAAAAAACGTCCTCAGGAATTATTCATTAAGATGAAATCTGATGAATTAATTGCTCTTACACAAGCTGTAAATGTGTTGAATGATTATGCGGGGGATATTAAAAAAGAATTTAATCTTTCTGAGGATGTTCGAAAAACATTGGATGAAATTGAAAAATTAACAAAAAGTATTTCCGAGATTGCCAATTTGGACACTATGAAAAAAACATTTAAAGACAGGGGGATGGACAGGTGGGATGAAAAAAAAGAGGGCCCTTATGTGATTGAACCAATGGCATCTCAGCTTCAGAGTGAAATGCATCATCTTTGGGTTCAAATACATAAATTAAAGAGTGCAGATTTTGATTCCATTCTTTCAGGTAAATTAAAGATTGATCCAAAATATTAAATTTTAGAGTTTTATTTTATAATTAATCAATAAAAATTTATGCAGACTAAAAATCACAACGGAGGTTTTGGAAATATTGTTTTGATTATCTCTATATTAATTATAGGGCTTGTTATCGGCTATGTTGCGGGTAATTTAAAGAACAGTGATCAAATTCAAGTAAACCAAAATGAAATATCTCAATTTGAGACAAATGTGCAATGTTCGCAGATTAATTGGCAGGCATCTTTGCCACAGATTCAGAATGTTTTAACTGCTGAATTTGGTCAAATTGTCGGGCAAGCCTTTCCAGTTAGCATTATTGAGGAAGTGGACTTATCCGGTGATGGATGTACAGAAGTAATCGTAACTACTGGTAATACTGGTGCTTATACGGCAGAATACACTATATTACGAGAAGAAAATGGGAATCCAATTATTACTGAACTTAAGGAAGACAGTGGGCAAGTAGTTTCAGTTTCGATTGGCTCTGGTGCTTCTGTCAGAAATCAAGTCGGTTACAAGACGTTGCCACAGCAGAACGGATTTTATACAGTTCAAAAGAATTATGATTATCAGGAACAGAGTAATACGCCTGATTTACTGGAAATTCTTGCAGACTGTGATGTGAATGCTTATATTTGGAATAGTACTACAAAACTTTTTGAGTTCGATTCGAATCTTGCTCAATCAGTCGCACCAACAGTATGCTCGGATTAAATCTAAGTAGCATTATGCATTAATTTTTCATCGTCAATGATATATCCAACTGCAATATAGTTAATTATTTTTTCATCATTGTTTGTTTTACAAAAAACAAAAAAATTCTCCACTACACAAATCCTGCGATCGCAGGATTTGTGTAGTGGAGAATATATGATATATTTTATTTATGGGAATAAAATCAAATCATATTAAAACAAAGAATGGAATTACCAAAAAAATCCTAGAAATTTTAAAAGGAGGAGCCACTTTAACTTTGGGAATTCTTGAAGTTTACGCATCTTTATATGTTGATCTTTATCCGACACTTAAGAGAAAAATAGATAGAAAAAAATCTTGGATTGAAAGAATGGATAGAATAAATTCTTGGAAGGAAAAGCAAAAAATACATAATACACTGTCACGTCTAAAGAAAAATGGCTATATACAGAGGGATGAAAAGACTAATTTATGGAATTTAACTTTAAAAGGTTCAAATAAGATAGATAATGATAAAAAATATGAATTAAAGTTATATAATAAGGCAAAAGGTGATAGATTGCTTATTATTGCTTTTGATATTCCTGAAAGTTATAGACGTTACCGTGATTGGCTTAGGGAAACTCTAAAAATTAATGATTATGAAATGATACAAAAAAGCATTTTTGTCGGCAAATCTAAAATAATTCGGGAGCTAATGGATGATTTGAAAGATAGGGAATTGCTAAATTTTGTTGATATTTTCGAGGTGGGAAAAAGCGGCACATTGAAGAGTAGAAATATTAAAAGCGTAAAAGAATAATTATTTCAGTTAAAATAATATTAAAAACTACTACACAAATCCTGCGATCGCAGGATTTGTGTAGTAGTGGGATGTGAGGGTAAATTATTTAAAGGTATTATTTGAATAGAAAATTTATACGCAATAATTTTATTAAATTAATTTTTGATATTTTGTAATAATTTATAAGTTATTACGTCTTAAATTGTGCGATAGATTATAAAAAATATAATAGTTTATTTTTTAGATAATTTTTTAAATATTAATTTAAAGTTTTTTAAATTTGCGAAAATTACTTGATTTTTGCGGTGTGGCTGAGAAATGGGTCGCCAGCCCATAAGGCATCGATTGTAAATCTGAAAAGTTTTGCAGCGAGTAAAAAATATTTGTATCGTAATGCTAAACAAACAGAAGTCGGCCAACTTTTGTCTCGTAAGAACTCGACAAATCGTCTACCATAATTGGATGATGGCTGTATCGAGTTGAAGGCAACCAGACCTTCCGCTAAAAAAGCGGGGAAGTAATTAATCTCCGTGGCGTGGCAGAATAACGGGCAAAAAAATATTTGTGGGTAATCATTAATCCCACCACCGCAAAAATCAGGTAATTTATAGAGGATATTTTTCTAAAATATGAATATGTTTAAAAGAATTAAATGGTTTTTTCAGAGAGGTCACCGAGGCTGGGCTGATTGTGATTGGTGGGATATGCACTCCTATATTTCAGACATTATGCCGGCACTTATTCGTAAATTAAAAACCGGCTATGGGTGTCCATCAGAGTTTTATGATAAAGAGACAAAGAATAATGAATGTCATAAATGGCACGAAATTTTAGAAGAAATGGCACAAGGTTTTGAGGCTGCAAAATTTTTGGATACTTGCGGATATCATAAG
>CAZVEC010000074.1:0-4008 GCA_964626035.1 uncultured Candidatus Saccharibacteria bacterium
CTCTCCGGTGTGGCTCTGCTTAACTTCGGCGGATTTACCGACAGCATCTCTCTCCAAAATTTATCCCAAGAAATTGCCCTTGAAATCAAGCAAGCTCAGACAGATGCGATTGTAGGCAAAAATTCATCTCTTTTTGATCCTGACCCACCGATATATGGAGTCCATTTTGATATTTCAAAAAACAATCAATTTCTTTTTTTTGCAGATACCTCTCAATTCCCAATAGGGTCTTATGATGAAGATATAAATGAAGAATTTTTTGATGGATTAGATCATACGGTAAAAATTAGTAGGGGAAATATTAAAGAACTTTGTGTTTATGATGGCAATAATATTGAAGATTGTTTAGTTAGTAATTTAGATGTTGCTTTTAAAAGGCCTTTTCCTGACGCTATTATTTCAAGTAATTCAAGTGGTGTTTTGAATCCGATTTCTGCTAAAATAAGGATTGAACAGCGGGAACAAACAAGAACAATAGAAGTGAGCAGCTTGGGGCAAATAACGGTTAAGTAGCTGTCAGTTTATAGCTGTTAGGTGTTAGAAAATAATAAAAATGAAAAAAATAAAAATAAAATTAAGATTAAAGTTTTTTAAAACTGACAGCTGGCAGCTGAAAGCTTACAGCTGTTCTGGTTTTACGCTGGTGGAGGTTCTCATCGCTGTGACGCTTTTTTCTGTCGCCATCACTTTGGGGTCCGGGGCGATTTTAAACAGTAACGCGATTTACAAAAGGACAGCCGCCACTCGCGCCGCATTGGATAATATGAGTTTCGTGATGGAAGACATGACTAGGAATTTAAGATTGGGCTCTAATTATTCCTGCGGTTTTACACCACCTAATTGTGATAATAGTTTTCCTATTAGTTTTACCGATGTGCAGAATAACATGGTAACTTACAGTATCGGTATTGATCCGGCAGATGCTTTGACTTATCAAAAAATTATTAAAATAAAACAGATACCTGGTTTAGCCTCAATATCTTCTACAATAACAGTACCGGAAATAATATTAGATGAAAGTAAGTCTGGATTCACTGTAACTGGTGTTGGTGCGGATGCTGGCCAACCGATGGTTACGATAAAATTGGTTGGGCAGATTGTTTCGCGTGGTGATACGCAGAATTTTAATTTGCAAACGACAGTCTCGCAACGTCAGCTAGAGTAGTTATAAAGTCGGCGGGAAGAGGTCGGTCCTCAAGATGTTCCGAGGTCCGACCTCGAGGAGCCGTCCATTAAATAAGTTTAAAGTAAATTCATGATTCAAGATTCAATAATAAAATTATTAAGGATAAGGGATAAAGGATTAAGGATACAAAGTAAATCTGGAGGATTTACTTTGATCGAGACTCTTACCGCTCTCTCTATTTTTTCTATTTCCATTGTCGCCTTGATTTCAGTCACTTCTCAGGGTGTCGCAAGTGCTTCATATCTTAAAAATAAATTAGCAGCATCATATCTGGCACAAGAGGGTATTGAGATTGTTAGAAATACAAGAGATAGTTATATTTCAGCCTTTACGCCTAACTCAGATTGGAATACTCTCTTTGGGTCTGACGGAACTTTTAGTAATTGTGGATCAGGCTGTGCTTTTAATGTGAATACTTTAACAGATGCACTTACCACTGGAACGTTACTAAGTAAAGCAGATATTCCGTCATGTATAGATAATCCTAGTGACTGTAAAATAGCTACATCAATTTTTACTAGAACTATCACAATTACTGATAGCTTAGGACAAATGAAAGTAGAATCCAAAGTCGAATGGCTGCAAGGAGTGACGCCAAGAAGCGTGATTTTTACGGAATACTTATCAGACTGGCAGTAGTAGTTGTAAAGTTATAAAGTGAAAAGGTCGGCGGGAAGAGGTCGGTCCTCTAGATGTTCCGAGGTCCGACCTCGAGGAGCCGTCCATATATAAGTTATAAAGTCTAGCGAGAAACATGAGGAAATGTAATCATTTACTCAATGTCCGAGCGACGACTTTATATCGTAATCGATATAAAGTAAAATGAAATATTTAATAAAAAAATTGCTAAGGATAAAGGATAAAGGATTAAGGATAGATAACAAATCCTCCGGATTTGTCATCCTCTTTACCGTCCTCGTAGCTTCCATTGTCCTTCTCATGACGCTCGGCATATCTAATACTTCCTATAGGGAAGCGATTCTTTCTCAATCCGCTCGCGACGGCGCTTATGCCTTTTTCGCCGCCGATACTGGCGCTGAATGCGCCTTATATTCGGCCATTAAATCAAGCGCTTTTAATGATTTTTCAAATTTACCAACGAGTTTTAGTTGTGCTGATGATTCAGATACTTCACCTATTTATGATTCTAGTGCATTAACTGCGTCTTTTAAATTTAATATTGATACAAAATATTGTGTACGTATTTTGGTTGATAAAAGTGGAACGATAATACCTGGTATAAGCACTATTATTGAATCACGAGGATATAATCTTCCGTGTTCAAATGTTGAACTAAATGATGTAAAAGCAGTCGAAAGAGCGATTAAGGTAACTTACTAAAAAGTAAATTAAGTAAATTAAGTAAAGCAAGTAAATAAAGTGAATCAAGCTAGATTTAACTTGATTTACTTGACTCGCTTGATTTACTATTTGCCTTACTATTATGGGCGAAAAAAAACAAATTAAAGAAAGGATATTAAAGTTGTGCGCTCAGATTACTGATCTTCGCTATCGCTATCATGTCCTAAATGATCCGACTGTTACGGATGAAATTTATGATTCTCTTACGCGCGAGCTCCGAAAACTCGGAAGTGAAAATCCGGAGTTTTTGGATATTGTGAATTCTATAGACCGGGTAGCAGGCAAGCCGCTCGATAAATTTATTAAGGTTGCGCATACTGTCCCGATGCTTTCCTTGAATGATATCTTTAGTACGGATGAATTAAACGATTGGGAAAAAAGAATAACTAAATTATTGCCAGCTGCTGCAAAATTAAGTTATTTTAGCGAACTCAAATATGACGGTTTGGCTGTTTCTCTTATTTACGAAAAAGGCCAGTTTGTTAGAGGTGCGACGCGAGGAGACGGGAAGATAGGCGAAGATATCACAGAGAACCTGAAGATGATAGAGAATTTGCCACTTAAGCTCAAGGCGCCATATCCAAACTATATAGAAGTGCGTGGGGAAGCAGTCATGTCTAAGGCGGTTTTCGAGCGACTTAACAAAAAAAATGAACGTGAGGATAAAGCTATGTTTGCTAATACTCGCAATGCCGCGGCTGGATCGCTCCGCCAACTTGATTCTAAATTAACTAAAGAACGACATCTAGATTTTTTCGCTTATGATATTGCTGAAATTAAATGGCCGGCGGAAAGAGGTCCGACCTCAAGAACTGAGCCCAGAGGTCGGACCCCGGGGAGCCGGCTCATAACCCATTCTGATAAACACAAACTTTTACGAGAGTTCGGTTTTGTTACAGGAGAATATGAAGCTATTTGTAGTGATCTTGATGAGGTCAATAAGTTTATTGGGAAAGTTTCAGAAATCAGGCCTAAATATCCTTATGGTACTGATGGTGTAGTCATCTCTGTTGATAATCTTGATTTGCAGAATGTTTTAGGGGTTGTCGGCAAAGCACCTCGCTACATGGCGGCATATAAATATCCTGCAGAGAAAGCAACAACAATTGTGAAAGAAATTCGCATTAATGTGGGTCGTACAGGAGTGCTTACGCCACTCGCTGTTTTCGAGCCGACTTTAGTTGCCGGTTCTACAATTAGTAAAGCGACACTGCACAATATGGATCAGATTGAGCGACTTGATATTAGGATGGGTGATACTGTTGTGATTCAAAAAGCCGGAGATGTAATTCCTGAAGTTGTGGAAGTGTTGCCAAAGATGCGTACAGGAAAAGAAAAGAAATTTAAAATGCCGGAGAAGTGTCCAGTTTGTGGCGCACAAGTAGAACGCCGCACTAGCGAGACTAAAGCCGGGAAGAGGTCGGTCCTTGAGGAGGAGCGAAGCGACGGGAAAGGTCCGA
>CAZVEC010000075.1:0-4001 GCA_964626035.1 uncultured Candidatus Saccharibacteria bacterium
CAATTTTTTTTGTATTCATAAAAATAACTATTTATACAATAAGGTCATTCCCGGCAAGCCGGTATTAAGCTGGATTTTTTTATACTGAATAGAAGAAGTATTAAGGACATCATTTATAGCCAAATATGGTCCAATATTATAATTAGATTGCGAGGATTGATAGAAGGTGTCATGTAGCAATATTACAGCATTTGGTACAGATTCTATGATGCCAGATAATTCTCTTTTAACTGATTCATAGGAATGGTCACCATCTACATAAAATAAGGGTTTAAAATCGTTTGTGATGCCCTTAATGATCTCTAATGACTTATCTAAACCATCACCTTGGTGTAAAGTAACATTCCTTAAACCTCTTACTAATCTTCCTCTTTTATAGCCCGGATGCTCTATATGAGAAATATTATCCGGCAGATCAATTGAATGTATTTCAATTGGGATATTGAAATATTTTGCTGTCTCATAAAAAACCCGAGCTGATTTTCCAATATGTGTACCCCATTCAAAAATGTGAGTTGGCCTAAAATAACAAACTGCTGAAGAAAGCAAACATAGTTCACTTAAAGGGAAGGGCTTAATTCCAACAGAGGGAATTAATTTCTTAATTACGAAGCTAGAAATAATCCAATTATCAACTTCAAATTCGGTGCAATTAGTATTCTTTGCTGGATTAATAATTCGTAGATGCCTTTTGAGTTTATTTATTATTTTTTGAAGCATAATTTTTTAATTTGAAATTTTATTAAAGATAAAGGTCCATTTATGGCGTATATTATCAGTTGTATTATAGCTTTAGGCAGTCCGGGGTAGTATATACCGTATCGGAGCAATAACCCTGAATGAAACTTGATTTGTTTCCATTTGTTGTGTTTTTGGGACATGCCGTTGCACATCCTATATTGCATGCAGATATCTTCAATGTTAGCTAATGATCCTTTTTGGCCAAGGCGCAGCCAAAGGTCATAGTCTTCGCCATATTTAATCTTTGAATTGTATCCTTTGAGATGAAGTACAGGCTGTTTTCGAAATACGACAGTGGAATGGCCAAATGGATTATATAAAAGTATATTTTTTCTTATAGATTGATCATCTTTGAGAGGTTTTACATCTCTTATAAACATACCATTTTCATCAACTATTTTATATCCAGTACCAATTAGGACACAGTCCATATTCTTATCTAAAAATTCAACCTGTTTTTTTAATTTATCAGAATCAATCCAGATATCATCCTGATCGATTCGCGCGATATATTCTCCTTTTGATATAGAGATGCCTTTATTTAAATTTCCTGCCAAGCCGAGGTTTTTATCGTTCTGTATAAAGATGATCCTACTGTAGTTTTTAATAAATTCTTTTATAATATTACCAATATTATCTGTTGAAGCATCGTCAATGATTATTAATTCCCAATCATTAAATGACTGGCGAATCACGCTTTCAATAGATTCAACTACATATTGTGCACCATTATAGGTGGGTAATAATATTGATACTTTTGGCATGATTATTTTATATTATTCCGGTTTAACCATTTGTAGGTTAATAAGATACCTTCCTTTATTCCAGTAAGGTTATTTGCAACTGGTGTTGTTTTTGAAAGTTCGCTTATATCAAGAACTGCTCGAGGAACATCAAAAGATCGTGTCGATTCATATTTGATTTCAAAATCACCAACTTCCTTTTTGATTATCTCGAGAATTTCATTAATGGAATATCCTTGTCCGCTTCCCAAATTAAAAATTCGATTCCAGATATTGCGGTCCAATAGGTCTATCAAAACACGCCCTGTATCTTTTACATAGATAAAATCGCGAATTACTGATCCATCGCCCCAGATAGTTACAGGTTTTTCGGATAAAATAGTTTTTAAGATAACATTAATAAATCCTTGCTTATCAGAATTATGATAAGGGCCGTAAGGATTTGATTCACGAAGTATTAGATAATTTATACCAAAAAGATAGCGATATAATTCAAGATATTTTTCGATTGCAAGTTTCATAATGCCATAAGATGAGATGGGGTTTGTCTGATCGGACTCTCGGAATCCTCTATTCTTATGTTCATCCGTCCCAGAGCCATACACAGTTCCTCCAGATGAAAAATAAACTATTTTAAGAACAGAAGCTTTTCGCATTTCTTCAAGTATGGAGATTGTTCCCTCTAGATTAGAATGGATATCATAAATTATATCTGCATTTGAAGTGGCTGGAATAGTTGTTGAAACTAAATGAATAACTATATCAATATTATTCTCGGTAAATATCTTCCGTAATAAATCTCGATCAGAAAAATTCCCGTGATAAATCTTAAGTCGACCACCATCATCAACTACAGGATCACCAAAAGAAGTTCCCGGGAGGTCTAGTATGCTAAGCGAATATGTATTAGTCTTCAAAAAATCCTCTATCAGGTTTTTTCCAATGAATCCAAAACCGCCAAGTATTAAAATATTTTTTTTGTTATTTAACATTTTATTTTTTGAACCAGAAACAACCGCAACCATATTTTTCATTGTCAGCTATCTCTTTACTTGCGTTTTTAATGATACCACTTTCACCGTTTTCTTTTATCAAACTAAATTCTTCTAATTTTAATTCCTTAAAATAATCTAAAATCATCTGATATGAATAAATTCTATGGGCATTATACTGGACCATCGGCTTTCCAACTGGAACGACAAACAGTAAGTTGCCCCCGAATGCTAAAACTCTTTTAAGTTCATTAATCGCTTTTAGATCTCCATCTGGGTCTATTGGGTCACCATAACGCCCAAGACCAATGTGTTCAACTGTATGCATACAAGAAAGTGATTCAATACTATTATCCTTGAATGGCAGGGAAGTGAGGTCAGCTTTCTTTGAGGTTAAGTTATTTAAAACAATGTTCGCTGGTCGATAATCATAGAATTCTACTGGAATAAATGCTGATACTATTGCTGAAAAATTTAAGGTGGAAGAAATATCTATATGTTTTGCCGGTTTTGTTTTTTCTATGATTCTAGCCGCCCATGCCGGATGATAGGTATAGTGGATGTCAAAAGAAGTGTTGCCCGTCTTATCAAATAATTGAGGATTGCGATTTTTCCAAGTAATTTCAAAGCGAGAATTCTCTTTTGATTTTTTCTTAAATAACAAAAAATCATTAACAAAATTAATATAGGTGCGCAGATTATCAATAGGTCTTTCTATAAAAGAGGGTATAAATTTTCTAATCATTTTTTCTATTATTCCAAGAATTAATATCAACAAAAATAGTATTTATATATGTATCTGCATAAACAAAATAATCCTTATTTTTCATTAAGTCAATGATATTATTTAGCTTCTGTTCCCCTGAATTTTTTACAAAGGTTAATGTTTCTATACAAAATACTTCTGGGCGATATTTTTCAAAGTCAAAACTTCTTAATACATCAAAATCTAACCCTTCTATATCTATAGATATAAAGTTTGGTTTCCGATCAAAATTTTCAGAAATAATTTGATTCACTGAAATCAGTGGGATTTTTATGACTGATTCAATTTTTTGACCTTCATTTTTTACAAATCTCTCAGCTTCTTTTTTTGAAAATGTGTTTAAACTTTTTTCAGACATTACATAGAAGTCGGAGTTATCGTCTGTTTCAGTAAATCCGACTCCGACATTAAGACAAACATCCCGGTTTCTTTTCTTCTTGAAATAATTAAATAAGACAAGATCAGGTTCCACACAGACCCCTGTGCTGCCATTTTTATAAAATAAATATGTGTTGTTTAAGTATATTGGATGATGCGCGCCTAAATCAAGATAAGACAGGCGTTCAATCCTAAGTTGTTTGAATATGTATTCAACAATAATATCTTCCCCGCATTGTGAATATGAGATGTTAAAAGATTTCTTTTTTGAAGAAAATACCCTTTTTATTTTTTCAGTTATTTTTAATTTAATCTTTTTAATTATCATCATGATATATAATTCTATTGGCATGTCATTAAGTTTATATTTTATTTTTTTTT
>CAZVEC010000076.1:0-3907 GCA_964626035.1 uncultured Candidatus Saccharibacteria bacterium
AGAAGTTATAGAACGTTCTGCTCGTGAATATGCCCCACATTATATTGCCACATATTTAATTGATCTAGCCCGCGAGTTTAGTACTTATTATGGCGAAACAAAAATTGTTGATCCAAGCGATCCAAATTCTCCATACAGAGTGGCTTTGACTGAAGCTTTTTCTATTGTGCTCAAAAATGGCCTAAAGCTTCTTGGTATCGAGACTCCAGAGAAAATGTAAAAATACTCCCTCTTCTATTGGGATGATAGAGATTAAAATTCTACTCGACCCCCGGGGTAGAGGTCGGTCCTCTGATTCAGCAGATGGTTCAGCAGAATCACCCTTGGGGCTCAGTCGCGCAGTGTCCATTGAAGCGCGACCCGAGGTCCGGCCTCTTGTATTTACCCCGTGGGTCTTCCCGAATTTTAATCTCGATCATTTAGTAAAAAAATCTCCGCATTTGCGGAGATTTTTGAATTTCTTTAAACTGCAACTTTTTGTGGTGTGAGCTCAATAATTTTTTCATTAATTTCTTTTATGACTTTTTCCCATTTTTTTGCAATTCTAAATTTTTTTAATGTCTTATAGCGAATAAGCTGTTTTTCTGCTTCTGATTTTGTTTCAGTAAAATCATCTATGGTTTTACATTCTTTGAACCAAAATAAAAAGTAATCAAATTTTAATTGTTGGCCGCCTTTGAATTGTGGCATTCCTAAAGATACATATGATCCCTTTGCCTTGTTTAAAGTAATGTTATTCATCGAATATTTGGTTTTAAAATTTATCCATTGCCATATTACTCAGTTTTATATTTTTTACAAGTTTTAATTACAATTTTTGCGTTTTTATGATAAAATTTTTCTCATGTCAGATTCAATGGATAAAGAAGAAAATAAGTCTGAAATTGCCAAAAAAGAGGAAAAAATCCTTGAGTTTTGGAAGGAAAACAATATTTTTGAAAAAACTTTGGCTAAAGATGCTTCAAAGGGCGATTTTGTATTTTATGAAGGTCCTCCGACTGCCAATGGCAAGCCCGGCATTCATCACCTTGAAGCGCGTGCTTTTAAGGATGTAATACCGCGATATAAAACAATGCAAGGCTATTATGTTCGTAGGAAAGGCGGATGGGATACACATGGTCTGCCGGTGGAACTTCAAGTTGAGAAGGCGCTCGGGCTTTCTTCCAAGAAGGCGATCGAAGAGTATGGAATCGCGAAATTTAATCGCGAATGTAAAAAGAGTGTTTGGGAATATTTGGAATATTGGAATAAATTTACTGAGAGAGTTGGTTTTTGGGTTGATCAGGAAAATCCTTATGTCACATACCATAATGATTTTATAGAATCCGTCTGGAATGTAATTAAAAAAATTGATGAGCAGAATCTTCTCTATAAAGATTATAAAGTTGTGCCGTGGTGTCCGCGTTGTGGTACTGCGCTTTCTTCTCACGAACTTGCACAAGGTTATGAAGATGTAAAAGATTTGTCGGTGTATGTGAAGTTTCGCCTGAAAGGTGCCCCGAGCGAAGTCGAGGGGAAAAGTCCTTCGACAAGCTCAGGACAGGCGAGCACATTCGTGCTCGCCTGGACTACTACACCATGGACATTGCCCGGTAACGTAGCACTTGCGGTGGGAGAAGATATTGATTACGTTAAAATTAAAATTACTAACGGAGCAGAATCAAAATCATCGGGAAGAGGTCGGTCCTCTAGCGGGTCCGAGGTCCGACCTCGAGGAGATGATTTTGATTCTAGTAAGTTGGAGGAATTTCTTGTTTTAGCTAAAGAAAGATTGTCTATATTGGGAGCGGAATATGAGATCGTTGAAGAAATGAAAGGCAAGGATTTAATCAGCTTGGAGTACGAACCGCTTTATCCATTTTTACAAAATACAATTTCAGAAAATGAAAAACCAAAATTATCAAAAGCTTTCAAGGTTTATGGGGCGGATTTTGTGACGACTGGGGATGGTACGGGTGTAGTTCATACTGCAGTCATGTATGGTCAAGATGATTTTATGCTAGGAAATGAAATTGGATTGCCAAAGCATCACTTGGTGGGGCTTGATGGTAAGTTTTTATCCGGTAACGGTTTTCTAGAAGGAAGATTTGTGCGAGATGAAGATGTTGCAGTAGATATTATTAAAGACCTTGCGGGGCGTGGACTTTTATTTAAAAAAGAAAAATACGAACACTCCTATCCGCATTGCTGGCGTTGCCATACGGCGCTTATTTATTATGCGCGTGATTCTTGGTATATCCGAATGTCATCTTTGCGGGATAAATTAGTAAAGGAAAATGAGGGAATCAATTGGGAGCCGGCTCATATAAAAGAAGGGCGTTTTGGCGAATGGCTTCGCGAGATCAAGGATTGGGCGATTTCCCGCGAAAGATATTGGGGTACTCCGCTGCCGGTTTGGACTTGTGATAAATGCAAAAAGATTGAAGTCATCGGCGGCGTCGAAGATTTAAAATCAAAAACAAAAAAATCAGGAAATAAATATATTCTTTTTCGTCATGGAGAATCTGAAAGTAATAAATTACACATAGTAGATTCGGATCCAAACAAGACTCACTTGACGGAGTATGGGCGGGAGCAGGCTAGAGAAGGAGCGCAAAAAATAGGATGCGCCATTGATTTTATTTTTGCTTCACCATTTCTCCGCACGAAGGAGACGGCTGAGATAGTAGCCGAAACTTGCGGATTCCCGAAGGAAAAAATAATTATTGATGAAAGAATAAAAGAGATAAATACCGGAAATTTTTCGGGGCACAACATAGAGGAATATCGGGCTTATTTTAAAAATTTTGAAGAGCGTTTTACAAAGACGCCAGCAGGCGGAGAAAACATGACCGATGTAAAAAAAAGAGTTACGGAATTTTTGTATGAAATTGAAAGTAAACATAAAAATAAAAATATTATAATTGTTTCGCATGCAGACGCTATTTGGGGCATGCTTGCCGGGGCCAATGGCTATGATCTTAAAAAAAGTGTGACGATTAGGGAAAACAAGGATCCGATATATTTTGTCCGCAATGCCGAGCCGGTAGAACTTCCTTTTATTCCTTTGCCGCACAACGAGGATTATGAACTTGATTTGCATAAGCCATATATTGATGAGGTTGAGCTTGTTTGCGATTGTTCCGGAAATTTAGTGCGTACAAAAGAAGTATTGGATGTCTGGCTTGATTCAGGCACGATGCCGTTTTCACAAGATCATTACCCATTTGAAAATCAAGACTTGAAATACCCAGCCGATTTTATTTCTGAGGCCATAGATCAGACACGTGGCTGGTTTTATACACTACACGCCGTTGGTATCTTGATGGGGAAAGGCAAGGCGTATAAGAATGTAATTTGTCTCGGTCTCTTATTGGATGCAAAGGGTAAGAAAATGTCTAAGTCTGTAGGTAATGTCGTCGATCCATGGGTGATGATGGATAAATATGGCGTAGATGCGCTTCGTTTTTGGATGTATTCTGTGAACCAACCGGGCGAATCGAAAAATTTTGACGAGAAGACGGTGGATGAAATTGTAAAAAAAGTATTCAATATTCTAAATAATGTTATTTCTTTTTATGAACTTTATCGTGAAAAATCTATTGAAACTGGCTCGTATAATAAACAACCTAGTAATATTTTAGATAAATGGATCGTAATTAAATTGAATGTTTTGACAAAAGAGGTAACAGAAAAGCTAGATAATTATAAATTACTTGAACCTACAAGAGCTATTAAAGATTTTATAAATGATCTGTCTACTTGGTATTTGCGCCGTTCGAGAGAAAGAATTAAAGAAGGTGATGTTGAAGCAAAAAAAACATTGTATTTTGTCTTGAAAAATTTGGCTAAATTAATGGCGCCATTTGTACCTTTTGCTACTGAAGATATATGGCTTAAACTTAGAGTTGAGCAGAATAAAGAAAGT
>CAZVEC010000077.1:0-3889 GCA_964626035.1 uncultured Candidatus Saccharibacteria bacterium
AGCAAAAATGAGCGCGCCAACATAAGTGTAGATGACCGCTTGAACGAGACCAATGATAAATCCGCCCAAAGTAATTTGGACATCGCCGGCAAATTTATCAACATTCACCAGGTGAACCAGCCAGCCGAATAATTTCATAGCAAAATCCGGCGCGATCGCCACAAAAATTGCACAAACTACATAAACAATACCCATCGTCCCGCCTGCGGCCATCGCAAATTTGTTTGTATTTAATTGCATGATAATTTTTATAAATTAGACTAATAATATTCGACCTTTATTAAAAACATTTAAAACAATAAATAGACAATAATGCCAACCAAGGCTAAAATTAAAACCCAAATCCAGGTTTTATTTGAAGAACTTGCATTTGGTTCACCGGTTTTATTTTCAGCCAATGATGCATTATTATTTTGTTTTGGTTCGTGAGAACCTGATCCGCAACAATTCATATTTTTATTTTATTTCTTTTAATTAACTAATAATTTCGACTTTTTTTGTTCATATTTGCATAAAAATACAGCAATCGCAGTCGTGATCGGAACAGCCAGTAACAATCCCGAAGAAGCAACAAGGGTTCTTACGATCTCTTCTGAAACCATCTCAAAACTAAGAAAATAATCAATGGGGGTATTTCGCAGGGTCAAAAGAAGGACAAGCGGCAACGCCGCGCCGGTATATGCCAAAACAAGAGTGTTTATTACCGCTGAAATATGGTCTTTACCAACACTCATCGCTTTTTTATAAAGCGGCATTCTTTTAAGAGAAGAATTTGCCGAGGCAAGGCTGAAAACTGTTGATGATTGAGTGACCG
Organism: uncultured Candidatus Saccharibacteria bacterium; assembly: GCA_964626035.1. Taxonomy (GTDB): domain Bacteria; phylum Patescibacteriota; class Minisyncoccia; order Phycocordibacterales; family CAZVEC01; genus 2-01-FULL-42-20. Next base: position 815 of record CAZVEC010000077.1, read on the forward strand.
CCACGTCGTCCAAAATTCCAATCGCCGCAATAATAATACCGGCGGTCAAAAGACCGACAAGGTTAAAGGAACTGCCTGTCTCCATATTTAAATACAGCGCCCCTTCGTTGCTAAAACCGGTAAAGCGCATAACTTGAACCGCTAAATTCGCAAGGATGCCGGTAAACAAAAGCGAAAGAATAATGCCAATAAAAGCCGAAATGGATTTTTTAGTCAAACCGTGGGAAAGATAAAGTGTTACGAGTAAAATCAGAAAAGAACCGGCTATGCCGACAAAAATCGGATTTAATCCCTTTAATATAAGCGGTACGATAAAAACAAGTATAACGCTCAAGCTAAAGACAAGGCCGATCAAAGAATAAAAACCCCTCCAGCCGCTAGTGGCAAAAACAAGAATAATAAATAAGGCCGTCAGCACGAAAACGCCTTTCTCTCTACTAATATCTTTAATTTCAAATGCCTCTTCGCCGGCAAAGAGTGAACTCTGTAAAAATATCTTATCCCCTGCCATGACAGGAGTAAAATCATTTGTGATTGCAATTTCTTTCTTCTCTCCGTCAATAGTTACATTAACAGACAAATCTTGTTCTTTCACTTTCATGCCCGCTAACGAGTCTACAATTCTTTCGGCTTTTATTTGCTTCACTTCTCCTTTGATTATATCTTTGTTTGGCGATTTAGATATTGCCAGAAAAACGGCCAAGATTGATACGGCCAGAATAAAAGCGGCGATGTATTTGTTTGGTTTCCAGCCGCTGTCATTTTCATTTGTGTGTACATGCAGTGCTTCCATTACTATTTCTTCTTCGACAATTTATAAATCTCTAAAATTTCTTTGGTTGATTTTAATTCCTTGCCAGATTTTATTTGCTCGATGACATGGGTCGAAAGATGGTTTTCCAAAATTAAGTCTTCACAGCCTGAAAGTGCCTGCTTCACGGCGAGCGATTGGTGTAAAATATCAATGCAATACTTGTCATTCTCAACCATCCTCATGAGCCCATTAATCTGCCCGGAAGCGATTGAAAGCCGCCTTGTAAGCTTTTTTTTGTACTTAGAATCGTGGTGTGTATGCATGCATGGAGTATACCCTTGGGGGGTATTTGATGTCAAGGAGAAGTTACCCACATAAATTTCGTTTCAGCCATGTCGTCGATTCCACGTACTGAAAGCTCAATAGTTTTCGGAATCGGTGAAATTGGATTAAACGTAAGAATTCCACTGCGATGATGACCCCCGGGCGGATCACCCTCCCACTTAAGCGGAGTATATTTATTGTCTCTATCAGTAGTTAATGTTACCGATTTAGTCATGTTCTGATCGAGTTCGATGGAATGAGTGCTCATGACAAAATCAAATTGCCATTCTGACGATTTAGGTGAAAGATCAAGAGGTGAAACTGATATTTCAAGATCCCCATCATTATTAGTTTTTGTTTCCAATTTGTTAATGGCAGGACTGTCCATTGTCTGGGCCTGCTGGGGTATGTCGGACGCTAGACGTTCCCGGGGTTTATCTGATAAAACAAAAACAGTGATAATAACTGCCAAAGCTGAAATTGTAATTATTTTTAGTTTCATAAATTTTTTTTGAATTTAATAATTTTACTTGATATGTATACAATACCGCCTGCATTGAATAGCAATCCGACCCAAAACAACTCTATTTGATATTGCGCAACAAATGTTACAAGTCCGACGGTGCCAAGGACCGGAAGCAGGTTTGCCAAGTAGTGAGCACAGCAAGACAGCATTGCAATTGTTGAGGTGGTTCCCGAAACAGCCATAGCTCCGCCGCCTGCTTTCTGGTGAATAGTATTTTTAAGATAGACATAGAGTCCGATTTGGATGCCAAATCCAAGTGCCAGACTCGCAATGAAGTACCAGAACATTTCAAATTGCGAAATAGTGAAAACGAGGCCGGAAACAAAAGTTACGACAGTAAAATAAAAAACCAAAAGCAAAACCGTGCCTAGAAGGCCATATAAAGCTGATTTCAAAATTATTTTATTCATTTTGGCTTTTATTTACCGCGCAAGTTTTTCAGGTGATTGGTTCTTGTAGAGCTTTATATATGTATTAATCGTAGCTTCATCGAAACTATCAAGATTTAGTAATCTTCCCCATGAAGCCAAGGCTATAGGTGCATCGTTCCCTTCGCGCGGAGTTAAGATAACACTTCCGTAATTTCTTTTTTGGATATCCTTAAGCTGTTCGAGTGTAGCCTCGTCAATATTTTTGTAACTAATCCAGATATAACCGTGTTCAAGACCATGCAATGCCCTCTCATCTTCTAATCCATCCCTGTAGAATCCACCGGTTGGCGAATCTGCATAGTGCGGCCCGGAAGTCGGCGGATTTGAGTTATAGGGTTCATGTTCCGAATTTGGCAGAATATGATCTCTGGATATAATTTGTATTTCTTGACCAAGTTCTGTCTTGTCTAGAAGTAAAGGTTCAACCTTTTCAGATTTAGGTCTTAATATAGCCCACAAAATAATCGCGAAGATTCCTGCAACAATAACTATCCAGATGATGGTTTTAGTGTATTTTTTTCTTTCCCCAGATTTTTTTTGTTCTTCTACTTTTTTTATTTTTTTATTTAACTCATATAATTCTTTTGGAGAATAATTTGTCATATTTATTTTTTTTATAAATTAATTATTAGACACCGCAGCCGCTTTGTGGTCGAGGTTTGGCGACAGGTGGTGGCGTATCGCCTCCCACTCCGCATCCGCTTGATTGCTTAGGTGCCGGCGCATCACCCCCCACTCCGCATCCGCCCCCACCACCGTGACTGCTTGGTGTAGTTACTTGAGAAGCTATTTGCCTGAATCCTGAACCGCTAGAATATTCAGCACTAAGCATTTCTTTAGGGTCGACATCATCCCACGCGACTCCTTTTTTTTGCATATATTGCGCGATTGTCAGATAAGTGTCTGGAAACCAATAAGAATTCACCCTGAGCGCTATTTTGTACATATCCTCCTCTGACATTCCTTGTGAGGCTAAAATTTCAAGCAGTCCGAGCATTGCCATGCCGTGATTGCAGTCCGGAAAATATGTTGAGTTGTTG
>CAZVEC010000078.1:0-416 GCA_964626035.1 uncultured Candidatus Saccharibacteria bacterium
TCTTCAATGTCGAAGCAAATATTTATGATTTATTTGAAGATAAAGAAAAAACAGTTTATCATGAATTATTACATATTCCATATTATTTTAAATTAAACCAAAACATAAAACCTGGTAAAATATCTGTTGATAAAATAAGCAATATGTTCTTTTGTGGTGGAGGTGATGCTGTCGCAAAAATACATTTTTCCACTCTAAAAAACAATTTTCAGGCAATTTTTATAAAAAAAGAGGAATACCAGAAAGTAAGTAATGATTTACCGCAAATAATATTATTTAATCAAATTAAGGATGAGAAAAAAATTTTAAATTATAAAAACAAAATATTATATTCAGTAAAAGAAATCAATGAAAAATTAAGTGATAATTATTTAACATATTTATACGAATATGCGATTAATTTTGATAATAAGTTG
>CAZVEC010000078.1:426-1037 GCA_964626035.1 uncultured Candidatus Saccharibacteria bacterium
TCAAACTTTGCCGAAGCTTGAGGAAAATCAGGTGGATTATTATTGGCTAATAAATAGAATCGACTTGGTCCATTATAAAAATTGTCAAGCTGCCCTAATAGTTTATACCCATTGCCGTCCAAGATGTCATGCAAAAGCGCCGGCCTATCAGTGGCGTAGCTTAATGCTAAGCGGACATTCTTGTTGGCAAGTGCGGCGCTTTTATTTTGGTTAAAAAATAAAGGGAATTTAGCTAGTCATGACTATTATTTATTGTTTTTAAATGAAAAACAGTTAGAATATGACTTTTGGACAAAATCAAAATTGATCTATAATAATGTATTATTAACTTTTAAAATTAATGATACAATTTTTATTTTAATTCAATTTGAGCGTGGTTTATTTTTATTTTATTTAAAAAATGATAAATTAGTTTTAAAAACTTTTGAACCTGCTTATGCACATTAAAAAAAAGAAAATAGCAATGGAGAGGTTTATGAAAAAAGGTTTAAAATATTTTTTTATATTGATTTTGCTGATTCCCAATTTAGGTAATTCAGAAGATCATGATATAAAAGATGCTAATATTGGTAAAGATATGTTTGTATCCGCTAAAAGCGGTTTATTTGTGC
>CAZVEC010000078.1:1047-3870 GCA_964626035.1 uncultured Candidatus Saccharibacteria bacterium
TTTAAACCTGTGTCTAACTACGCTATAGTATTAATATGAAATTAGTTTCAGAGGAGTATTCAGCGATTATTTGGCTACGATGCAAGATTATTGAAGATAAATGGAATTTTTTTTGGTATAAAATTTCTTTTGACAAAATATTCAATCAGTCCGCTTGACCTTTTGCCGTAAAAAAAATGTCACTTTTCGGTAAACTGACCCCGGGGTTTTCGATTGACTGACCCCCTAAAAAAATACGCAAAAATTATGTAAAATCAAAAATCATTTGATCACCCTCCTGTAACTTTTTCCTTCCATTTTCACTACATGACTTTGATGAAATAACCTGTCTAACAATGCGCTTGCCACTACGGTATCTCCAAATAACTCATCCCATTTTTCTATTGGCCGATTACTGGTCAGTACAAGCGAGCCATTTTCGCTTCTTTCCGAGATGACTTCATTTATAATATTCAACTGGTAATCTGAGAATGGCTGCAGCCCAAAATCATCAATTATCAGTAAGTGCGGCTTTATAAAACTTTGTATTTTCCTCGTATAGCTGCCATCCGCTTTGCCTGTATAAATTGTTTCAAGCATTTTTATCGCGCGCGTAAACAAAACTTTAAATCCTTTTCCGCACGCTTCCACTCCGATTGCCTTGGCGATAAATGTTTTTCCTGTTCCGGTTGGCCCGCAAAATATCAGGTTTTCTTTACGCCTTAAAAACTCGCAGTTTAAGTAATTGTATATTTCTTGCCGGTTAATCTTGGTATTAAAATCAAAGTCATATTCCACAATGTTTTTGTATCTTCCAAAGTTTCCTTGTTTAATACTTAATTCTCTTTTATTGTTTTTTCTTCGCTCAAGCTCATCCTGCGTGATTAGCAATAGATAATCCGCATAGCTTAACTTTCCTCCGATTGCTTCTTGTAATCTTTGTTCCACATTTTCATACATCGCGCTTAAACGCAGCGCTTTTAAATTTTCTTTTAATTTAGCTGTTGTTTCCATTAACTAACCGCCTTCTGCAATATTTCGCTCAAATCCCTCGCGTAATCATCATTTAACTTTTTCACTGGTTTTTCCTCAAACAAATTACCCTCGTTTTCCAATTTCTTTTCCAGTATTTGTTTTACGCCATAATAGGTATAGTTTCCATAAAGTATTGCTCTTGCCGCCGCTAATTCGAGTCTTGCGCCTGTGTATTTTTCTTCCAGCCGAATAATATTTTGCGCTCCCCGCAAATTTTTGATGGGATTTTCTTCCAATAGAAATTTGATGAGCGCGAAAAGATTAGAACCAATTTCTTTAGCTTTTTTCAAGCAGTAATCGCTGTCATACTGCATATATTTAAACATGTTAGGTGGATAATGTGCTTCATTGGTTCTTCTTTGCCCTTTAGATGTTGGAATATGCACCGCGACTAGCTTATTTTCATGAAAAATGCAAAGTGTTGTCTGTGTCTTTCTGGCTATTACTTTTTGTTTTCGCAGTTCATAGGGAGCGCTGTAATAGGCATTGTTAAACTGGATATGATGGTCATTGTAAACAGTGAGTTCTTTGTAAACGGGTATCTCAAAACATTCTATGGGTAAAGGCACAAGCGCGTCCTTTTCATGCAGGAGAAACAAATCAAGGGGTCTTTGCCTGGTGGTGCCATGAATCCTTACCTGGGCCTTGGTACTGTTCCATTCCTTTAGTTGGCAGTTCGAATCAGCAATATCCTTAAATGTCCGCAGGGGTAAAAAGTTGTTTTTCGCGTATTTGACCCCCGACTCTACTTTCCCTTTGTGTTCTGGTTTGGCAGGTTTACAAGGACTGATCTGGAAACCGTAGTGCATAGCCAAATCAGCATAGGTACGATTGGGGATTGGATCAAAGAAAGATGCTTTGATAATAGCGCTCTTGAGATTGTCCGGTACCATTTCCTTGGGCACCCCTCCAAAATGTTCAAACGCGTGAATATGGCAATTGCACCAGGTAGTCGTATCCTGACTGGTGACAATCTCGTAGTAGGCATCTCTTGAATAGGATAGCACCATCACAAAAACATACGCTTTAACCATCTTTTTAACGTTGGGATCGTATATCCTGCCAACATAGCCAAAGTCGATCTGCGCGATTTCACCAGGTTTGGTTTCCATTCGCAGTACTGGTCTTTGCGGATTAAGATTGTTTTTTTCAATGTAACGCATCAAAGATGAGTAACTACCGACAAAACCGCTTCGTCTGATTTCTTCAAAGATCAGGATATGATTTTTGCAATTGGCGAAAAGTTCCTTTAAGTTTTCCTGCTTTTGTGAAAGCCACCCAAAGTTTTCCGAATATCGTTCTTCCTTACGTTTTCTACGAAAGACTTCCATAATTGGCTCAAGATTACCACCATCATCTATCTGGTGGTGTTTCTTTATCTCGTTTAAAATATCACGATACCGCTTGACAGTGTTTTTGGATATCTTTTGTGTTCTCGCAATCTGTTTGATCGAAACGTCCTGCAGCAAATCCCTGACAATTTCCTCTATTTTATACATATCTAACTCCCTTTTTTGTTCTTTCATTGTTATCCTCATTTTTACTGAGGTTGAATTTACACAAAAATTATGGGGGTCAGTCAACCGAATTTGCCGGGGTCACCTAAGCGAATTTCAGGGGGTCAGTGTCGTGAAAATTGACAATATGTGAGAGAAATATTTTTGTTATTTAGATTACTTAATATCATGAAAAGTATAGTTTGGTTTGACTCTTTAGAATTTCTTATATTTTACTGGGTCATTTAAAAAAATAGCGGAGTAAGCGAATGTCTGGTGAACTAATGAAAGATATAGTCAATTTGGCAAAACA
>CAZVEC010000079.1:0-3731 GCA_964626035.1 uncultured Candidatus Saccharibacteria bacterium
CAATGCGGCGAAATAGCTGCTGCGGTGTTTTAATAATTTTTCCGCTTTGATCTTTGCGCAAATAGCGAGACTCGAGAACCTTAAGTGCATTTTCCGTTAATATGGTTCGGACATCTTGATAAAGCAAAAAATATTTTGCCTCTCTGATCTCCTGCCGTTTTTGCCGATATTCAGTGTAAGCATACGCTACATCCTGAAATCCTTCTTCGTTTAATGTATTTATTATGATGTTTTGAATTTCCTCGACTTCAGGAATTTTGTTTTCATACAAATTCTTGATTGTACTTACAACTTTTTTGGAAACTAAATTAGATTGCACGCCGTCTTTTTCTCTTACAGCAATAAAAGCCCTATAAATGGCCTGATATATCTTCTGGTCGTCAAAAGGAACGACTCTGCCATCCCTTTTTTGCATATGCATCACACTTTTTTTGTTCAGTTTACTTGATTTAACATTGCGACCACTTTTTCTTTTTGCTGTAAGACTTTTTTCCATATGATTTAAAAAAAATCACATCGTGTACCACCGACTGAAACACGATGCCATTTAATAATTTATTATTAATAAAAAAACGACTAAACTAATTTAGTTTTATAAACTTTCTTAACTATTATATCAGCGTATTTTTTAAAGCAAGCTGTGGATTACTAATTTTTTTATGGTCTATCTTATATTGTTGCATATTGTCAAATAAAATTGTATAATATTTTCGAAAAAATCAATGAATAGCGAGTATTATGAGTGGTCGCTATAAACAAAAAATTGTTCATTATGAAAAAAGAAAATTTTTACCTTGTCGGCCGATTTTATCACGGTCTGGCCAGAGCCCACGAAAAACTTACCGGCATGTGGGTCTATGTTTATCAAGACTTTACGGTTGCCTTTCCAGAAAGATTCAATTCTGCTGGAGATTTTAATGATAATGGTCTCGCTTGCGTGACTAAATCCAAAAATAATGAGCCGCCTACGCCAAAGGCTACAGCGAGCCAAAGAAAAGAGGTGGATATTTTCTACATTAATACGAAAGGAGTCCGTCAAAGTCAAAGCATCTCTGCCAAAAAAAATTTCCATGCTGAAATTAGCGACAACTAACATAAAACCCCTCCGGTCGGAGGGGTTTTGTTTTTTAATAATTAAATTTTGGTTAAATGAACAGTTATTCCAGTATTTGATGGATTTTTTCAAGAATCTCCCATTTTTGCATTGGATAACTACAGCCTTTTTCCACCATAGTAGCCCGATAATCAACCCTAGATGAAGAAGCTATCATTGTCCCCTTAAATGTTTTTCTGATTTCTTCGATAAGTGGCAAAGTATCAAGACCTTTATCGCTCAAACACCCATCCATGACTATAAGATCAACATCGGGATTATTTTGGAATAGTTCGGCTGCCTCCTTTAGATTATAAGCCTGTAAGACATTATATTTGTCTCCAAGAATTCTCTTAAAAGGCAATTGCACCATTTTGTCGTCATCAATAACTAAGATTTTTTTCATTTTCGAATTATATTAAATTTATTAGAACTCTTATTCCTATACAACATTAACATTAAAGTTTTTATATGTCAAATTCAACCAACATAAAACCCCTCCGGTCGGAGGGGTTTTTAAATTGATTTTAGATTCCAAAAGTTATTCTTCTCATAAAAAGATCTTTTTCTGAAATCTCAAGAAGTTTTACTAAATCAACACTGCTTAAACCCTTATTCTGCTGAATAATTAAAGATAAATCTTTTTTCATCAACTGAAGTAAGTTTCTAACATCCATAAGGATGATACCGAGATGGTTGCTGCCCCTCCATTTTCCTTTTCTCCAAACTTTGCCCCAAAAGTCATCATCGTGTTCATTACCTTCAATAATTTCTGCATTTTCAGTTTGAAGCAGCTTCTGTGTAAGAAGCGGCTCATTAAATAAGAACTTTTGGGTAACCAGCTCCTTCATGATCTGAATTTTATATTCTATATTCCACTCAGGTCTTTTTTTAATGCCATAGCTATATTTCTTTGCCTTGCCCGGGGTAGGAAGTCCTTGAATCTCCTCTCTGACAAAACAGTTGTCGCTCTTAGCTGCTTGATAGGCATGCTCGACTGTCGGATAAGTCATTCCATCATATTCAATATTTACCGGCCAAAAATTCGAGAGAAACCTGTATTCTCCCCGAAAAACTTCTATTTTATTCATTTTGTGGTTTTTTTAAAGAGGGATTATGTTTCTGCTCTAGATTACCATAAATAGTCAATCTGTCAATTTTTTCTTGCAATAAATATCAAAATGTGTTAGTATCAATTAATAATTTGTTTTATGGATTTCCGAAGATAATTATTTTTTCGATGTTCTATATGGCAAATCGAGGATACTGAACAATCGAAGTATCGAAATTAATAATTATCACTATATATCATATAGATATATGGAAATTTATGTATAACAAACACTCCAACCAGTCTAGAAATAGACCTTTTAGTCGCTTCAATAGTAATAATAAATCACGCTTTCAATCCCGACCGTCATCAAAGGCTATGGCGGGCACAGTAAATAGAAGAGGTCGCGGCGGCGGAAGAAAAAAATTTGAAAGCACAATCAATATTTCAGACTTTATAAAAAAGGCTTCTATTATCGTACCCGAAAAACTAGTCACAATTAAACATGCATCTTTTGCAGAATTTAATCTGCATGGAGATATTCAAAAAAATTTAGCTGTTAAAAAGTACCTCATCCCAACTCCAATTCAAGACCAATCTATCCCCTCTGTCATGGAAGGCCGGGATATTATAGGTCTTGCCTCGACAGGTACCGGAAAAACTGCTGCCTTCCTCTTGCCACTTATAAACAAACTGCTTGCTGACCGCTCGCAAAAAGTATTAATTATGGCGCCGACACGCGAGCTTGCCATCCAAATCGACCGCGAATTTTGCCAATTCACTTTTGGCATGAAAATGTTCAGCGTTGTTTGTGTGGGAGGAATGCCTATCAATCGCCAAATAAACGATCTTAGATACAACTATAATTTTATCATTGGCACACCCGGCCGTTTGAAGGACCTTGCCGATCGCGGACATATTAAATACAACCAATTTCAAAACGTCGTACTCGACGAAGTAGACCACATGCTAGACATGGGCTTCATCGAGCCAATCACACAAATTATGAATGCTTTGCCTGCTGTGCGCCAGACTCTTTTTTACTCTGCCACTATGCCGCCACGCATTCGTTCGCTCGCAAGTAAATTTTCAAAAAATGCGGCTACATTTGAAATTGCATCAGATAGCGCATCAAAAAATGTCGAACAAGAGATAGTGCGAGTACAAGACAAAACTAAAAAATTTGACATGCTTCATGAAATTCTTACTTCCCCTGAATTTGGTAAAGTTTTAATTTTCAGTGAAACAAAAAGAGATGTCGAAAGGCTAACAATTGAGCTACAAAGAAAAGGCCACCGCGCAACTTCTATACATGGAGACAAGCGACAGCGCGAACGAGCCCATGCACTCGCCCAATTCAGCAATAATATTGCGAAAGTCCTGGTCGCCACCGACGTGGCTGCGCGAGGGCTCGATATTAAAGATATTACGCACGTGATCAATTACACCATCCCACAAACTTACGACGATTATATCCACCGCATCGGCCGAACCGGCAGAGGCGGAAGCAAAGGCAAAGCGCTGACATTTGTTTAAAATTTAATAAATAAAAGAAATTCTCCTCGACCCCCGGGGTTAAGATGCCCC
>CAZVEC010000080.1:0-3723 GCA_964626035.1 uncultured Candidatus Saccharibacteria bacterium
AAAAGGATTTCCATGCTCTGGACATCTTACTTCTTTGCAACCCCCCGGATTCTCCGAGACCCCCCCGCACCCGCCTGTACAAATAAAATGCTTCATAATATTTACAGATCAATATTGACATTTCCAGTAAAAAAATTCATGGATCAATCAACACTGATTATATAATTAATAATTTTATACTAAATACAAGATACTAGATACTTTCTACTGCCCCTTACATTTCTCACACATAGAACGGGCAACTTCCGGCACATATGAACAGGAAGGCACCATTGCAAAAGTACTGCAATCAATAGACGGAATAGAACCAGCAGAAACACCACTTGGAATACTGCCACTTGAAGGACCATAGCCACCTGTTGGAATCTTAAAATCATCTCCGTTTGGAATATTATTAGGATTAAATCCTTCAGGAATATTTCCAGGCTTATAATCTGTCGGAATATTTGGTTTGAAATTAGCCATACAAGCAGTAACAAGCGAAGTAATCACTTCTGGACCAGCCTTGCCGCTTTTTAACTTTGCCAACATGTCATCATTTATTTTACCCTTAATACAATCACGAATCTCCGGCGGAACCTGGCTTAAACTATCTTCCATCAATTTAAGCATTGAGTTCTCAATTTCTTTACCGCACTTCTGCATAACATTTCCAATCTCAGGCCCAAACTCAACATCTTCACCATTTTCAATTGCTTGTACTTTATCTTTACCAATCTCGCCTTCTATACAAGCACGCGCCTCCGGAGGCATCTGGCCAATCCCTTCCTGAAATTTTTTCATACCCTCTGTTCTCATATTTTCAAAGCATTTTCTAAACACATCGCCTTGTTCAGGTTTTGGCGCCTCACCGGCAATAATTTTATCCAATCCTCCAGCACCTAATTCTTTTTCTAGACATGCAACAGTATCAGGAGTAGCTTGTTCAAGGGCACCCTTCAATTGCTCTATCATCTTACCCATATTTTTTTCAAAACAATCTTTTATCTTTGCACCCATCTCAGGTCCCGGCATAAATTTTCCACTCTCAATTTCACCTATTACATTTGGTCCAAAATTATCCTTCAAGCAGTCAATGACTTCCTTTGGAGACTGACTAAGTCCAGCACGCATGCGACCCATACCTTCTTCAATCACCTTTAATTTATCAACCGGTATAATATCGTGTTCTTTTGCAAATTGAAAGCACGCTTCTTGATTAGCTCCATCATTACAAAACGCTGAACATTCATCCTTTGAACTACACCCATTAGGTCCCACACCCCCAGTCTTTCTGACTAAATCGGCCTCTTCTTTGCTCATAAATCCAGCTTTTTCTGCAAAAGTAACGCATTCAATTGCATTTTTTTTATTTGAACAATAATTTTCACATTCATCTTTTGTTTTACACTGGCCGGGTGATTCTCCGCTTTTAATCAAAGGCAATACTTTTCTCGCTTGTTCAGCTTCTTCCGGTGAAACAAATCCTGATTTTTCTGCAAAACCAAGGCATTCTTCAATATTATTCGAATCATTACAATAAGTCTCACAGGTATTTTTAGAATTACAGCTGCCCGGCATCTTGCCTCCTTCCTTTATATATTTTTGAACCGCTTTAGCTTCTTTTAAAACTTCTTTTGGGATTAAATTATATTTCTCGGCAAAACCAAGGCATGATTCAAGATTATTTATATCATTACAATAAGACTCACAGCTTCCTTGATCCTTGCATCCACCTGGCCCACCACTTGCAACAACATCTTCAAATTGGCGAGCGCGAGCCGCTTCGGCTGCCGTAATCATGCCATTTTTTTCTGCAAAAGAAACACAAGCTTTTACATTAGCTGGACCATCACAGTAACTCTTACATTCAGATTGATTGCCGCAATTACCAAGCTCTGCAACAGGAAAAGTGATATTTTTCAATCCCTGTGCTCCAGCGGTAAAAGACAATGCAAATAAAAAAATTGATAATACGGATAATAATAGATATTTATTCATAAAATTTTTAATATTAAATTAATAATTTTTACTCAAATGGATTACTATAGCCATCTGAAAAAGGATTCAAAGTTCCTTCATTAAAAGGATTTGTTTCAGGCAGATTTTCTGCCGGATTAGTTGAAACGTTTTCATAAATTGACCCACCTAAGGATTCTTCTGTAGTTTGAGAAGTTCCTTCTTGAACTTCATTATTACCACCAAGTCGACCAGATGAATATAACCAATAACCTAATACTATTATCACGATAATTACAACAACAAATATAATTTTTTTCATAATAATTTTTGTTTTAATACCTAATTAATAATAAATAATTTATTTATAATGTTTTAATTTTTAAGCTCATTATTTTGATTTTTATCAATATCATGTATAACACTTAAATTTTCAAGGTTCCTTGTGTAATTTTTAAAAATTATAAAAAAATATATTAACGGACCTATACCTGTCCCCAATATAGCAACCAACCACAAACCTTTGTTTAAAATCGGCTTAAATATAGCATGCAAAAACATAAGTAATGTAAAAATGAAGTAAAAAACACCTGCCAACATTCCAAGTGGAACAATTAAAAAACCTTCTTCTCCCACACCCGGAGTAAATAAAATTACAAATACTGAAATAAAACACACAAAGAATAAAATTAAAAATGTATTTGCAGCAATTTTCATAGTAATATAGATAATAATACTAAACATATTATAATGTCTTTATGAATAAAAAACAACAACTTTATACACTTCATGAAACATGGATCAAAAAATGTAGTTGTAAGCTAAGAAAAACCGCCACTCAGGCTGTGCCGGGTGACGGCAATCCTCTAGCCGAAATTGTTTTTATTGGTGAAGCGCCGGGCAAGCAGGAGGATATTCATGGTAGACCATTTCTTGGTGCTGCCGGTAAATTTCTTAATGAAATGCTTGAATCAATCAAAATGAAGCGGGAAAACATATATATTACAAATATTGTTAAATACCGACCGCCAAATAATCGAGATCCCCTGCCTGAAGAAAAAGATGCCTGCAGAGATTGGCTCCACGAAGAGCTGAATCTAATTCATCCTAAATTGATCGTATTTTTAGGACGGCACTCCATGAATGATTTTTTTCCGGAGTTTAAAATATCTGAGACTCACGGCAAGTTGATAGCCGCATTCCCCAAGGTCGGACCTTGGACTTCCTTAAGGTCCGACCTTTTTCCTGCGGCTCATTTCTTACCCCTCTACCATCCCGCCGCAGCTATGTATAATGGTTCATTAAGAAAAACCTTAATTAAGGATTTCAAAAAAATCCCCAAGATTCTTGAAAAAATTTAATATTTTACAGCTTCCAGAAAAAGAAACAGTGGTATTTCTTTACGTGCTTTATCTTCCGCTTTTTGGCGCGGGCCAATCCCGCTTTTTTTATGTGAAATCCACTCTTCAAGCTTGGAAATGCAAAATCCTGTCTTATTTAAAAATTTAAAATATACTTGGAGCGGGCGATGAAAAGAAATTGTTTGAGCGCTAGGATCTAATCCTGGACTCATTTTTATTTGCACTTTTGATTCAGAAAGATACTGGTCCACTCTCCGATACTGAATCTTCTTTTGATCATCAAACCCCCAATCGCTCTCTTGTGGCACCCGAAACGCCGGGTGACTCATAACCATCAACATTCGTCCACCTTTTTTAAGCACACGGCTGCATTCTGCAAAAACATCTTTAATATTTTCTATATTCTGCACAGCCATTATTAACG
>CAZVEC010000081.1:0-2360 GCA_964626035.1 uncultured Candidatus Saccharibacteria bacterium
AATTCGTACTTTCGTAACAAATTAGTAGTCCGTAGCCGCAGAACACCATGAACATAAAAAAACATCTGAATATCGGCACAATAAAAAGCATCGGTTTTTTCGCTTAAAATTCAAACATTGCATTTAGTAAATAAAAAATATTTTATAAAATTTTGCAGAAATGAAAATTTATTTGGATATATAGTGCATTAAATAGGCCGTTTGATGACCAATCCGTTCCACAGATTCGTCTGGAAACAGCAGCCGTGTTTGCTTTATTTGATCTTATTGATAAAGAAAAAATAAAATTGATAAATTCTGCAGTTATAGAATACGAGAATTCGAAAAATCCATTTCCTAATAGAAAAATCTGGATCAGTCAATTTTTGCAAAAATCTTCTTATTACCAAAAAGCCGGCGAATTGACTAAAAAAACAGCTGAAAATATTGAAAAATATGCGATTCAACAGAATCGTGCCGTGTACTGTCGATTGAGACACGGCCTGCGCCGATTGATGCCTTACATTTGGCTTGCGCTGAACAGATTAAAGCCGATTTCTTTGTTACTTGCGATTATGGTATCATAAAAAGGTATCGCGGTAGAATACCGGCAATAAGCCCAATAGAATTAATTTTAAAATATGACAAGCATAACTAAACAAAAAAATATAAAAGATCCCTCTCCTTTAAAAGGAGAGGGATTCAGGGTGAGGTCTAGAGGTGAGAGCTTGATGGCGAGAGCAGCAGGGGTGCTGGTCGAAAAGCTAGGCATATCTGAAGCTAGCGAGTTTTGGAATTCCCTAGGCTACGGACAGGGGGATTATTTAAAGATAAAAAGGAAGCTTTTCGATAAAGAAAGTACAGGAAGTCTATTTAAAAAAATAAAGAAATTTCAGAATTCATAAGATAATAAAAAAAATGCTTAATATCTAATACCATGCCATCTTTCATTAAATCAATATCCAAATACCTATTTGTTGTAGTGATTATCACCATTCTCGGCTTCGGTGTGGCTTATGTTTTCGCGAGCCATGCAGGGTACTTCGGTTAATATGTTATAATAAAATGAAAGAAATTCATTATTCCAATCATTTGAAAATGCGGATCAAAGACAGGAAGTTTCCGAAGAAATTGCCCGAGGAAATATATGAAAAAAATAAAATCAAAATCGGATAAAATTAGCTATTATGACGCTGAAAGCGATGTTTTTTACGTTGGCCTGAAAAAGGGTGATGAAGAGGAATTTGTCGAAGTCGCGCCCGGCATAAATATTGAATTGGATCAAAAGAAAGAAATTATCGGCATCGAATTCTTGAATGCCTCAAAAGTTTTTCAGCCGATCTCAAGAATTTTGAAAGCCAAATCGCCGCTGCAAATTCAGAAATTTTCCTTGGTATCCTAATCCCATATTGTCATCCCCCACCAATTACCCAATTACCCAATTACTTAATTACTATAATAATCCCAATAAACTTTTAAGATAAATTTGTTATAATCTACGAATGAGCAAAATAAAAAAAGAACTTATTGTAGTGCCAAGCGAAAGAATAATAAGTAAAATACTTTTAATCAGAGGGAAAAAGGTAATGCTTGATAAAGACCTTGCAGAGCTTTTTGGAGTAGAGACTAAGCGGCTTAAAGAAGCAGTAAGGCGAAATATTGAGCGTTTCCCCGCTGACTTTATGTTTGAGCTTACAAGAAATGAATATAATTTTCTAAGGACGCAATTTGAGACCTTAGAAAAAGGCAGGGGGAAATATAGTAAATTTAATCCATTGGTTTTTACCGAGTATGGAGTGGCAATGCTTTCGGGTGTGTTAAATAGTAAAAGAGCGATACAGGTGAATATCCAAATTATAAAGACCTTTATTAAATTAAAAGAATTATTATCAACAAACACTAAAATTAGATTAAAAATTGAAAAAATGGAGAAAAAATATGACAGAAAATTGCAAGAAGTTTTTAATATATTAAAACAACTTTTAATACAAGAAGAAAGACCTAAATCACAGTTAGGTTTTAGATATAGCAAATAGTTAATTATCTGTGTATAATATAAAAAAATGAACTTCATAACTAAAAACAAAATACGGCGGGAAGAGGTCGAAAATTCGGGAGGACCCCCGGGGTCAAGGGCAGCCCGACCCCGGGGGTCGAGGAGAATTTTCGACCTCGAGGAGCCAATCTTCTCAAAGATCAAGGATTACGGATCAAGGATATTTGTATTGATTGCTGTTTTTGCCACCCTCGGATTTTTACGGCGACAGACACCGGGCAATCTACGAGGCCTGCATTTCCCTTTACGAGGACAGAATCCCCATTGACGTCTTAACCGTTGCCGAGAGGCTGAAGAAACTTAAGGCCCTTAAAAAAGTGGGGGG
>CAZVEC010000081.1:2370-3631 GCA_964626035.1 uncultured Candidatus Saccharibacteria bacterium
CCCAACTCTGCCTCCGCCAAATGGTAATGTTCCCCCCCCGATTAATGTGGGATCAGATCCACAATCTAAGCTGGGAAGTTTTTATGCTGGTGGTAATATAAACGCAGTAGGTTGTTTTGGTCCTACGTTTAGAGGGGTAACCTCAGGTTACGAACCTAATGGAAATATAGGAGGCTATAACGCAGGAAATGTTAAATGTGAGTCAGTTTTTGGAAATGCTCATATATGTACTGCACCAGAGATGCTAAATAGTGTGAATTGTGGTTTTAATGTCAGTGGCCCAAATAGCAGTCCGCCACCAACTAAACCCCCTTTGACATCATCAACAGGTACTCTTCCAGATTATTATAGTAAAGGACTTTGGGTTTCAGCCGGCACGCCGCTACCTGTTAATCCGCCATTAAATGATTGTCAAGGTTGGACCAGTAATAGTTCTACTAACAGCGGAGCGGCATGGTATTATGATAGTTCTGGTGGAAAAGCATTTGTTTCTAATTGTAATGTTACAAGAATGATTGCGTGTTGCCGATAAGGTAAATTAAAAAGATATTTATATATGAAAATAAATTTAAGACACAACATAACAACATTTTTAATAAATAATTTTAATGTTATTATATTTGTTTTTTTTGTTTTTCTTTCATTAATTTTTTTTGCGCCAAAAATTACTTTGGCACAATATCAAACTTGTTCCGGTTCTACATGTGCTCTTGGGGGGTCTTGCGTTGCAACAAGTAGTTCGGATTATCAAAATCTTTCAAATGATTGTAGTGCTAGTAACCGACAAACAACCTGTAGTACCACTACTCAATATGGTAGTACTTGTAGTAATTGTTTGACGCCTGGGTTTTGTGTAATTGGTGGATCATGTGTATCAGATACTAGTTTAAATTATACTAATTTTCAAGATAATTGTACTACTTTATATAAAAGTGCAGGTTGCAGCCAGAACCCATCGACTAATAGTACTTGTGGATCATGTATAAGTCCCCGCATTAATTGTGGTGGTGTCTGCCAGACAATCGATTCTAATTTAGGCGCAGCATGTAATGTTGGAGGAGACCCTAATAATCCAGGACAAATCAATCAATGTGGAGGATGTTCGTCTGTACAAAAAAATTATGTTTGGAGACAAAACAATTAAGAATCGTGTGTGGGCAGTTCTTACAGAACGCATCGAAGCAGCGCAAGAGGCATACGAGAGTGACGTAGCGGATGCTGTATATGAGCTTGAGCAGAAAAAGGTTGCTCTTGCTGACAA
>CAZVEC010000082.1:0-692 GCA_964626035.1 uncultured Candidatus Saccharibacteria bacterium
TATTTTGGAATGGCAAGGTCTAGCCGGATTTCTGCCAGCTTCTCAACTTAAGAGTGAACATTATCCAAGAGTACTCGATGGCGATAAAGATAAAATTTTGAAGGAATTAAGAAAATTAGTGGGCAAGAAAATTGCCGTATCAATAATCGGTGTTAACCAAAAAGAAGGAAAATTAATTTTTTCCGAAAAAGATTCTAATCCGGAGGAAATCAAAAAAATCGTAAACAAGTACAATGTCGGCGATGAGCTTGAATGCGATATTACCGGAATTGTTGATTTTGGAGTATTCCTAAAAATTGAAGAAGGTCTGGAAGGATTGGTTCATATTTCCGAAATTGACTGGGGATTAGTGGAAGATCCGCGCCAGCTTTACAAAGCGGGACAAAAAGTTAAAGCTAAAATTATCGAAATAAAGGATGGTAAAATTTCTCTTTCTATCAAGGCCCTGAAGGAAAATCCATGGAAAGAATTTGAAAGCAAAATTAAAAAAGGAGATATCATTAAGGGCGTTGTAATTAAATACAACAAGCATGGCGCACTAATATCAATAAAAGAAGGCGTGGCGGGATTGGTGCATAATTCAACTTTCGGATCTGATGCAAAACTTCGCGAAAAGCTAGAACTAGGCAAGACTTATAATTTCCAAGTAACTCTATTTGAGCCAAAGGATCAGCGCATGACTCTAGTGTTCC
>CAZVEC010000082.1:702-3501 GCA_964626035.1 uncultured Candidatus Saccharibacteria bacterium
TGAAGAGAATAAATAAAAACTTCCCGTATGGGAAGTTTTTACTTAATTTACTTGCCTCGCTTGATTTTCTTTATTTACTTATTATAAACGCTCATCGCTTTTTCTCTGGATTCGGTCATGATCATTTCAATCGCTTCTCCGATTTTTTTGGAAAGTTTTTTTAGTACTGCTAATTCACTATCTTTAAAAGCGCCAAGTATGTGCTTTTCCACCGCTTTCTCCCCTATTGGTTTCTTTAATTTTCCGCTTGGGGTCACGGGCGAGATGCCGACTCTGATTCTAGTAAATTCCTGCGACTTTACATTTTTAATTATGGACTCAAGCCCGCGGTGACCGCCAGAGCTCTTATTAAACGATATTTTAATTTTACCAACCGGTAGATCAAGATCGTCATAAATGACAACCAAACTGTTCAAGTCTTTCTTAGACTTAATAAGCGGTCCGACGCTTTTGCCGGAATTATTCATGAAATTATTAGGCAGTATAAATTGCGCCTTATTTTTTCCAATTTTACCCTCCAATTTTAATGCTTTTATTTTACCCTCTTCTTTCCAGTCTGAAAAACCATGATCTTTAGCGATCTTTTGAAGAATGATCCGGCCAGTATTATGCCGCGTATTAATATATTCTTCGCCCGGATTACCCAAGCCGACGATTATGAACATGAATTAAGTATAACATATCCAGTATCCTTATCTATATCCTTATAAGATAAATGATAAAAGATGTAAGATAGAGAAATTTTTATTGTTACACAATCAAAATTTCTCTTGCGTCAAGTCAATTTTTATAATAAAATAGCTCGTATGACTGAAGACCCAAACAAAGAAAGCGGTTACATTATTAATCAAAAAACTGATGAGAAGGAAGTAGACGAGCACCCGTTTTGGGAACTACTACGTTTTGCAATTCTTGCTCTGCTTATCGTCATACCTATCAGAACTTTCATCGCTCAACCTTTTATTGTAAGCGGTAGTTCAATGTTCCCGACATTCCAAGATGGAAATTATCTCATAGTCGACCAGCTATCTTACAGATTTGAAGATCCTGATCGCGGAGATGTGATCGTTTTCAGATATCCAAAAGACACAAAAAAATTCTTCATTAAAAGAATAATCGGCTTACCAAATGAAACATTGGAAATTAAAGGCAGTGTTATTAATATCAAAAACAATGATCGTCTTGACGGTTTTGATTTAAACGAACCATATGTAAAAAATCTTTCCTACAATAATATGTCAGTTACATTAGGTCCTAATGAGTATTTCATGATGGGAGACAATCGATCTGCCAGCTCCGATTCGCGTAGCTGGGGCACCGTAAAAAGAAACTTGATCATTGGAAAAACATTAGTCAGGCTTTTGCCTATAAGTGATTTAGATTTATTGCCCGGAAAATTTGAGTATTAAAAATGTAACACGAAACTACAAAAAACCATCCGAAAGCTGCGAAAATCCGTGAAATTCAGGAAGACCCCGGGGTCAAGGGCAGCCCGACCCCGGGGGTCGAGGAGAATTTCACAAATTTTCGTAAATTTTGAATATTATTTCGTAACTTTCGTATTTTAACTATTATGAAAAAAACAACTACGCCCAAAAAAGAACCGTTTACTTCGCCTAAAGGAATGCGTGACTTGATCGGCGACGAATATTTGAGCTATCAAGGTTTTTTTGAAAAAGCTCAAGAGGTAGCCACTTATTACGGATTTAAACCAATAGAAACTCCTATTCTTGAAAACGAAGAAGTTTTCACTTCGAGTATTGGAATCGGCACGGATATTATCGAGAAAGAAATGTATTCCCTGCGAACCAAAGGAGGCGATCGGCTCGCCCTGCGTCCTGAGGCCACAGCCGCTGTCATGCGCGCTTATATTGAACACAGTATGCAGAATCTTCCTCAGCCAGTGATGCTTTATTCATATGGACCATTTTTCAGACATGACAAGCCTCAGCGCGGTCGCTTTCGAGAGTTCAGACAGTTCAATCTTGAAATGCTAGGATCCGAAAAAAGCATTGCCGATGCGATGATCATAAAAGTTATGACTACCATCTTATTAGAAGCCGGATCAAATAATTTGGTTGTAGAAATAAATTCAATTGGAGACAAGGAATGCCGCCCGGGATATATTCGAGAGCTCACAGCTTACTATCGAAAATATATGAATCAAATCTGCGCTACTTGTCGCGGCCGAGTCAAAGAAAATCCATTGCGAGTTTTAGATTGCAAAGACCCAAAATGCGCTCAAATAAAAGAAAACGCTCCAGACCCCGTGTCTTATTTATGCGACGGCTGCAAGAGTCATTTTAAAGAAGTTTTGGAATATCTTGAAGAATTGGAAATTCCTTATAAATTAAACAAAAATTTAGTCAGAGGACTTTCCTATTACACCAAAACAGTTTTTGAAATTAGCGAACAATCCACAGTTGAAGGCGAAGAACCCTTAGCGGTTTGTTCAGGTGGACGCTATGACTATCTTGGTAAGACGCTGGCGAGCAAAAAAGATATTTCTGCCGTAGGAGCTGCGATCGGCGCAGATAGAGTGGTCATGTCTTCATGGTATTCAAAATTGTCTCCTAGAATAATGAAAAAACCAAAGATTTATTACGTCCAAATCGGTTTTGATGCAAAATTGAAAAGCTTAAATATTATTGAAATATTAAGAAAAGCGAAAGTGCCGGTGCTTCAGGCCCTTTCAAAAGACAGCTTGGGTGCTCAGCTAGCAGTGGCAGAAAAGCTTCAAATTCCATATGTAATATTATTTGGACAAAAGGAATCTATTGAAAACTCGGTAATTGTGCG
>CAZVEC010000083.1:0-3380 GCA_964626035.1 uncultured Candidatus Saccharibacteria bacterium
ATTTAAATCATGCCTAAATTAAACCCAGAAATAGAAACATTTGCACGCATTAAGGTAATTGGTGTCGGCGGATCAGGAGGAAACGCCTTAAACCATATGGTCAAATCAAAAGTCAAAGGTGTTGAATTTATCTGTTTAAACACGGATACACAAGATTTGCATAAATCTTTGGCCGATAAAAAAATACACATCGGAAAAAATGTGACGCGTGGTTTGGGATCCGGCATGAATCCGGAAATAGGCAGAAAAGCTGCTGAAGAAACAAAATCAGAAGTTCAAGATTCAATCAGAGGATCCGATATGGTTTTTATAGCTTGCGGCATGGGTGGAGGCACAGGTACTGGCGCAGCTCCTATAGTGGCACAAGCTTCCAAAGAGCAAGGTATTTTGACAGTGGCTGTTGTTACTAAACCTTTCTTGTTTGAAGGCCAGCAAAGAATGCGTATTGCCGAAAAAGGATTGGAGGAGCTTGAATCAGTAGTGGACGCCATAATTGTGATTCCTAACGATAGATTACTTGCAGTGGCTGATAAGGATATGACCTTCGAAAGTGCATTTGCCACATGCGACGATGTACTGCGACAGGCCGTAGAAGGTATAGCCGATTTAATCACAACACCCGGAATAATTAATGTAGACTTTGCTGACATCAAGGCTGTCATGACAGATGCCGGTTCAGCTCTCATGGGTATAGGCTCCGCGACTGGCGACGGTCGTGCTGCTAAAGCCGCATTACAAGCCATTAATTCTCCCCTTCTTGAACTATCTATTAATGGCGCTAAGGGAGTGCTCTTTGCCATCTCGGGTGGTGATGATTTAACATTGTTCGAAGTAAACGAGGCAGCCAAAATAATAACCGAATCAATTGATCAGGATGCAAAAGTAATTTTTGGTACGATCAAAGATAACAGACTCAGAAAGGGTGAGATTAGAATCACTGTCATCGCAACAGGCTTCCCTACTGACGCGCCTAAAAAATCATTATTCCAATCTCAGGCCAGTTCGCAAATATTAAGAGATGAAAAAAGAGAAATCAGCAACACTGGACTAAATGAATATGTTAAAAAAATTGAAGTTAAAGAAGAAATAATTGAAATAAGCGACGATGAGGGAGATGAAGACTGGAGCGCAGTCCCGGCATTTTTAAGACGCAAAAAATAATTTTAAAAGTAAATTTAGTAAATACAGTAAATATAGTAAATACAGCCAAAAAATTAACTTACTGTTCTCGCTGTCCTTGCTAAATTTACTGTCCTCGCTCTGTATGTTTGACTTAATAATCATCGGCGGAGGGCCGGCAGGCAGCGCAGCAGCTGTCTATGCAGCTCGTAAACGCCTTAAAACTATTTTTATAACCACCGAATGGGGCGGTCAATCTGTCGTTTCTGACGGCATCCAGAACTGGATAGGTACTCCGGTTATCTCAGGGTCTGCTCTTGCAGAAAGCTTAAAGAAGCATGTTTTGGCCTATGCAGGTGATATTTTACAAGTTAACGAAGGCGAAAAAGTGGTTTCAATTGAAAAGGACGGGGAAGGATTTAAAATAAAATCAAACAAAAACCAGGAGTATTCCTCAAAAGCCGTTTTGATCGGAACTGGATCCAGCAGAAGAAAATTAGATGTTCCGGGAGCCGAATCACTTGAACATAAAGGACTCACCTACTGCGCATCTTGCGACGGGCCTCTTTTTGCAGATATGGATGTGGCAGTGATCGGAGGAGGCAATGCCGCTTTTGAATCGGCAGCTCAATTGCTGGCATACTGTAAGTCCGTTACCCTTCTCCATCATAGCGACCAATATAAAGCTGATCAGATTACTGTAGATAAAGTTTTATCCAACCCAAAAATGAAAGCTCTTACTAATGTGGAGACTGTGGAAGTTTATGGAGAAAAATTTGTAGACGGATTAAAATATAAGGACAAAAAAACAGGCGAAATTCATGATCTTCCTGTTAAGGGAATTTTTGTAGAAATTGGCCAAATACCAAATACGGATTATGTAAAAAATGTCGTGAACCTAGACCAATATGGTCGTATTGAAATTGATCCTTGGACTCAGAAATCTAACACACTGGGTATTTGGGCTGCCGGAGACTGCACCAACATCCGCTATCATCAAAACAACATCGCCGCCGGCGACGCAGTGAAGGCAATCGAGGATATCTATGTGACGCTACATACGAAATAGAAAAAAATCCACTCAGAACTGAGTGGATTTTTTTATTGAAATACCATTTTTTTTAAATCGTTCACATTGGGATTTATAATATTCTGATTTTCCTCATGCACCTCTTTCAACTCAGTGACTTTTCTTGATACTTCCGCTGTTGAATAATCAGTTTTTGAAAATTGAAAATTCTTGCCGTTTTTGAATAATTGATCCAATGTAGCCTTAAAATTTTTCATATACAAGAGATTTAAATTTACTTTTCAGTTTGAGAATATCATAATACCAACATTGAATGCAAGCTAATTGATCAATAAATCAAGGAGTGTCCTTGACTTATTGAGTAATACCCTTATTTTATGGGTTTATTTATCACTAGCGGTTTCCTGACCTTGACAGAGTCGTATTTATTTGCTATTATATTCACGACTTTGTTTGGAGATATTCTCCGTTAAATCGAATAATTTAACCTTTAATAATTTAATAACTATGAAAACAACTCTCAAGATTGCCATTGTTCTCTTTATTGGAGCGACAATTGGAACATTTATTTCTTTGCAAATGAATGAAATGTTGTGGTGGCTCGGAGCTATCGCAGGCGGATTAATCGGCTACCTGCTCTACGACATAGAGAAAGTAATCAAAGCAATTCCACAAGCATGGGCAGTGGCAGTAAAATGGAGACCGAATCAATACAAAATTAAGGCGGTATGGTTATGTTCAAAAATCCTACTATTCGTTTTTATTCCTCACGCGATTATTGGCGCTAATATTTTGGACACAAATTTAAAAAATATACTACCCATTGGTGGTATGACTCTCCTATTCTCTAATTTGTTAGCCTCCCTCGCATTCATTCAAATTATTATAGGTATAGTTGGAATATTAGCTTTAATATGTCTCATAATGAATATTGTTGAAGAAAAATTCCAGGAACACCAATGGATAAAATTAAATACTGATCAAGTTCCATCCATACTCATTAAATACTGGAATCCTATAGTTTTACCTTTTGTTGTCATACACTACTCATACATGCAGCTTATTAAAATATATAACAATAAAGTCAAATTATGGATCGGTTTTAAAAAGTACGCACTTGTGTTGTGGAACGCACTGCTCGCAACTGGAAGATTTCTTAAGCAATTAGTCCTGCTTATTCATTCTCAAGCGAGGTTAATCTGCGGAGTTGATTCATTGTTTGGAACTGTCA
>CAZVEC010000084.1:0-1829 GCA_964626035.1 uncultured Candidatus Saccharibacteria bacterium
TTATTATGAGCTATAGCGTATAAAAGCAATTTCTTGCTAGAAATTCACCAAAAAGCTAAATTTAGAAATTGACATAGTTATAAGAAAAATAATTAGACATAGAGACGCAGATACTAGGCACCAACTACACCACTCTTTCAAATGAATTGATCCTGCGTCAAGGCCTTGCCTTGCCGCAGGCCTTCGATACACTCATACTTTTCACCTTCCCCGGAGCTATATACTAATTTCCGCACTTCCCGTGCCGCCATGCGACTAGTATCTTTGTCCGCAGTCAATATAGCATTAAATAGTTCAGTAAAAGTTTTCATCTTTTCTAATAATATCATACTTACATTCTCCATCCGTCACTGAAGATATGGCGGGCCGGGCAGGTTTATAAGGATACCATCTATATCAAGGACCGTCCTTGCCGCAGGCCTCTGTATGTATGAGAATTAATAGCAATAAATTTACGATTATTATATACAGATATAGATAAAGGATAAGGGTATAAAATTACCCAATAATGCTCTTAAACCCCTTCCAGCCGACAAGGCCGGCGAAAGCAAGCACGAGAGGTGCTGGTGGAGCGAGAAATAAGCCGACTACAAGAGTGAGGCCGGCGCCCAAGTCTATATAGCTCGCAAGATCGCCTCTAAAAATAAAAAACTTAATTAAAAGATACAGTCCGAAGATCACAAAAAAAATAATCGCCACAGAGCCGGTCGAAAAAAGCCTGTTTACAAGCATGGCTCCGCTTAAAATATCAAAAATTCCTAAAATCAACATGATTTTTATATATCATTATCCTTATCACTATCCATACAGGATAACAGATATGGATACTAGATAAAAATCACCTGTAATCAGGTGATTTTTCCTTTATACCACCTTTAGTGCTCGCAAGTCTAGCTAGAGCATAACAAAGACTGGAGAGTCGATTAATATAAGTCAAAGTTTCATCACTGAATTCAGCCATCTTGCCTTCCCTAGCCTTAAGCATCTGCCTTTCTGCCCTTCTGACAACAGTTCTCGCAATATCAAGAAGCGCTCCGAGCTCCGTCTCGCCGGGAATCAGAAAGCTCTTGATTGGCGGCAAAATACTCTCTATGCCATCTATAATTTTTTCCATTCTCTTAATTTTTTCTGGAACAATTTTTTTGGGCGCTCCGGCCAGCTCGGCCTGAATAATGAATAGGTCATTTTGAACTTCAAGAATAAGATCATTTAGTCTAATTTTTTCCTCGGCAATCTCAATCAAAAAATCTCCTGCCTTCGCTCGACAAAGACCCAAAAAAGAATTGGTCTCATCAAGCGTGCCGATTGCATGAGTAATAAGCGAGCCCTTCGAAAAACGGTCGGTACTGCCGATCACTTTCGTCGTCCCATCGTCTCCTTTGCGGGTATACAACATATTGAATCAAGTAAATTAAGTAAATTAAGCAAGTATAGTAAATTAAGTTAAATTAAAATCAATCCTCTGTATTTACTGTTCTAGCTGTTCTCGCTGTATTTACTTTTTTAATTGCATGTCAAACAAACTCCCGGTGGCAAATCGTTCGGCTCGGAATCTTTCACTTCCACCTCAGTTCTCAAATTAGTGTCAGTAATGGTTACAGGATTAGGTTTTGATTCTTCGGCCACTGTCTCCTTCTTCGCCTCGCCGGAGCCTTTGGCGGAGGCGGGTTTGTCTTTTCCAACATTAAGCACTTGAACAGATTTTGATCCATCTCGATAAATTGTCACGCCTTTGCATCCGCTGTCCCAAGACATCATGTAGGCTTTCTTCACGTCTTCAAGTGAAGCAGAGTTCGGGAAATTAATCGTCTTCGACACGGCTTTGTCCA
>CAZVEC010000084.1:1839-3316 GCA_964626035.1 uncultured Candidatus Saccharibacteria bacterium
TCCACATGCTTCTGGAAAGCTGCCTGCATTTTAATATGATCAGCATAGCCGAGATCATGCGCCGTCACAAAAATCTTTTTCCATTTTTCCGGCACTCCGGCCACATGCGCCACAGAACCTTCTTTAGCCACCTCTTTCATTAATTTTTCAGAATAAAATCCTTCCCTTCTTGAAACTTCTTCAAACTGCTTATCAACTTCGATAAGCTCAACCCACTCATTCTCTTTTTTGCCAATGCGAGACTTGCGCACATACGCCAAAGCAAATTTTGGCTCTATGCCCTGTGAACAACCGGCTATAATCCCAATCGTGCCCGTAGGAGCAATCGTGGTCACAGCCACATTGCGCAATCTTTCTCCGCCTTTTTTGTTATACAAAGAATCTTTAAAATTTGGAAAAGTGCCTCTTGTTTTGGCAATATTTACGGAAGCCAAATGCGATTCGCGCTCAATGTACCCCATCACTTTATCCGCCAATTCGAGAGCTTTTTTAGAATTATATGGAATTTCCATATTTACCAAAAGATCAGACCAGCCCATAAGGCCGAGCCCAATGCGCCTGTTTCCGCGAGCCATTGTTTCAATATCAAGAAGAGGATATTTATTCATATCAATCACGTTGTCTAGGAAATGTACTGCATCCCAAATTGTCTTTTTTAATTTAGCCCAATCTATATCGTTCTTTTTTCCAATCTTCTTAATGAATTTATTGAGATCAATGCTGCCCAAATTGCATGGTTCATTCGGAAGCAGCGGCTGCTCGCCGCAAGGATTGGTCGACTCTATTCGCCCAAGCTTCGGAGTGGGATTGCCGCGCTCATCGTTCATCCTGTCCATAAACACAATGCCGGGATCACCTGTTTCCCATGCTAATTTTACAAGAGTATCGAAAACTTCTCTGGCATCCAGCTCGCCTGAAACTTGATCATTTCTCGGATTTATTAATGAGTATTTTGTTCCCTTCTTTACTGCATTCATAAAATCTTCATTAATCGCCACAGAAATATTAAAGTTTTGCAAAATTCCTTCTTTTGATTTAGCAACAATAAAGTCCAAAACATCCTGATGATTAATCGGAAGTATCGCCATCATGGCGCCGCGGCGCTTGCCGCCCTGCTTTACCACATCTGCCACCATATCAAAAACCTTCATGAATGAAATTGGTCCCGAAGAAACTCCGCCAGTCGATCTGATAATATCTCCCTTCGGCCTTAATCTGCCAAAATTATAACCGGTTCCTCCGCCCGACTGGTGAATGATTGCGGTTGCTTTCACGGCATCAAAAATACTCGACATGGAATCTTCGATCGGCAGGACAAAACAAGCCGAAAGCTGCTGCATCTTAGTGCCGGCATTCATAAGAGTTGGCGAATTAGGCAGAAATTCCAAAGAAGCGATCAGGCGATAAAAATTTTCCTCTGCTCTAAGAAGATCCTCATCAGAAATCGCCGGATTATAAATTTTTTCGGCCGCAGCTA
>CAZVEC010000085.1:0-3313 GCA_964626035.1 uncultured Candidatus Saccharibacteria bacterium
CATCAATCTTTTATCTGTGTTTATGACACAAATTTCCGATTGATATTTGGGATTTCTTTGGCGTTGCCTCTTGGTAGTATTTTTACTTATTCCAAGATGCCCTTCGCCATCTATTATTCCTGCAATATATGCCAATTCTTCATTAGAGAGCTTCCATCTGGTTGTCTTGTCCATATACACATATTAGCATACTGAACAAGAATTTCCAGTTATTTAGAAACCGTTTAACGACCGCTCAATTTTTAAATCCCGTGTAAAAGAACTGGATTAAACTGAAAAAGGGATTTCAAATAATTCTTAACGGTCGTACCCGCTACAATTACATCTCTTGCAAGCTGGTCTATTGTATCACCTATATTATCTCCCAAAAGATTCGCAATCTCTTGATGCATCGGCTCAATCACAGTCATATCAAGAAAACTTGAAGAGATCACAAAATTGCCATATTCCAAAGGAGAAACAGTAACATCGGTTTTGGCTAACTGTTCCGCCGCCGGGTCAACTGCCTGTGTTAAGGCCGTTGTCGCCGCCGTCAGATTAGTATATCTCCTAAACCGAATTGTTTCGCCTTTATTTCTGGGTAAATCTTTGACCTGTGCCCAAAGAGTATGCACAAAATGCGGATATGCCCGCACGAGCAATTGTTGCCACATTAAAGCGTCTGCGCCTGCGGAAATCTGCGTTGTGGTTGTATTTGGCATTCTTTTTATTTTTTCTTTGTTTTATCAAAGAACTATTTTTTTACGCGGAATCGACATTTTTTAATCCGCGTTTTTTTAACTAATAATATCCAACATCTTTAATTTCTCACCCCGTCTTTCGGCGGTTCTTGCCGCGCGATAGACATCGTTTATCTGCGATTGCGTCATATTGGCTGGAAGTTCGGCGGGTTTCATATTTTCTCTTTTCGCTTCCCCGCTTAATTTCTTGCCTTTAGCTTTCGCTTCTGCTTCAGCTTTCTGCGTTTCACTTGTTTTGCTTGCGTCTTCATAAGCCAAAGCTCGGAAAATCTTGGCGACTGGCGTTGTCGGATACGCCACAGCGTCTTTTCGCGCCAATTTCTCATATTTTTTGAATTGAGGATTGACGGCTAAAAACACATTGATTTCCGAATCTGTCGCTTGAGAACGGGTAAAATCGGCTATGGGACTTAACGCCTTTTTTACTTCTTCTTGAACCAAAGAAGCAATATCGGGTTTTTTGTCTTCCTCGCCCTTTTCACCTTCCTCGCCCTCCTGTAGCTTTTTTTCGGCTCTCTTGGCCCGACGTTCCGCTACATACTCGCTGACACTTTTACGGACTTCGGACTGGTAATCCTTGTCATCAAGAATTTCCTCGTCCTCTCCCGCTTTTTCTTCCTCGTTTTCAATGTTTAAGGCGTTATTTTTTTCTTCTGGCATAATTTGTTTATTACTCACTTTTACAAGAAATGCCGAAAACTTGTAAAAACGGGTAATTCAACCCAACTGTCTGATTGAATCCTCGGATTAAAGCATCCGGAACACTCAACATTAAAGCAGTTGGTCGCGCTCGGTCTCGACCTTAACCGGCTTGATTTGTCCCCGATATACGATTCGGTTCGGGAACAAAATAAAAACGGCTAGGCGCTTTTCCTGCTCTTTTTTATTTAGTTCCATTGTCATAAAGATCGTTGGGAATGCTCTTGGGTTTTTCTATTTCTAATTCTTCCTCATAAATAATTGGATGCCAAATTATTTGATGCAACAATCTCTTTTTAAGAAGATGAAAACTTCTTAATTTTCTCAACCCCTCTAGAGTTATAAATGCTGGTTTTTTGCCGTATTTATTTTTCATTACTTTAAGTATACCATTAAATCATTCATATTCTTTGTGTAAAAATCCCGGTTCTTCTTTTTCCATTTTTTCTTCTTTCGGCGAATTCACAATTTCTTCAATATCTCTTAATAAATTTTTAATTATTAAACGCAAATCAATAAACTGATTTCGGCTCGTATCTGATAATCTTTCACCGCCCGAATCTTCTAAAATCTTTTCATTTAAACTTTCAATTTCCTCCTCCAAAATCTTCTTGATGCCCCTTGTCCAAAATGCGGAATTAATGCCGCTTTTTACCGCTTTGATAATTGATTCGGAATAATCTTTTTTCATTATTTAATCTTCCAATGAGCAATTTATACCTCTCTCAATATTACTAATATTTTTTATTTCAAAATCGTGAATCCTTATAACTTCATTTGGTTTTAATTCAACCAAGGAATTTCCCCATTCCCCCCCCCTCCTCGCTAACAATACATCTCCAAAAAAAAATTTCCTTGGCAGAACGCAAAGATACTTTAGAAACAATTATAGATAATATCACAGAAATAATTATTACAATTGAACAAATTATTAAGGTTATTGAATTTTTCATTGCGTTCTTGGAACTTGTGGTTGCGATTCAACTAAACTCGGCAATTCGCCTTTCTCGCCGGCCATTCCCATTTCAGACGGGAGCATCGGAAATAAATCCGGCTGGATTCTTTTTTGCATCAGCGCGTATTCGTGGGCTTTTATGTGTTGTCGCAAGGCGGGCGTATCTTTCGCCCCGGCATGTTCCCGCAAATGGACATTATGGTCTTCTTCGGGTGAAACCGGTTGTAATTCATTTTCGTTCAATTTTTCGTTTTCTTCCCGCGCCTGCCGTTCATCAATTGAAAGAGGCAATAATCTCTCCACCTCGTCTTTCGGAGCGAATAACCGACCAAGTTTTCGCAATCCGTAAAGTTTATCGGTATCGGGATATTGGAAAGCAAACTGGTAATAATCTTTCAAATTGATATAGGTTTTTTGTTTAACCGCTTCATTTATCATTTTACTTTCAATTTTAATATCCGGCCCCAAAGGATGACTGACGATTATTTCATCCCTGCCAATCTCACGCCATTTCGGGCCGAAAGCGCCCATTAAACGAATTGATTTTTTACCAAGACCTTTAGAAAAATCCCGGTCGTAAATCTCATACCATCGTTTCCAAAATTTCTTTTCACTTAAACCGAATATCCTCGCGCTTAATGAATGTCTACCTTCGGCTTTTGAAGCCACAAGTTGAAGCTCGCCCAAAGTTCTTTTTTCGGAACTGATCGCACCTTGCTGAAACTCCGGCACGGCCATTGCTCTTTGGGAAGAAACATCCAAAAAATCCAAAACAAACTGGGCTTTAGCGATACTACCGCCGGTTGAAAGTGCCCGTTCGGCATCGCCCACCGGGCCCTCAACCGGAATCCATTTATTGAAACCGTAATTTTTGTCTATTTCTTTTCTAATTTTCGTCTTATCAAAAAGACGCATCGGG
>CAZVEC010000086.1:0-3144 GCA_964626035.1 uncultured Candidatus Saccharibacteria bacterium
GAGCGAAGGTGTCCAGAAAACTCGGCCTTTCATAAGCAACTTGAAGCTTATGTGGCAGCATTTTTTTTAAAACTTCAGGCTTCACGGCCTTGACCCATGACAACTGATTGTTTTCCATAATTTCCAGATTTTTAGTTTTAAATGAATTCGATTACAAGCTAACACATGGTAAAAAAATAAACAACTCCATGATTTTATGGAGTTGTTTATTTTTTATATCTAATATCTATTAAACGATATCTATACCTGCTGAACGTGCTGAGCCTGCAATAATTTTCATAGCTTGATCAACATCAGTCGTATTTAAATCTGGAAGTTTTTTTTCAGCAATTTCCTTAAGTTGAGCTTTTGTTATCTTCCCTGCTTTAGATACCGGAGTCTTGCCTGAACCCTTTTCTACGCCTGCTGCCTTAAATATAAGATTTGAAGCTGGTGGAGTTTTAATTAAAAAGTCATAACTGCGATCTTCATATACCGTGACCACAACACCCACAATACTGCCAATCATTTCTTTGGTAGCAGCATTAAACTTTGTCACAAAATCTCCAATATTAATACCAGCTTGTCCGAGTGCCGGTCCAAGTGGCGGAGCTGGAGTCGCCTTTCCTCCTGCAATTTGTAGTTTTATTTTTTTTGTTATTTTTTTTGCCATAATAATTCAGGCCGCTAGGCTTTAGGCTTTAGGCAGCTAGCTTTTTACTAGAGCCTAGTGCTTAACGGCCTAGAACCTATTTTAAATCTTTTTAACCTGAAGGAAATCTAGTTCCACCGGTGTCTCGCGGCCGAACATTGATACTAACACTTTAACCTTTCCGCGATCAGAGTCAACCTGCGAAACCTTTCCTTCCAAATCTTTAAATGGTCCATCAGTAATCAAAATCGTTTCTCCCATTTCCAAATCTATTTTATGTTTTGCAGCCTCTTCTGATTGCTTCATTTTATTAAACAAGAAATCTACTTCTTCTTTTGAAAGCGGTACAGGATTTACTCCAGAGCCCACAAAGCCAGTTACACGAGGAGTATTTCTGACCACATACCATGAATCATCAGTCACAATCATATCCACCAAAATATATCCCGGATAAATTTTTTCTTCCACTTCATTTCTTTTTCCGCCTTTTATTTTGATTCTCTTTTCTGTTGGAACAACAACGTTAAAAATTTTATCGTTCATGCCCAAAGAATCAATGCGTTGGCGCAAATTTCGGAGTACGGCGTTCTCATACCCGGAATAGGTGTGGATCGCGTACCAATTTCTTTGTCCTTGTAGTTCTTGTTTTGCCATTGGATCACTTCCCGGCGGGAAGAGGTCGGTCCTCTAGATGTTCCGAGGTCCGACCTCGAGGAGCCAGGATAAATTAGTAGATATCCTTAATTTTCAAGTAATTTGGTCAATCCTGCTGAAAAAAGAAAATCAAACAGGCCTAAGAAGTATGCAATCACGATAGATATCACGATTACCAGTACCGTAAAAAGTGTGGTTTGGCGCCTAGACGGCCAATTTACCTGTTTTAACTCACTCTTTGTTTCTTTTAAATATTCACTTATTTTGCTCATATGATTTAACAAAATCATGCGATTCAACAGGATCGCTCTTGGAGTATACGTAATGTCCTTTAAAACGCGACGTTTTTAACTAATTTTAAAAGCCCCGGAGGGCTAACATCATGTATATTACTCCCTTACATTTAAAAGTCAATCAACATATTAAAAATAGAAAACCCCTCTCTAGTTTAAACTAGAGAGGGGTTAATTTCTTTAGATTCTATTAAAAAATCTTCATGACTCCATAAAAATCCCCTTTACCGTTTGGAAATCTGTGAACTTCATTTGGTGGCGGATCAGCCGCATGATTTACAATCCTAATCAACCTTCTTTTTTCATCAATATTATAAGAAGTTTCATTTGGATTTTCATTCAAATAATCAGATGCTTTTTTAACCATTATGTCACGGTCAACAATAGATTTAAGAGGTGTGGTGCTAGTACCTCTTCCATTTAGCGTAACGCGGTTTTCTTTAGAGATTTCTGTCATAACAAAAAGAACATAGATTTTACATATTGCCGTTTCGTACTATAGCAAATAAAATCACCTTCGGCAATACCGAAGGTGATTTTATTGATTATCTTATTTCGTAAGTAATAGTAACATTAGATATAAATTTATTTTCTCCAAGTGGTAATTCTGGAGCAGGTGCCGCTCCTCCACTGTCTGCTGACATAGCCTTCATTTCTAGGCCTCCATATATTGGATAATTGCCTGCCTCATAAAAATTAACTATGCGCCCAAGATTTATACCTAAATCTTTTGCCAAGCTTTCTGCTTTAACCTTAGCATTTTTTATAGCTTTTAATCTGGATTCGTCTTTTAATTTTTGTTCATCATCAATTGAAAAATTTGGTCCACTTATATCAGTCACCCCGATCGAAGCCAATACATCTAAAATCTTGCTCACTTTTTCAGTATCGCGAACTTTAACATCTATATTTTGGCTAACTTCAAAGCCTGATACTTTAGGGTTGCCAACTGGCGGACAATAAAATTGAGTACAAGGACGGCTTTCTGGATATTCATATTTTGGGTATGAACTATAATTCAAAGTTTTTATATCCTTCTTAGCAATACCTGTTTTTTCTAGAAAATCCAAAACTTCCGTAATTTTCTTGCTGACTACATCTTGAGCTTCTTTCATTGTTTTTGCATCTTGCCTAACTGAAAACGAAATCACAGCGACATCAGGCACAGCAGACATTTCACCTTGGCCTTCAAATGATATTGTGTTAGCGGGAGTAATATTAGCGCCAATTAATCTTAAATTCTTAGCTTCGCTAGCAATTTTAACCGCAAAAAATATACTCAAAATAACAACAAAGGCAAAAGAACCTTTTATTATCATTTGTACAAACTTTTTATCTTCTTTGTTTAGTTCCATCCCATTAGAAGCAGGTCGCGGTCAATTAAAAGACCGATACATACTATTATTTAATTAATAATAAATTCTCTATTATTTATTCTATCCCGAGAAAGCGGCCGCGGCTTCTAACGGGATCCATAATGTAATTACTTGATTTACTTGCCTCGCTTAATTTACTTGATCCCTAACATCTCCACCTCAAACATTAATGTAGCATTTGGTGGAATTG
>CAZVEC010000087.1:0-3058 GCA_964626035.1 uncultured Candidatus Saccharibacteria bacterium
CAGCCCCACAAGCTTTACCGGTTGCAGTATCAGCCATAACCAAGACTCTAATATATGGCATGACAGACGCTGAAGTCATCTTGCTCCAAAAGAAGTTGAACGCTAAAGGCTTCACAGTAGCACTCTCCGGCGCCGGTTCTCCGGGCAATGAATCAACTTACTTCGGACGCCAAACTGAAGCCGCAGTCATGAAGTTCCAAACTTCGAGTGGCCTCAAAGCTGACGGTATTGTGTGACCAAATACCATAAAACTTCTTAAATAAAATTAAATAAAGCCTCTCAAATGGCCCAATATATTTCAACTCCTTTTCTCGCAAAACCCCCGCAGACGCGGGGGTTTTGCTTTTCCTTATAGGATTTGTTAGCATATATAAATACAAGTAATTTACCCCTAATAATATGCCCACCATTGAACGAAAAAACATAAGAAATAAGCCCTTTTTCTATCTCATCAAGCGGATAAGAATCGGAAAAAAATATAAAAAAATACAGGTATATATAGGTAAAAGTGTCCCTAATGATTTAACTGGTTATTTTCGGATTTTGCAGGCGAAGGAGCTTGAGCTGATTCCTGAAATATTAAAACACATGCAACTGCCTGATAAAAATATTTCCTTGGCTGAATATGCGGCCGTGGAAAAGACCAGGATTGTTTTAGCGTATCTCCCACTCATGTTTTCGAAGGCGGTACTGGAACGGAAATGGAGAAAATTTGCCATTAACTTTATCTTCGAGTCCAACGCAATCGAGGGTAGTAAATTATCCGAACGAGAAGTGGAGTCTATTGTTTTGAAGCGTCATATTAAAAAAACTCTAGATCGCCATGAAGTGCGGGAAGTAGAAAATGCGATCAAGGCATTTAATTTATTGCGAGGTGGTAAATTTGATTTAAATGAACGATCGATTATTAATTTGCATGCGCTCATAACCGCAGGCATGAACATTGCTCAGGGCTATAAAACTCATGAGGTCGTTGTGAACAATAAAAAGACCACATCACCGGGTAAGGTTCGCGGCGAATTAACCCGTCTTCTTGATTGGTGGAGGAAGGAAAAAAAAACAAATCCTTTTTATGCCGCACTTTTGTTTCATCCACGTTTTGAACGTATTCATCCTTTTTTGGATGGCAATGGGAGAGTTGGCCGGTTGATTCTCGTTTGGATGCTAAACGAGACCGGCCATGGAGTGATTTTGTTTAAAAATAAAAAAAGGCAAGCTTATTTTTCGGCTTTAGATAAGGCGGATCAAGGCCGATTGCGACCATGGCTCCGTTTTGCTATTGAAACTTATAATCAAACCAAGTTTTAAAACTCACCAACTCCCGCATTAGCGGAGGTTTTTGCCGTGCAATAAAGGCTTTCCCGTGAGTTTTCAATATGCGGTAGTGGGGACAGTCCCCACTACCGCATATGCAGAATACAATTTTGTGCTAATATAAAACAATATGGCAAACAAAGTACAAAAAAGATTTATTGCAATGGCGTTAATATTAATTGCAGTAGCAGTCGTAGTCGGCGCATCATTTGTCAGACAAACATTCGACAATATTTTTAACAATATCAACACCGAAATAGGTAAGTCCTCAAGAATAGTCTCTTTTGAACAGCAGGGTTGGGTAGAGCGAAATAAGCAATTTTTAGAAGTGCTCACAGCTTTGCCGGAGGTTGTGGGAAACGATCGCGCAAGATGCGATAAATTACTGGAAGATATTTTGAAGATTAATCTGCGTTTTACTAATATTGGAATTATGGATCTTAATGGAGATCAAGTGTGTTCCGGGTTGCCGGAGACATCAAAAATAAATTTTGCCGATACAGTATGGTTCAAAGATGTGATATCGACGAATGATTTTTCTGTTGGTGATTTTCAAGTTGGTCCGATTACAGGCAGGCCGATAATTATTTTCGGTTATCCTATTTTTGGCAGCAAGGGAGAAATAAAAAAAGTTGCGGCAGTTGGGCTTGACTTAGAATGGGTTCATAATTTACTTAATGAAATTGAAATCAAAGAAGGATCGGTAGCTTATGTGATAGATAGAAATGGAATTATTTTAGCGGGTGTTCCAGATGAGAATAATCGTGTTGGAGAAAAATTTACTGAGGAAGAATTTTTGAATAATGTAATAAATAAAGATGCAAGCACTTTTAAGGCCATAGGAGCAGATGGAATTAATCGAATTTATGCTTCTACTTCACTCTCTGGAGCGGAAGAAAATGATTTATATTTTATTTTCGGCGTTCCATTAAATAACATACTTGCACAAACAGCTAAAGTTGCCATTCCGTTTATAATCGTAATTATTGTCGGCGTTTTTGTTTTGCGCGATGTTTTTACGCACCACCGCAAAGAAGTAATAAGCGAAAATGTAAAAACTGAACAGAAATAGGTTTTGATGCAGGCGTGAGGAGATATTGAATTTCGAACACATTTATGTATAATGTTGTTATTATAAAAAACTTATTTATTAGTTTATTAATTGTTTATTAACAAACTAATATTATTTAATTATGCCAAGAAAAAAAGTTATTAAAACGGAAGACAGTGTGGTTACAAATAACAAGGGAACAGATCCGGCAAATAATACCGATGTCTTTACATCGAATGGACTGGTAAAAAATGTTGCCGGTTTGGCCGTTTTTGCTGTTTTGGTTTTTGCCGTAGGTTTTTTTGCTCCGGAAAAAATTAATGACGGAGGCAATTTAGCCACTGATTCTACTGGTGGAAATCAGCAAGCAGCGGCTATTAATGGTTCAAATTCAGTTGAACAAGCTGCTCTGGAAACTGAAATTAATAATAATCAAGCATCAGAAAAAGCTGGTGTAAAAAAGCCGACGGGATATGTGTCGGCACCTGTAGACGGTATGGAAAAGCAAAATGAATTATTAATGAGTATCATTAAAGAGGGAACTGGTGAAATGGCGGCAAAAAATGGAGATATAGTTTCAGTTCATTATACCGGTACATTCACAGATGGTAAAAAATTTGATTCCAGTTTGGACCGAGGCACTCCTTTTGAATTTACTCTTGGCGCAGGTATGGTGATAAAGGGTTGGGATTT
>CAZVEC010000088.1:0-3041 GCA_964626035.1 uncultured Candidatus Saccharibacteria bacterium
ATCATGGGCCATATTGATCATGGAAAATCCCGTCTTCTTGATTATATTCGAAAGACGAATATTGTTGAAGGCGAAGCGGGCGGTATCACCCAGCATGTGGCAGCTTATGAAGTAATACATAAAGACGATACTGGTGCAGATAAAAAAATTACCTTTCTCGATACGCCCGGTCATGAGGCTTTTTCTAAAATTAGAGAGCGCGGTGCTGAACTAGCTGATATCGCTATCCTAGTAGTCTCAGCTGAAGACGGAGTAAAGGCGCAGACAATTGAAGCATTAAATGTAATCAAATCGGGAAATCTTCCATATATTGTTGCAATAAATAAAATTGATAAACCGGGTGCAGATATAGAAAAAACTAAAATGGAACTTGTTGAACATGAAGTTTATCTAGAAGGCCTTGGAGGTGACGTGCCATTTGTTTCAATTTCAGCGAAGGAAGGTACAAATGTGAATCAATTACTGGATTTAATCTTATTAGTGGCAGCACTCAAAGATTTCAAGGCCGACCTTTCTCAACCGGCATCAGGATTTATTTTAGAATCAAGTCTTGATTCTAAAAGAGGTATTTCCGCTACACTCGTGATCAAAGAAGGTACAATAAAAAAAGGAATGTTTGCAGTTGCAGGAAACTCCTTCTGCCCCACCAGAATATTTGAAAATTTCCTAGGAAAAACCATAAATGAGGCTTCTTTTTCTTCACCGATCAGAATCATTGGCTGGGATAAAGTGCCTCAAGTGGGCGAAAAATTCTTTTCATTTGAAAACAAAAAAGAGGCAGAACATGCCATATGCTTAAATGTTGAAAATATTAATTCAAATAAAAAATTTACGGCAAATGAATTAAATAATGGTAACGCAAAAATAATTCCATTAATTATCAAATCTGACACTATAGGTAGCGCTGAAGCAATCGAAAAAGAGGTTCAAAAATTAAACACTGATGAAATTGCCTACAAAATAGTTAAAAAAGACGTAGGAGCAATCAATGAGGGCGACACAAAATTAGTTGGAGGAAACAAAGGCGCGGTGATCGTGGGTTTTAATGTTAAAACTGATCAAGTATCTTTTGAACAAATTGAAAAAGAAGGTGTTAATATAAAAATATTTAGCATTATTTATGAAGTTATTGATTGGTTAAAAGAAATACTGGAGCGTGAAAGGCCGAGAAAAGAAGTTGAGGAAGTGATTGG
Source organism: uncultured Candidatus Saccharibacteria bacterium (assembly GCA_964626035.1). Classification (GTDB taxonomy): domain Bacteria; phylum Patescibacteriota; class Minisyncoccia; order Phycocordibacterales; family CAZVEC01; genus 2-01-FULL-42-20. Next base: position 1,194 of record CAZVEC010000088.1, read on the forward strand.
AAATCTAAAAATATTAAAATTATTCAGCAAAAATAAGGATAAGCAGGTTGTAGGTGGTCGTGTCATTTCTGGCAAAATAGTACAAAGAGCTATGGTTAAAATACTTCGTCGAGAAAATGAGATTGGAAAAGGTATAGTTACTGAACTGCAAAGTGGTAAAATTAAAACTCCGGAAGTAAGTGAGGGTGCTGAATGCGGAATGATGATTGAATCGAAAATAGAAATCGCCCCGGGTGATATATTGGAATCATTTGTGATTGTATGCAAGTAAATCACGAATCAATCCCCAATTTAAACCTGAATAATGATCACGAACAAAAATTCGAGAGCATTCGCGAATAAAATTCGTGTCCAATTCGAGATTATGACTATCCACAGGCAAATCAAAATGGAAAACCAAATCAAGGAACTCTCTGCAGAGTTTTTTGAACGAGAGCTTAATGTTAAATCATTGGTCACTGTTACTAATATTTTTTTATCACCCAATTATAAACATGTTGATATTTTTTTAAGCATTTTGCCGGAAAAAGATGCAGATAGTATAATTAAAATTTCTAGAGAAAAAACCGGAGAATTAAGAAAATATTTATCCCAAAAAATGAAAATTAGATTTTTGCCGGAAATAGAAATTAAGCATGATCTTGGTGAAAAAAACCGCCAACGAATTGAAGAATTATTAAATCAAAAATAACCACACGCTGTGGTTATTTTTGATTTGTGCCCGAGGTGGGAATCGAACCCACACGGTCATACGACCACGAAATTTTAAGTCTCGCGCGGCTACCAATTACGCCACTCGGGCATTATTTATTTTTGAGACCCAGGCCGGATTCGAACCGGCGAATCGCGGTTTTGCAGACCGCTGTGTTAGCCACTTCACCACTGGGTCTTTTTAATTTAAAATACCTTTGAAATATATCATACTTTCGCCTTAGAAATAACTCACTAGGAGAATCTTTATACATGAACTTGAATATGTTAACGCTATCAGCTGTCGCAAATCTCAACTGGAAGGATCTGTGACTGTTATAAATTTTTACTTGTTTAAGCATTAGATTATCACGTAATGCTCTTAAAAGTCCCATGAGAAATTTATTACTTCCACTTGTAAAAATTACCGATAATTTACGGATAATCAAGCGCCCCTTTTTACCCACACTTCGATAAAGATATACGCATCCGTCTCCATCAAAATATCCTCGAATAAAACTACTTAAATATTTATTGGGAATTTGAGGAAATTCAATTGTTAATGATTTGTTTGGATAAAGACCTAAATCTTCTAGAGATTGATAAATTGCTTTGTTACCGATTCGTAAAACATGTCTAATGTGTCCATTTCTATTAAGATATTTTATGGCATAAATTTTATGCCTTGAAGACATACATGCCCTAATTTTTTGTATAGTATTTTTATCAATACTTGTGATAGAAAGATAACTTCCTCTTGAAGATTTATGAATACTCCCATCTGCATATATATAACCTAAAACATATGCCATTTCAGGTTTCCATCTCAAAAAAAATTCTTCGTCTACTTTGTATTTTATCCCCACGACTTAATTATAAGTGGTAAGGATATATATTGCAATATTACAACATTCAAATTATTAATTTGGTGCCGGGGAGAGGACTTGGCCACACATAATTTTCTGTTGAAAATTTGTGCGAAGCCTCCCGGCACGATCTACTGATCGCCCACCTCGCGCCTCATTCAGCAGAATGACCACTGGGTTCGCGCTCCGGCCTTCAAGTCACGCACAAGCTGCGCTTGTGCCGGGGAGAGGACTTGAACCTCCAAGGGATTGCTCCCGACTGCTCCTAAGGCAGTTGCGTCTGCCAATTTCG
>CAZVEC010000089.1:0-2944 GCA_964626035.1 uncultured Candidatus Saccharibacteria bacterium
TACCAATTTTTTAATTGAACAAGCAGATCAGTTTCGATTAATGCGGCAACAATAAATGAAAGTTTTGCTCTATAGTTTGGTCTATTAAAATCTATTGGAAAACTAAAATAATTTATTATCCCGCGCCAAATATTAGCTGCTGAAGAATAATCATTAAAGTTTGAGAATTTTTTCTGTATAGAAAATTTTACTACTGTTGGCCTGTTTTCATGGATAAAATCATAAAGATTTTCAAGATCTTTTTTGCCGTTAATATCTAAAAGCTCAATATTAATGATCCCTGTATCGCCTTTTTTGGGTCTTTCTATTGTTAATGTTTTCATAGAACATGATTTTTTAAATTCAAAGATTATTTAATCATATTTTAATATTTGACGCAAGTGTTTAAATATGTTTATATAATACTGATTCTATTATATTCATTTAAAACATAATATTAATGAAAACCATAAATTCATCGGCAAAGCCCGTGATAAATTACAGAAAATTCTGGAATAAATTTCCATTTGTAGGATTTAATCTTAAGGTGTTGGAAGAAAGAAGGGTTCCTTGGTATGAAGCAGCGGAAGATACCATTAAAAATATGCAATTCGGGAATGTAGCCATTATTTCTGGCACTTCCAGCGGAAAGACAATCATGGCTATTTTGGCCAGTTATTTTCATAAGCGTGTGCTTTTTGTGACAAGTATGAGAGTACTCACGGTTCAGCATGCGCATCTTTATGAAAAAATTATTGGTTCGCGAGATGGCGTGCAAGTATTAAATGGAGGATTTGCTTCTGATAAGAGAAACTGGTCAAATTGTAAAATGACATTTGCAACTCCGGAAGTGTTAGTTAATGATTTCATTGATAAAAAGGTCAAAATCGATGATTATGATCTTATTATTCTGGATGAGTTTGACCTAGGCGTGGGCAATCATGCGATTGCTAATGTTGCGAGGATAGCAAAATTAAAACAAGTTCAATTACTTTGCCTTTCTGCAACACTGGGCGACAAGAAAACTGAAGAAGAAATCATGGTAACATGTGCCATAAAAGCGATCGTCCAGCCATTAATTCCTACACCTGAAAAGTATGAGTACTTGCACTTGCAGCCGCTTACGCCTCATTTAAAGCAAATTGACGAGATTTTTAAATGCATGATGGTGTCGGATGCCGAGCATTTGAAATCGTATCTGCCAAAAGAACCAAAGTCCGATGTGTTCCTGCAAAGGGAGCTTAAAATGATTTATAATAAAATAAAGGCATTGCCCAGAGAACAGCCATTTTATGATTCGATGAATATATATGCGCGTTATTACAAACTACTACACGCATATAGAATCTGCCTTACGGAATCGTACGAGGTTTTTCAGGATTATGTAATGAAACTACAGGATGATGACAAAAAGGCGGCAGAACAGATTTTAACTGACAAGCGATTTCACGCAATACAGGAACTCGTACAAGAAGATTCATTGCTCCATCCTAAAATAGCAGGTTTAAAGCTTCTTATGGATACGATAAAAAGCAATGATTTTTCCGGAATTGTTTTTATTCGACAAAAAGATACCGCAAGGCATTTGAAGGAATATTTCGACAGGACACATTTCATCAAAACGGAACTTTATCTTGGGGGGCGCAAAAACAAGGCCGACCGCGCGAAGGATGAAGAAACCCTAGCCAAGCTTTCGAGTAAGGAGATTCATGCTGTGTTTACTACCGTCCTAGACAGAGGACTTGATTCTAAGGCCGACATGGTCATCCAATATTCCATGCCGCGTAAAAAAGCCGGACGAATACAGTCAGCAGGTCGGGCCGGAAGATTTGGCACAGGTTATGTGTATTACATTTGTCTTGATCACCCTCTTGATAAGGGATACTACTTCGCGACAAATACCAAGCGTAAGAAAAAAGCAAAGAAGAAAGTTTATTTCTTTCAAAAAAACGCCCAGCTTTCATTGTTTTAGAAACAAAACCCCAACATTATGTTGGGGTTTTACTTTTTTACCACTCTGTAAATCACCCCTGCTTTATCATCGGAAATAAAGATTGTTCCGCCGGGTTGAATAAGAATATCCACAGGTCGCCCATAGACCTTATTATTTTGATCAATCCAGCCAGTGATAAAATCCTCTGCTTGTGGTGAGCCTGTCGAATCCAGGCCGAGATAGTTCCCTTTTGCGTCTAATTTGTATCTGACAATTTTATAACCAGTTTGCTTGGTTCTGTTCCAAGACCCATGATAAGCTACGAGCATGTTGTACCAATATTCCTCTGGCCAGCCTTCTTCCGGGAAAAATGCGAGTCCTAGAGGTGCAGAGTGCGCTTGAATATCAATATAACTAGGAGACTCAAAAGGTTCCATACAAGGGTTCCTTATGTAGGTATTCCTATCAAAATTATCGTCGTGAATATTTTTTCCATAACAATTCGGCCAGCCATAATTTTTTCCCTTCTCAACAATATTAATTTCATCCGGTGGAATGTCATCACCCAGAAGATCGCGCCCCATCTCTGTGGCCCAAATATCTCCAGTAACGGGATGAATCGCCATAAAGACACTATTGCGCAGTCCGGTAGCAAAATCTCTTAATTTACCTGTGTCAAAATCATACTCCAGTATTTTTGCCCTTTTTGAATCTTTTTCGATGCAGACATTACATGACGAGCCCACGGAGATGAGCATTTTATTTTCATTCGGAAATGGTTCAAACATTATAGTGCGTGTAAAATGATTTCCTCCGGCCGGCAGATCGAAAAGCTTCTTTTTGTTTATTGCCTTCAAATTAATCGGATCATAATCATATTCTGCTACCTGGTCCGTTTCAGCAATGTAAAATTTGCACACTTGAGGCGCTTCGACATCCATACATCTGAAAGCCATGCCGTGCGGGCGATTCAGTTTTTCTATAACAATAGTGTGGCTCTCAACGAATCCATCGCCATCTTTGTCGCCTAGG
>CAZVEC010000090.1:0-2873 GCA_964626035.1 uncultured Candidatus Saccharibacteria bacterium
TTTTTGCTGTAATAAGGTCTTTTTCTTGATATTCAATTCCATAAATTTCTTTTGCTCCTTTTTTTTGAAGCGCTAATTCCATCCAGCCATAACCACAGCCGATGTCAAGAACTTTTTTTTGAAAAACGTCAATTTTATCTACGAATTCAACTGAAAATTTTTCTCTACCTTTAAGCAATTTTTTTGGTGAAACATTTAACGTATTAATCATAGTTTGCATAAATGAAACCGATTGCCCCAAATATAAACTCACATGTTTTCATAAATAACATACCAAGACCTAAGACAGGGTTCCTAAATAATTTTTGTGGATTTCTAAAAAATATCCAATATCTGGCAAGGATGCTGGTTTGTTTTGCAGTATGGTTCGTATATTTGTTTTGTTTGAGGTATGCAGGAAATTTCTTGGCGTAGTATAGCTTTTTCTGAATAGTTTTAATTAGGGATATTTTCCCCTCATCATGAAGAATCATGGAGGAAGTGTGGCTAACACGACCTATTTTTTCAATTTTTTGAGAGAGATCCCAGTCTTCACCACTAACGAGACTCTTGTCATAACCTCCTGCCTGGGTGTAGACATGTTTGGAGAAAAAACGTGCTGCATTCATCCAGGGAATGTCGATGTAAAAACTTCTCTCAAGTCTTTTACAGTTCGTCCAGAACCCAGTTCCGATTGATTCCTCTGGAATATATACTCCGGCAACATGCTTCTTGTAAACTTGATTTAGGCATTCTACAACAACTTTCGGGCTCAGGTACATATCGCTATCTACAAAAAAAAGGTAATTGCCGGCTGCTTTGTTGACGGCATATCTCCTCTGAATATTTCTTTCAGGACCTTCAGTAAATACTTTATTGGTAAATTTTTTTGCAATTTCTAAAGTACCGTCTGAGCTATGGTTATCTACCACGATGATTTCAATATTTTTATATGTCTGATTTTTAATACTTTGGAGGCATTTTTCTATAGTCCGTGTATTATTTTTGGTGGGGATAATGACGGAAACCAGAGGAGATTTAATGGATTTTTTCATAGAAGTTGTTACTGATTATCTCCCAATTAAATGTGTTTGAATACTTTATTGCTGATTTTCGAATTTGTTCGTCTTTTTTGATTTCTACTATTTTTTGAGCCATTTTATCTTCTTCACCAACATTAAATACAAAGCCAGACACGCCGGTTTGAACTGAGTCTTCATTTCCTTTAACTTTATAGGCAATAACAGGAGTACCCATTCTGTTGGCTTCGATGTTCACCAATCCCCATCCTTCCTTAAAACTAGTATTTAAAAGCACATGAGCTTTTGAGAGGATTTTAAATTTTTCTGGTTCTGAAACAAATCCAACGAAAGAAACTGATTTTGAAAGACCTGAATTCTTTATTTTTTCTCTCAGTTTGTCTTTAAAGTCCGGCTCACCATCGCCAATAAAAATAAGTTTAGCTGTTTTATCAACTTTATGTACTTTGGCAAATATGTCGATGGCTCTTTCAGGCCCTTTCATTTTTACCAACCGGTTAAGGAAAATTATCGTTAAGTCTTTTGCCTTTTGGGGCACTGCTTTAACTACAGGTGCGGTAATTCCGTAAGTAAGTGTGGTAATTTGATTTTTATTGAAGCCTAGGTTTAATAGATCTCTGGTGGCTGAAGGCGAGGCAACAAATTTTATTTTTTTGTAGGGAAGATATAAAAGCTTTTCAATGAAGTGGCCAATTTTGTTTATTGGAAACGGATACATTAAGTCCCAAATTTCACCTGCAACTTCGTGGATATAGACAATGATTTTTTCCCTTACGTATAGAGGAGTAAGAAATGGAATACCATGAACCTCATCAACGACAACATCTATCTTGCCTTTAAATTGTGTTACATAAGTCCAGAATACGAGGAAATAAAACAGGGGGAACCTGAAGATCAGTTGTGATATTTTTCTGGTAAGAGGAAGGCCGATATGTTTGAAGTGTATTCCTTCAATGATTTCATTATCCTTTTTGTCGTATCTTGGTGACAACCAGGTAATATTTGCTTTGTGATTCTTTACCCATCTTTTGGCATGTTCAAAGGTAGCTCTTTCAGCCCCTCCCGCCAGAGGATCGTTTAAAGATCGCCAGTTAAGAATCAATATCCTCATAATTGCTTGGGTGAGGTAACGAACCACCAAGGCTCAATCCAGAAGAAAGAAACCAAGGTGATGAATTGAACTAATAATATAAAGGGGAGTATGAATTTAAATTTCTTATCTTGGGAAGCTGATGCCAGGCCAAAACAGTATGGCAGGATGATTGCCATCTCGTAAGTGAGGCGAGCGGCGGAATAATGAGGGCTCGCGATGTTATAAAAGATATAGAGAGCAAACATAGAAATTCCCGTAGCAAGCATAACGATGAAAATTTTTTTATTTGACTTGAATAACTTAATTAGTCCGTAAATACTTACCGGCAAAAGGAAGAATCCGATTGACCAAAGGATAAAGGATTTTTTATGGAACGGAACAAATGGGGTGGCGACGTTGTGCCCGTCGGTGAAAAATGAGTTGAAGGCTCCTCCGAGAAGAGAATAATATTGAGTATTGTACATATCCAGCTTTGGTATCCAGTCGAGACGGAAATAGAAGTCGATCGGTCTGTTTGCCTGAATCTGAGATACAACGCGAGTGATATTCGATGGCGAGTTTGTGCTTGAGGCTCTTAAATATACGGGTAAATAGGATGAGATAAAAATAACTACTAGGATAATAGCCTTAATAATGAACTGTTTTTTTTCCTTGAAACTTAGAAAAAGAATTAGGAAAAGGACGGGAAGAATAGAAATCATCGAAACTTTTGTCCAGATGCCTAGAACGACGATTAGAAGCATTTTTATAAAATATTTTTT
>CAZVEC010000091.1:0-2797 GCA_964626035.1 uncultured Candidatus Saccharibacteria bacterium
CTGAATATAAAATACAAACCTGTCATTCCGGTTTTTGCTTGCAAAAGACCGAAATCTGTAACTTAAAATACTTATTTTCAATAGATTCCCGCCTTCGCGGGAATGACAGAAAGGGGTCTTTTTTTTGCAATTTAAAACCATTTCAGTATATAAACAAAAATTTATTTGATTTGTTAAAAAATACCTGTTTTTGGAAAAAGCGGAAATTTCTAATCGGTGCTGGCACTATGTCACCTGTTCCAGAGAATCACCATAGCCAATCATCTCTTAAAACACTGGCAAAACTCCAGACTTTTGCTACAATGCTTGCTTCATGACTCATCTGTTTTCACTTCTATTTAGGACACTGATAATCATATTTTTTACAGTTTCTGCTTCTTCCGGTTTACTCATCGCGATGTAAAGCGTGAGAGAAGCTAATGCTTCATTTGAAATAATAGTGTTGCTGCCATTTTGCAGCATATTGTTTTTTTCTAGAAAAAGCAGGAAGCAGGCGGCGGCGATCCGTTTGTTTCCGTCCACAAAAGAGTGATTTTTCACCACAAAATAAAGCAGATTAGCCGCTTTTTCTTCGATAGAGGGGTAACAATCGACTCCCCCTAAGCTTTGCCTTATTTGATTGATTGAACTCTTAAAACTGTCATCTTTTGGTTTCGCAAAAACAGATGACTCAAAATCAGAAAACATTTTATTAATCATGACCATGTATTCATCATAACTCGGATAGACTGTCTCTTTTATCGTTTTACCCTTTGAATCAAGGGTCTCATGGTCATAATCATCGAGAAGTTTCAGCCCTTGTGAAAATACCGCCAGCCATTCATTCCCGGTTTCTGTATTTTCAATCTGTCCGGCAGCGGCACGGGTTAAGATGCTGATCCCGTCTTTTAATACCTTTATCTCCTGATTTTTCTGAGCCAGCCGCTTCTCATTAACGGCATAGCCTTCAATAAGATAATCTTTTAACCGCCTGGTTGCCCAGATCCGGAACTGCGTTCCTTTTTGTGAATTGACACGGTAACCGACAGAAATAATGACATCAAGATTGTAATAAAAAACATCTCTTTTTACCTGCCGTTTTCCCTCCTGACGAACTTGTGCAATTTTTGCACAGGTTGAAATTTCATCCAGTTCCCCTGTTTCAAATATGTTTTTAAGATGTTTGGTGATAGAGGTTCTATCCGTATCAAAAAGTTCTGCCAATTGATATTGGTTCAACCAGACAGGGTCTTTTTCAAAATTGACCTCAACTTCTGTCTGTCCGTCAACCGTTTTATAGATTTCTACTTTATTGTTCATTTTTTACCTTTCCTGTCGTTTCGGCTCCGCTCAACGACCCTGTTGCTACTGTTTCCTGAGCGGAGCGAACCAGCTACACGCTGTTATACGAAGGCGGCAGGGATTATAATTGATCCCAATCCGGTATTTCTCTATCACTTACTTTATCTATTACCATATCAAAATCATTAATTATTTCTTTTTTACTTTTATTTTTCCAATATTTTTCAAAATAATTTGTAGTTTCTAAATCATTAATTTCTTTTGTGAACATGTACAAAGCTAATTGATTAATTGATACTCCCTGTTGTTCTGCTACTTTTTCTATACGGTGTTTTAATTCTTTCGGAATTCTAACGATCATTGTACCTGGCTTACTTTTCATGTTTTTTCCTCCAAAGTTTAATAAAATCAGTGGGAGTAATAATTTTGATACTATCAAATTTTAATTCATTATCAATTGTAAAATCAGATATATTGTTAGATATTATATATTTAGAATTACTAGCCAATGCCAAATCTACAAACATATTATCATTCTCATCTTTCAAATTTGGCCTAAATAAATAATGCGTATTAAATGACTTTCCTATATATGCTAAAAAAGTTAATACTTTATTGATGTCTGATTCATCAAGTTTTAAATCAATTAAAGATTTTGGCCTTAATAAAACATCTTCATATTCTTTAAAAATATTAATTGATAAAGCAATATTGATTTTTCCTTCTCGAATTAGATTGATTATATAATGTGAAGCGCCGTTCTTACTTCGAAGTGCCTGATAAATTACATTCGTATCTATTACAACTATCATGATTAAAAGATAATATATGTGATATCATTTAAACAAATTTTTCAAATACTTTTTTTACCGCTTTCGTATAACATCCCTGGCGTATGCGATGTTTTCGCTGTAGTGTACCCACGGAGGCGAAAATGTGGCGAAGCCCAAGCCGGTACTCCGGCGTAGCGCATCACGCCGTGTTATATGATGTTGGCTAGGAAAATAAGTTATACCTTTTAAAATATTCTATACCAATGAATTCTTGTCATCATTAATATAATTACAAATATTTTCTAATAGGGGGTATACATCTAAATCATCGCTTCTATACAAACCTAAGAAATTATCCTGTTTGGATGAATGTTTTTGACTGTAGAATATTAGCCCACGTATCCACGGATAACTTACTAATATTCCATCCTTTTCTTGTTTTCTGTCAAATATATCATCATTATATCCCATAGGCTCTTTCCAAATAGTGTTTCCAGCAGTTCCAAATGCAGTATGCCATAATTCACCATTTGCAATTACTTTCTTATTATGAATATGGGTGCTTAAAAAAAATGGTTTAATTGAATTATCAGTGCAAGATGCGGTGCCTAATTGGGACAAATTAATTAACAATATTGTTGGTTCAATAAATTTAATTTGATCTTGCTTTAGGTTTTGTTCAATCTTGTTTATTATGCTATTTATTATCTGAGACTTGGAGTTTCCGGCTTGTTTCCTGGTAT
>CAZVEC010000092.1:0-2602 GCA_964626035.1 uncultured Candidatus Saccharibacteria bacterium
TATGTGGAAGACAAGAACAACCGCCATATTGGTTCTAATAATCGGCTTATTGCTAGGACTTTTTGTTTTTTCTTCTGATTCTAAAGTGAAAGTTTTAGAGCGCATTCCTACGCCTAAATTCTTTTCAAATTTTCCATTTAAGCTTGGTCTCGATCTTTCAGGCGGAACACACTTGGTTTATAGAGCAGATACGGCAAAAATCGGAGCCGTAGAGGTTCGTGATGCCATGAGTTCACTTCGTGATGTAATTGAAAGAAGAGTGAATCTCTTCGGTGTAGCAGAACCGATAGTTCAGATTCAAGAACAGGGTATAGGGACTGGAAGCGAACAAAGACTCATTGTAGATCTTCCGGGCGTGACAGAGATCGATCAAGCGGTTGCTATGATCGGCCAGACACCTTTCCTAGAGTTTAAGACAGAGAGGCCGGATGGTAAAGAAAAAGAAGATTTATTGAAAAAATTAGAAGAAGCGCAAAAGCTGCAAGCGGAAGGCAAACCGGCAAATTTTATTTTTGATGATCCATATTTTGTCCCGACAGAACTAACGGGAAGATTTTTAGAAAAAGCTATTCTTGAATTTGATCAGACAACAAGGCAGCCGGTAGTATCTCTTCAATTTAATAAAGAAGGATCTGATTTGTTCGCAAAAATAACCAAAGAAAATGTAGGTAAGTTGGTAGCTATTTATTTGGATGGCGCGCCTATTTCTACACCCGTAGTTAGGGAAGAAATTACCGGTGGCCGAGCGCAGATCAGCGGCAATTTTACCGCCAAGGAAGGCAAGACTTTAGTAGGCAGATTAAATTCTGGCGCATTGCCTGTGCCAATTGAACTTATTTCCACTCAAACCATTGGTGCTTCACTTGGTGAAAAAGCTGTTGATGACGGCGTCAAAGCCGGATTGATCAGTTTTATTATTCTTGCAATATTTTTTATTCTTTGGTATCGCTTGCCGGGCATATTTGCCGTATTGTCATTAGGAATTTATACGATATTAATGCTGTCTTTATTTAAGCTTATCCCGATTACATTGACAGCTGCCGGCATTGCGGGATTTATTATTTCACTTGGTGTGGCAGTGGATGCCAATGTTCTTATCTTCGAAAGAATCAAGGAGGAAATAAAAAATGGACGGTCCGTGGCGGATGCCACAGAAGCCGGATTTAAGAGAGCTTGGTTTTCAATCCGCGATGCCAATCTGACCACGCTCATCGCAGCCATAATCCTTTTCTGGTTTGGAACTTCATCGATTCAGGGTTTTGCTTTGGTCTTCGGATTGGGCACGATATTGTCCATGTTCTCGGCAATCATAATCAACAAAATTTTCCTGAGATCAATCATTTTCGGATCCAGCCGAGTAATGAAGTTTTTATTTAGCAGTGGATTTAATAAATGAGCAATTAGCTCCTAGTGCCTAGTATTTAGCGTAGTGCTAGAAGCTAGAAGCTAGAAGCAAGAAGCTAGTTCAATGTTTATAATCAACAATAAAAAAATATTTATCAGTATTTCAGTCGCTTTAGTGGCTTTATCTGTTGTTTTTATAGCAATTTTTGGCTTAAAATTAAGCATAGATTTTAAAGGCGGTGCCTTAACAGAGATTGATTACCAAGAAGGCCGCCCGGAAATTTCAGTATTGCAGGAAAAAGTTAATTCGTTAAATATTGGCGGAGTATTAATTCAGCCGACGGGAGATACTAGCTATCTCATAAAAACAAAGGATTTGACTGAGCTGGAAAGAAAAAATCTTTTTGAATCATTTTCCATCGATGGCAAATTTAAGGCTGAAGAAAAAAGCTTCACTTCCATTGGACCGTCTGTTGGACGCGAGCTTCGCCAGAAATCTTTAATTTCTATGATTTTGGTTATTTTAGCTATTATTCTTTTTATTGCTTTTGCTTTTCGAGGAGTTTCTAAACCTGTTTCTTCATGGAAGTATGGCGTGATTGCGGTGTTGGCTCTTATCCATGACGTGACTATTCCGACCGGTATTTTTGCTCTTATGGGCAAGTATGGCGGAGCCGAAGTGGATACGCTTTTCGTTGTGGGACTTTTGACAATCTTGGGTCTGTCTGTAAATGATACTATTGTGGTGTTCGACCGTATCCGCGAAAATTTGAAAGGCTATCAAGGTGGGAATTTTGGAGAAGTGGTGGGCAAGAGTATCAAGCAGACTTTTACCAGATCTATCAACACTTCGCTTACAGTCATTATGGCTTTAGTTGCCTTGTATTTCTTTGGACCGGTTTCCACAAAATATTTTGCCCTTACTCTGATCGCCGGAATGTTCTTTGGAACTTACTCATCGATTTTCCTAGCTTCACCACTTCTTGTACTATGGGAAGAATATAAAAAAGGAAAAAAGAAATAAATTGTATTTGTTAAATACTCACATTGTCATCCCCGCGTAGGCGGGGATCCAGAATATAAAAAAACGCTCCAAAATTTTGGAGCGTTTTAAATTACTTTTTTGTTTTTTACCTCTTTTTTCTGGAGGAGGATGATCCATCCCCGGGCCTGAAGGATGCCGCCCAATACATGCATTTCTGCGGGAATGGGGTCTTAATTTCTTTTGGTTTCAGAAACATATCCGTCTGAATGAAGA
>CAZVEC010000093.1:0-2579 GCA_964626035.1 uncultured Candidatus Saccharibacteria bacterium
GGTTTTGTTGAAATATTCAGGAATAATTTTTATCTCGCTACTAGCGACCGGCTCTCGCATCAAATCCTTCAGAGTTTTGCCGCGACCCGTAATTTCTTTATTTACCGCGACGAACCATTGAAGTTTAGGCAATGGCTCAATAATTCCGCCCGTCCTCTCCGCGGTCGAAATATTTTGAGAAATTTCTTCCTCTTTTTCGAGCAGGCCTTCTTTACGAAGCCATTCGACAATTATCTCTCGTGCTTCTATTGTTTTTTTACCATTTAGAGATGGTTCAGTAACGGTCATTTTTGCGTATTCATTAATAACCTGTACAAGCGGAAGATTGTGTCTTTGCGCCATTTCCCAGTCGGCGGTGCTGTGGGCCGGTGTGACACCGAGCGCGCCTGTTCCAAAATCTTTCTCTACGCTTGGATCGGCAATAATTTTAATATGAATCGGCACACCGCAAAATACAGCGTCATATTCTTTGCCTACATATTCTTTATATCGAATATCATCAGGATGAACAGCTACAGCCGTGTCGCCAACTTTTGTTTCTGGTCGAGTGGTCGAAATAGAAATAGGGAAGTCTTTCGAATATTTAAAGGTATACATTTTCGCTTTCCGTTCTTCATAAACAATTTCATCATCAGATACAGTCGTCTGACCTTTAGGATCCCAATTGATCACTCTGTGTCCACGATAAATTAATCCATCGTCATACATTTGTTTAAACATTGTGCGAACCGCTAGGCTTCTTTTTTCATCAAGAGTAAAAGCTTCACGAGACCAGTCGCAAGAAGAACCCATAATTTTAATTTGCTTCACGATAGTGTCATGGCTTTCCTTGGCAAAAGTTTCTATTCTTCGAACTAATTCGTCTCTTCCCAAATCATGTCGATTTTTCCCTTCTTTTTTTTGAATTTCTTTTTCGACTTTTGACTGTGTGGCGATGGCGGCGTGGTCAGTGCCGGGTAGCCAGAGAGTGCGATCGCCTTTCATCCTGTGATAGCGAATCATAATATCCTCAACTGTGAGCATGGATGCATGACCCATATGCAGAATACCAGTCACATTGGGCGGTGGCATGATTATAGTAAAGGGTTTTGCGTCAGATTTTGTTACGCCACTTTCAATACATTTTTCCGGACTAAAAAAACCGCTCTCTTCCCAAAGCTTATAGATTCTGCTTTCTGTTGATTCTGGATCATATGGTTTTAATAATCGCTCATCGATAGACATAATGTAAAATATACCATTTTTAGTAGTATTTTATCCATTGACAATTGTCGGAATTAGTGTAGGATTCATTTGAAAATTAAGTTTAAACGCTCATTAAAAAAATATGCATGAAAAAAATAATAAATCATTCAGTATTTATTTTTCTCGTATCCTTGTCTGCTTGCGTCAATCCGCATGAGAAAAAAGACAAAAAATATCTGGAAAATATATTAAAAGAATTGGAGCAGGGTAAAAGAGACAGTATTGCTAATGCGTCTTTTTTACCGCAATCAACCATTGATCCATATTTTCCAGAGCCACGTCTTTTTACACCAAGATTAATGTCCTCAAAAACTAATTGTTATCAAGAAAGAAGGGAAATGAATGCGGTATTTCGTAGGAAATTTAATGAAACAGCTGACAGTATTTTGTCTATTAAGTTTGCAGTTATTGATTTAAGAAATAATCTTGAAATATGGAAAAGAATAAAATGGGATGCTTTTGAACGGATTAAATTTAATATCCAATTAGAAAACAACGCAAATTCTGTGCTCGAAAAGTTGGTCATCAGTTCCGCGAAAAAATGCTATTGCATGGAAATGTTAATAAATGATTTTGAACAAATAAATATTAAGTAATAGAAATGCCGTACCTAATTTTAGGTACGGCATTTAATTTTTTCATTTAATTTTTTTTGCAATGAATTTCTGCACCATGTTAAGTGCCTTCATACAGGCAATGTCCAGTTCTTTGTTGATAATACTTTTATCAAAAGCCTTCGCATATGAAAGCTCTGTTTCAGCTTTATCAAGTCTTGTTTTTAAGCTCTCTGGAGTTTCTGTGCTCCGTCTTGTCAAACGATCTTTGAGGGTTTTTAAAGAAGGCGGTTTAATAAAAATGGATACAGCTTGTTTGCCGTAAATATTTTTAATGTTCAAGGCGCCTATCACATCAACATCAAAAATAACATTTTTCCCTTCACGGATAAGCTCATCTACATGCTCTTTGAGTGTGCCGTAAAATCTACCCGGATAAACCTCTTCGCATTCCAAAAAATTTCCGTTTTTCTGCTTGAGCAGAAATTCTTCCTGATTTATAAAAAAGTAATGTTCACCATGGATTTCGCCCTCTCTTTTTTGTCGCGTAGTGGCGGAGACAGACAGGACAAGGTTAGAAATATTCTCCAGGAGAAATTTAACGATTGTCGACTTGCCGGAGCCGGATGGCCCGCATAAAATAATTAATTTAGGTGTCTTCATATTCATATTTTTTTTGAACTATTTCACCTTAAATTTACACTATTTAATGTTTTCGTCAATGGTACGTTCTAGCTCATTAAAAAGGTTACCAACAAAGGAGTGGATAGCTCATAAATA
>CAZVEC010000094.1:0-2542 GCA_964626035.1 uncultured Candidatus Saccharibacteria bacterium
AGTGCTTGCCCCGAGTTTTATCGAGGGGAGTTTATCGAACTATTTTAGCATTTCTTCGAGTTTTTTGTTGGCCAGGATTCTTCAATAACTTCTCTCCACAGTTTTTATGTTCGAAAAGTTGCGGCTCTAATGTATTACCACCTTCTGAATGGATGGCAAATGACATAATCTCCTTTTCTAGCACTCCCTGCCCACATTTTTTACAATTTTTCCCCATGTTTTAATCGATTTTGATCATGAAATGAAACTCGATAAAATACTGGTCAAAACGGTAATTCTTGGAAGTGTTTATCCCACGGTAACTCAAAGTCCTCTACATAATTATGATATTCCTCTCTACGAGAATATTTAATAATCATAGTATCTAATATTTTCTCCAATACTTTCTCGGATAATACTTTTGATTTTTCATTAAATAATTCGCTTTCGTTCCGAGGCTTTTCATTTTTACTGTTTTGTATATGAATACGATTTCTTTTCTTTCTCAAGCCATGCATGGCTTCATAGAATTTTGTGTCTTTTGCATCGAAGAAATCATATTTTTGCGCTTGGGTAATATAATGTTCAAATTTATCAAGCTTTTTACCCCTAATAGCATCTAATATTTCCGAAAATAATACTTCAGTTTTATTTGCTCTTCTGATTCTATTTTCTATAAAATCGTATAAAATAGCTTCAGCAACGGATGTATTTATAATGATAATTGGCTTTATTAATAAGTCTTTTTTATCTTCCAATCTATCATATTGTTCGTAAAGAGTTCTTAATATTTTTAAATTGAAATTTATATTATCCCCGATTTTAAAAACATCAATAAAGCTTGCTTTTATAATAAATGACATTGTTTGCTAATTATTTTCTGAATTTGGATTTTATCTTCGAACTCCTCTCTAAGTCACGGCGGGTTATTTAAGAGCTCTTTTTATCGGTTTGATCCTTTTTTCGTATTCGCGTAGAACTTCACGGAGAACATGGTTAAAATCTGAATTTCGAGGTACTTGCCCTTTTACTCTATTACCTCGAGTTTCAGCAATGTGATGAATTAAGGTTTCTATGTCTTTTAGATATTGAACTTTTTGAATACGAAAGATCTTGAAGTGATTCCATTTGCCGCTGTGTCTATCTTTAAGATGCCATTTAATTCTCCCGTGAAGATTCCCAGTTAATCCAACATAATAAAGTTTTTCGCTTTTATACAAGGCGTAAATACCAGCATACCCTCTCATTAATGCCTCTAATTTTTTCTTAAATACTGGGTCAATCAAAATTTCACTTGGCAAATTCCTTGACATGCCTTTAATTAAAGCCCCTTTTAAACTTTTACGTTTTTTTATTTTTCGCATAAATTTAATTACCCATCATTCTAAAACACTTGAGGAAAAAACACAACGGCTCGCTGATGCGAGCCGTTGGAAGTCAGAGCCGCCGGACTAACATACGCCTTAACAATCTTAATCTCCTCCGGAGTGCCTGCCCGCCTTTGGAGGGAGACCGTAGAGTTTATTCGCCGACGCTAAAGCTTTGGCGGACAGGTAGACAAGTTGGTCAATTTGTTTTTTTTGCTAACTAACATAGTCATAATTCCGGATTTATAAAACTAATTCCTATATGAGAACTATCATTTATACCCCGAATCAATCCCACGCTTAAGTCAAGCGACCTCAGGTTGATGATTGGAGACGAATTAAACTCCCAAGAAAATTCTTCCGTTTTTGTTCTTGTCTGGCTGGAATTATCTGGTGTGTATGTTACTGATATTTTTACTTCATATCTTTCTTCACTAATCACGCGCTGTACTAGTACAACCGTTACTGTCGAACCGAGTTTAATTGAGTAGGTCAATCTAGGCCTTGTCTTGCCTGTTTTTGATTCTTCTACTGGCTTTAACGCCTCATCGACTGCTTCGCTTGCTCGTACAGAAACTGTCCAACGATCATTATCTCCAACCACAACCTGATAGAAATCATCGAACGATATGACGTAATTTATCGCTCTTTTGCCACGTGGCACAAATCTAAAAGTGCAAGTTGATGCCGCCGCCACTTTATCACTATATTTGAACAATCCATGATAGACATCTTGTGGCAAAAAGTAGTGCGTGTCGTCTCTGACATCTCTACTCATTTCTCCAAACCATAATTGCCAACTATCTTCTCCAAAACACCGCGATCCTTCATCTACTTGTCTGGTAATCGGGGATGGACCTTCCATTAAAATATTATTCTTGACTGAAGCCTGGAAATCATCTCCGGGTCCTAAGATAAAATTATTGACCATCGCTGCTGTCAGGATGGTTATCGCGGTAAGTGTGATCACGGAAATAAGAGCTATAGCCATCAGAGAAGTTAGATGAGTGGAAAATGGATACTTCAATCTTTCCAGCTCTACATTTCTTTTGCCAGCTCTATAATAGATAATATGTATAAATACTGTTTTAAATTCTTTCATCCAGATTTTCATAAATAAAATATGGTGTTTAATTTTTAGCTTTAGTCATCAAGTTGTTTGTAATAACAAAACGGCTGTCGATGGTCATGATTAC
>CAZVEC010000095.1:0-2509 GCA_964626035.1 uncultured Candidatus Saccharibacteria bacterium
AAATTTCATTAAAATAAACTATATAAATTATGGTCTACAAATTCACTGATCTGAAGATTCTACGCCCGCTTAAAGCGGAACTTGAACAAACACAATCAGGAACAAACAAATTGAGCCACAAAGAGCTCAAAGAAAAGATTAAAACATTAAAAGAAGAAACAGGAATTCCTGAGAAAACAATAAATGAATTTCTGAAGGAAATTCTAAAAAAAGCTCTCATTTCTGATTTTAATGCCAAACCTAAGCAACAACAGCAGCAAAATCAGAACAGGAATCAAAACCAAAACCGCGGTGGACAAAACCAAGGGCAGCAAAATCCTGCAGGGCAGCCACAAAACCCTCATCAAAACAGAGGCAGCAGAAGAACTCCGTGATCACAAAAACGGAACAATACACAAAAACTTCTCGACACAATCGAGAAGTTTTTTTTATTTTAGAAGGAACCGGGGCGCCAGCCGGCATAGTATGTGTCGGCACCTGTAGACGGGATGCGAAGGGGCGACCCGGTTCCTGACAACCAAGCGGAGCCAAACGTTCTCGAACAACATTGGAAAAAATATGGAAGGTAAAAGTCTTAATTTTTAGAAAAAATTCAACTGTTTGACGAACATAGTGAGGAGTTTTGAATTTTGGCGTTAAGAAAATTATGCCTTTTACCTAATTTTTTCCACGTTGTGATGAGAACGTTTGGCGGAGTGCTATTTACACTTCATGCTCTTGAGCAATGTTTACAATTTCTCTAGCGATTTTTTCAGCAGCATCAGGACGTGAAAACTTTATGGCATTTTCAGACATTTCCTTTAATTTATTTTGACTGCCTAAAAGGCGGTTGATTTCGGATTGTAATAGATGTGGCGTTAAATTAGATTCTTCAATAACAACACAAGCCCCAGCTCTGGCATAATTATAGGCATTTTTTCTCTGGTGGTCGTCATGTGAATTGGAAATAGGAATAATAATAGAAGGAATCCCCCATGACGCTATCTCAAAAATCGTAGAGCCGGCGCGAGAAATAATAATGCTTGCTGATCCTGCCGCCATCCGCATTGCAAGCGGATTCAAAAAACCGAAAGGTTTGTATCTATTTTCATTCGGATTATTCGGCAGAATTACCCCTTTTCTAATATTTATATCTTCCAAATTATCCTTGCCAACTTGATGCAATATCTGATATTTAGGCACAAGCAAGGCTAAGCATTCAAAAAGAGCCTCGTTAATGATCTGCGCCCCTTGAGATCCTCCTAAGACCAAAATGACAGGCACGCCTTGTTCCAATTTCAAATATTCAAATGCACCTTCATGAGCCGTATGCATGAGCGCGCTTCGTATCGGCTGGCCAGTCCATGCCACTTTTTCTTTTGGAAAATATGTGCCTGCCTCCTCAAATGAGACAGCAATCCGCTTGGCAAATTTTCCTGCCCATTTATTTACTCGGCCGGGTGAGGAATCAGATTCATGAATAACTACAGGAATTCTCAAAAGCCTAGCTGCAAGAAGAGTGGGTAGGCTACCGAAGCCCCCTTTTGCAAAAACAACATCCGGGTATATTGAAAATATTTTAAACAAAGCAATAAAAAAACCAAAAATTATTTTAAATATATCAATGAAATTTTTAAACGAAAAATATAGGCGCATTTTGCCTGCCGGCACTTCTATAAAAGTAATCCCCTGCTCATGCAATGCGACCTTATCATAAGGATCGTTGGAAATAAAAAACAGATCATTTTCTATGATTTTTTCTTGTTCAGCTATTTTATTGATTTTTTCGGCGACTGCGATAAGCGGATAAAAATGTCCGCCTGTCCCTCCGCCTGTGAATAGTATTTTCATAAAATAGTATCTAGTATCTTGTATATAGTATTTCGTATCAATACAAAATACATAATACATTATACACAATACTTTATTTACTGATTTTTTTGGTATTTCGATACATTAAGCACAATTCCCAATGCCCCAAGCAATATCGCAAGTGATGTGCCCCCATGACTCACAAAAGGCAGAGGCACGCCCGTAAGCGGAAATACTCCTGTAATCGACGCAATATTTAAGAAGGCTTGAGCCACAATCAGTATAACAATTCCTGTAACTAAAAGTCTACTGAATAAATCAGGCGCATAATGCGCAATCCGAAGACCTCGAAAACCAAGAGCTACAAACAACAATATAAGCAAAATAGAGCCGGCAAAACCAAATTCTTCGCCCCAGACCGCAAAAATAGAATCACCATGCGGTTCCGGCAAATAATTGAATTTTTGCACACTCTGCCCCCACCCGCGACCAATTATCCCACCCGAACCAAGCGCGATAAGTGACTGCTGAAGCTGATAAGAAGATCCCGTCGGATCGCGGCTAGGATCCATAAAAGTAAGAACCCTGCCCAGCAAATATGGTTTAATGGCCACCAGTACGCTCAGAATAACAATAGCAAGAATCCCTAAACCTAATACCTTCTTCCAATTAGCTCCTGAGACCAGGAACATCGCAAGTGAAGAAATTAAAATAAGAT
>CAZVEC010000096.1:0-2481 GCA_964626035.1 uncultured Candidatus Saccharibacteria bacterium
TTTTCCAATATGCCTTTCACTCGCTCTTTGATGATCCTTGAATTAAGCGTCCTTGGCAGGTTGATATTGTGGACATTCTCAACACTTGGCAGGGTTATTGTAATCTCCTTGGCCGGCTCGGATACTGCTATATCAATCGGGAAAATCACCTTGTTCCATCTTTCATTTTCATATTTCCCATAAATGCTCTGCGCGAGTATTTCTCCTATCCTCTCGCGCAGTCTCAGAATTTCTTTGGCTGTACCCTTTTCCTCCTCGCGCGGATCGCCGCCTTCGAGAGCGCTACTGCTGCTATTTTCCAAATAATTTTCCGTACGCGGACGCGGCATACCGCCCCTCCCTCCCCAAAGCGAAAGCCCGCCAGCCGAACTGACCTCGCGCTCATAGATCTCCGGCACAATCTTAAAAAGAACTTTTTTGGCAAGATGCTCGGTCGCCCGATCGCGCTTGGCAGACATAGTTTTCAAAAATATTTCCGGCACTTTTTTTATGAGAGATGGCAAATTTCTGGCAAATTTAAAAGACTTCTCCATCGCTTCGGTCAATTTCTGCTGCATAGTTTTAGGCTTTTCACCTTTTTGAAGCTCGCTAAAATACGCCTGGATTTTTTCCAACTCCGGCTTATGCACAAGATTCAATAAATCAAGAGTCAATAATTCATCAGAATTCAAATGGTCAATATTCAAATTTTCAGTCTCGAGGAGGAGGACACGATCGTTGGAGTCCCAATCGCTCTCAAGCCAACTCGCGCTCTCTGGTCCAACTCGCCGCCATCCCAGTCCACGATCGGGACACTCACCTTGCCGCCCTGACGGCGAAAAGTGGAACCCATAAAGTAATACCAATTGCCGTCTTTTAATTGCTCTGGAATTTTGTCTTCTGACAGAGAAAGAATATATTCCTCGTCCTCCAGATCAGGCAAGCGGTATTTATCGCCATAAGTGTCAACAACATATTTCATCACTTCCGAGCGAGGACGACCTGCAAATTTTTGTTGTAATTCTTCATTTATTTTATTTAAATCTTTGGCTATTTTCGGTATTTCATTCTTTTCAATATAGCCTGTGCTGGCTCTGTCCGGATTCATAGTGTATTCCCCGAATTTAGCGGGATCGACATCTTTACTCATCTTTTCATAGTCTATTTGACCTAAAGGGGTAGTGCTCATAGAAAGCTTGACTTTCTTGGCGGCTTCTTCGCCATACCAGATAGTGAAAGTTTCTTGCATAAAAGCGTCCATTTTTTGTTGGAGTTTTTCCATATCAAATTTTTCTTTTTCTGACACAGCGACATTACCTTTTAAATCGACAATTTCAATTGCCCATTTATCATTATCCTTGCTTCCATTAATTTGAATCTTTCCACCACCAGCATCAAACCAGTCATCAATTTTATTAAAATCCCTCGCACACACAATACCATTCGAATCCGCGAGAAATAATTTTTTATTTTTTTTGGATATCCATTCGCTAATTTGTACAGTACCTATCATTTTAGTTTCCAATCTAATATAATTTTCAGGATTAATTACTTCAAATGGAAGCCTTATTTCTTTTTTCTTTTCCTCCTGTTTCACCCTCACTCTCTCAATCGGAATAATTTCCTTGATCCATTTTGAGCCCTTGGCGCTAACCGGGCCTTTAGAGCCGAAAATTATCAAATTGCCATTTTCATATTTGACATCGAGTATAAAATCAAATTCCTTGCCGTATTCTCTGCCGTCCTCTGTCGCAATCAGCCACTTATTCATAGCTGGATCTTTTGTCGCCCTGAAAGCAACCTTACCGCCTAGATCAAAAGGTTCAATAACATCAATATATTCTTTTCCAAGTTGACGCCCATCTTCAGTTTTAATAAAAAATTTATTATTTTCCTTTGAGCGATAGGCAAATTTCCCACCAATATTTGCAAAGTCACCCTCCACATCGACTATTTTTTCACCTTTTAGATTTGCAATAAAATCAAGACCATTCACATTATCCTCAACATAAAACCAAATTTCGTCCCCGATCGCTACGGGATTTGAAACATTTTTATATCCCGTATCAAAATATCCTTTGCCATCCTCAAACATAATCAGGGCATTTGAATTATCTGTGACGCGATGAACGAATCCTATACGCTCCCCATAAGCGAATGGAAACCCGCTATTACCGCCTCTCATGATTTCGCCCTCAAATTCTCTCAAAATAACCAAATTACCATTGGGTCTTTTTCTAGCTCCAAAATATGTTTTGCCATTTATTTTCTTTATGTCTTCAAACCTTAAATAGGCATCATCTGATCCTAAATATGTTTTAACACAGCCTTCTTGATTAAGGAAATATTCACCATTTATTTTAGTTATGACAGATACTAAGCCGTCAATAATTCTAAAATCCATAAGTTCTAGCCCACCCTTAAATTTACTCAAATCTATTTCTATTTCCTGCACACCCTCAGGTTTTACTGGAATTTTTTCTCTTGCCTCGCCGGAGCTTT
>CAZVEC010000097.1:0-2421 GCA_964626035.1 uncultured Candidatus Saccharibacteria bacterium
CTTTTTGATATCTTTTCTTAAGTTCATCTACTTTTGTTTCATGTTTCTTGTTTCATGTTTCATTTATTCCCTTTTCGCCTATACCTTCAAGCTTAAGCAAATCTTCTTTCTTTTTTCTGGCAACTCCTCCAATTGTGCGAATATTTGCGGTAGTCAACGCATTTAATGTTCTAGTGGACAAATCAAGAGTGTCAATTCTGTTTTTTAAAATATCAGTGAAATCTTCCTTTTTATCATCTTTTGAAACTGTCTTTTCTTCGCTGTCTGATTCAGAAACAATCTCTTTAACTTCTTCTTTTTCCTTAAATCCAACTATTGCTTTAAGTTGATTAATCATGATTTCAATCGAATTAACAAGTGCTTCACGTGGGGCAATACTGCCGTCGGTCTCAATAAAGACTCGTAGTCTGTTGTGGTTAGTCTTTTCACCTACGCGCATATTTTCAACTTCATAGCTCACTCTTCTGATTGGTGTAAATATTGCATCTACAGCAATAGTACCGATCTCCACTTTATTTTTATGTAAAACATCTTTTGTGATAAAACCAAGCCCTCGCTCGACTGTAAGTTCAACATCTAAAGCGGTATTTTTACCAGTAACTTCACAAATTTGCATGTCTCCATTTAAAATTTCGACTTGTCCACCAACTTTAATATCTGATGCCTTTACAATCTTTGGTCCCTTTACAGATAATGTGACCTTTTGAGGCTCGTCTGTAAGTACTTTAAATCTGACTTTTTTTAAATTTAAAATAATAGTTATTACATCTTCTTTTACTCCGTCCATTGCGGAAAATTCATGCGCTACGCCGTCAATCTTAAGAGAAGTGATGGCTGAACCCGGCAATGAAGATAAAATAATTCTGCGCAAAGAATTTCCTAAGGTATGTCCATAGCCAGGATAAAGACCGTCTATTTCATAGATTCCTTTAAAATCATCTTCACTTATTATTCTTGGTTTAGACGGTAAAATTATATTTAAATCTGACATAAACTTTTATTGCAATTTTGAAATTTACATCCCTATAACACAATCTATATCGCGGCTGTAAAAATCTGATTACTTAATAATTTATTAATTTATCATTGAGAGTAAAATATAATAATTTAATAATATTATCTTTTACTCTATAAATACTTATTTATCTTAACGACTATAAAATTCAAGAACTGTATTAAATTCAAACATTGGATCCAGTTCTTTAGGCATTCCCTTGATCTCAGCTTCCATTGTATTTGAATCAAATTTTAGCCATGAAGGGGTAATATAATTCTTTAATTTTTTTGACAATTCAGTAAATATTCCCTTGCTCTTGCTGCCTTCTCTTATTTTAATCTTATCGCCCATTTTTACCTGATATGAAGGCACTTTCATTTTTTTTACCCCAACCATTATGTGTCCATGCGAAACCATTTGTCTGGCTGCCCTTCTTGTAGCTGCTACTCCTAAACGGTAAAGCGTGTTATCAAGGCGGGTTTCTAATTCCTCAAAAAGCTTTAATGCCGGAGCAACACCTTTTGATTTCATGGCATTATTTACGTAATTATAAAATTGCCTTTCAGTGATGCCGTATGCATAGCGAATTTTTTGTTTTTCTATCAGCTGCAAGCCGTAATCCGTAAGAGGCTTTCCTCTCTTTTCTCCTCTTTTTGCCTTTGCTTTTCGAGCCTCAGACAGCATAAATTTCTGGGACTGTGTTTTTTCATAGATAGGCCCTAAACGTCTGGCTATTTTATATTTTGGCTTTGATATCATTATTTTAACAAGTGAATCAAGTTATGAATTAAATTCATGTTTTTTACTTGATTTACTTTTTTTATACTCTTCTTGGCTTCTTTGCCTTAGGCCCGTTAAATGGAATCGGGGTTGAATCTTTTATTGATGTTATTTCAATACCTTTGCCCATAAACGACCTGATGGCTCCTTCGCGGCCTGGACCAACGCCTCTCACAACCACATCAACTTCTTTCATACCCATGGCTTGACCTTTTTCTCCAATTAAATCACCAACCTTGGATGCTGCAAAAGGTGTACCTTTCTTAGTCCCCTTAAAACCCATAGATCCGGATGATGATGCTGCCACTACATTGCCGCTTTTATCGGCAAGGGTCAAAATTGTGTTATTAAAAGAAGCTTGAACATACAGAGTACCGGAAACAGACCTCTTTTTTGAAGATTTTGATTGAGCCTGGACTTCATTGCTTCCAGCCTGCTCACCTTCTTTAGTTGTAATTCTTTTTTTTCCCATGATTTTAATTCACAAAAGCACAGAAAGCACATGAGCACAAAAAGCAAATTAGTTCATTGTGTTTTCTGTGTTTTCATGTTTTCTGTGTTTTTTTATGTCTTCTCTGCTGCTCTTCTTCCTGATCCCATTGTCTTTCTAACATTTCCTCTAACGGTCCTTGAGTTAGTTTTTG
>CAZVEC010000098.1:0-2382 GCA_964626035.1 uncultured Candidatus Saccharibacteria bacterium
TATTTACTTAATTTACTTGATTTACTTGATTTATTTGATTTACTTATGCTCCGACTCTACAATACACTGACTCGAAATAAAGAAGAATTCAAACCCATAAACCCTCCGCATGTGGGCCTATATACTTGCGGACCTACAGTTTACAATTATCCGCATATCGGCAATTATCGTGCATATCTTTTCAGCGATTCTTTGAAGCGCTATTTGAAATATTCCGGATATGAAATAAAACATGTCATGAATCTGACAGATGTGGATGATAAAACTATCCGAGACTCGCAGAAGGCCGGTAAAAGCCTGAAAGAATTCACGGAATTTTATTCCAAAGAATTTTTTAAGGATTTAGAAAGTCTTAATATTGAACCGGCTGATGTTTACCCGAAAGCCACAGACCATATTACTGAGATGATTAAAATAATCGAAAATCTCTTGGACAAAGGTATCGCATACAAAGGCACTGATAGCAGTATTTATTTTAACATTACTAAATTTAATGAATATGGAAAATTGGCACACCTTGATAAAGAAAAACTTCTCGAAGGCGCATCTGGAAGAATAATCAAAGATGAATATGAAAAAGAAAATGCTCAGGATTTCGCGCTATGGAAAGCTTATGATGAAAAAGATGGCGATGTATTCTGGCAAGCACCATTTGGAAAAGGCAGGCCCGGTTGGCATATTGAATGTTCGGCCATGAGTATGAAATATCTGGGCGAAACTTTTGATATCCACACAGGCGGAGTTGATCTTGTCTTCCCTCATCATGAGAATGAAATTGCGCAATCTGAGGGCTCGACCGGACACCCCTTCGTGAAATACTGGATGCATAATGAATGGCTTCTTGTAGATGGTAAAAAAATGTCTAAATCACTACATAATTTCTTTACCCTCAAGGATTTCGAGGCTAAAAATATTTCACCGATAGCATATAAATATCTAAGCCTTCAAACCCACTACAGAAAGTCACTTAACTTCACGTGGGAGTCATTACAAGCCGCAGAGAATGGTCTAAATAATCTATATGGTCAGTATCTCGAACTTATTGGGAAGAATCTTCCGAAGGGTTCTATTGATGCTAAATATCAAAGTAGATTTAAGGAGGCGATGGATGATGACCTTGGTACGCCAGAGGCACTAGGGATAGCATGGGAGATAATAAAGGATCAAAATATACCCGACGAGAACAAGGTTGCTTCCCTACTTGATTTCGATAAGGTGCTCGGTCTTGGTTTAGATAAATTAAAAAAAGTAGAAATTCCAGAAGCTGTATTGAAACTCGTCCGTGAGCGCGAAGAAGTACGCAAAAATAAAGACTTCAAAAAATCCGACGATCTCCGCGACCAAATCGCCACTCTCGGCTTTTCTGTCAAAGACACCTCAGAAGGACCAAAGATTTTAAAAAGTTAATTAAATATCTTCACTATCATACTATTGAGTATGATAGTGTTAAATAAAAAAGCTCTGTGGTTTTGATTTTTCCACAGAGCTCAATTTACAAACAGTATTCACTTGATTATTCAAGCTTAAGAATGATTGTATCCATAATATTCTGATACCTTTTAACTATAATATCAGAACTTTTATAGATCGGATCGTTATAAGTATCTTCAGACGCCATACCCATAGCATTTTTGAATATACTAAGATATTTATTTGCACGCTTGCGATCCGGTAGCAAATCAATAATCCAACCTTCATCATAAAAATTTGCATTATCAATCCCATACCATTTTGTTACGAATAAAATTTTTCCACTTGAGTCAACCCATGCCTCCATTTCATTCGATTTTCTTTGCTGAATATCTTTTGGTAGATATACATCGACAAAGAATATTGGTAAACCCTGATAATGCTGTATCGCAGCAACTCGACCATCGTATAAATTAACGAGGCGGACAGATTTTTGCGTTGGTCCATCATTAAAGTGTTGCCTATACCAAGGATCACGAATATGAGCCTTGTCTTTGCATTTATCAATATGTTCATTAATAGATTGATTTGAATATTTAAAAGATTCAAACCAACCCCCGTGATATTTGCTAGCTTTACTTGTTTCAATGTATTTAGTAACCCTACTCTTGTAAATTATTTTTCCCATAGTAGAATTTTCTAAAAGAGAATCATTATTTTTTTGAGAAAATGTAAATGTAGTTGTGGTAATTATTATAAAAACTACAAAAAAGATAATGCTGGTTATTTTTTTATTTTTCATTTTGCTTAAGTTTTTAATGGTTTAATTGAACATTTAAAACCATTTTATTTCAAAGAAAGTCATCAAAAATGTACCATAAACAAATTCTTTGTCAAATTTTAGATGAATACAATAAAAAACAATGACCTCCTCCCCGCACTCCTCTGAGTACAGAGTCGTACGGGGTTTCC
>CAZVEC010000099.1:0-2305 GCA_964626035.1 uncultured Candidatus Saccharibacteria bacterium
TCGGGAGGACCCCCGGGGTTGGGGCATCTTTAACCCCGGGGGTCGAGGAGAATTTTGACCTCGAGGAGAAACTTCCATTGAAAAAGAAAAAAACCGGACACAATGTGTCCGGTTTTTTGTAATTAAATTACCTGTTGAAGCCAGGCTTCAACAGGATGAGAAATTCATATTTTTTTCATTAAATTCAAGATTAAATAGACAATTTTTAGCTAATTTTTTAAAGTCTTTCTTATTTTCCATTAATTTACTAATTAAGTTGTCTTGGCCAATAATTTTCCACTTATTTTTTACAATATAATCCGCAAAGCTACTGTAAGGATATTTTTCAGCAAATTCATAAGCTTTATCAAAGTTTTTAAGAGCTTTATTCATTCCACCCGGATAAATTTCGAAAGCATTTTTAATATGAAGATAAATACTTAAATAAGTTAGATAATTATTATTATCTACAACCTTCAATTTATATGGGCCTTGAAAAAGGCGCCCTACTTCTTGGTATCTTGTGTTAAAACGATTCGTAACGCCGGTCCCAAATTTATGCATAAACCTAGCAATGCCATTTTCCTTGATTTCTTCAAGAATTAAGTGAAAATGATTATCTTTTAATATATAAGCTAAAACTTTTACCAAAGGTCTGCGTTTAGGCCACTCTTTCGGCCAAACAATAGTCTTGTTGAAGCCAGGCTTCAACAGATCTTCGAGAGTTCGAAAGGGATTAGGACATGAATATTCATCATTGAAATAAAACAATGCTTGAAGGAAACGAAAACGATCAAGATTGTCTCGAACAATTTCTTGCTTGCGGTTTCCACGGTTATATACATGTACAATATTTCCTATTCCATATGATTCCTTTCGCATAGCTTTATTCTATCACTGTTGAAGCCAGGCTTCAACAGTGCAGTGAATATTATAAATAAAACCCGACTGTAAATTTACAGTCGGGTTTTTGTATTTATTTGTATTAATTCGCTTGATATTCGCGAATATTCGCTTTTAACTCTTAACCTCGCTTATGGCCGTGAGCACCTTCATGATTTCCTTCATGAGTTCATTGTTTCCGCCCGGCATAAAGATAAGCTTGGCGTCTTTCGGCAGCGCAGCCATCACATGGGGCGCAGCTTTTATGGCTTTGGAGATTAATGTACCCGGGATGCCGAGAATTTTCGCAAGTTCCGTAGTGCCGTAGATTTCGGCATTGTAGAGAGCTTTTTCAATAATCTCAACCTCGCGGCCTTTTCCTTCGGCTCGCAGAATCATAGCCAATTTTTCTTTATCAGCTTCGATCAGTTCTTTCGTTTTGCTTATTTCATCAAAAGCCAGCTTCAGTAGCTCAGGGTTAATTTCCTCGGTGATTATTGGATTTAAAACTCCAATATTTATTGTCTCAAATCCAATATATGATTTAAGATCTCTACTAGTTTCACCGGAGAGCTTTTTAACCTCATTTTCGATTGATTCACTGATAGCTACATGTTCATTAATAATCTGTTGAGGGATCCTTTTAGATGTTTCCTTGAACAAGGCAATCTGCATGAATGAACGATATTGTATTTCAGCTTTTTGGTGATTTCCAGTATTCATAAGCATACAAATAATACTTTCTTTTTCTCGTACAAGTCTTTTTCTGGTCCAAAGACTCACAGGATATCTGCCTTGATGACTGAAAACATCACCCTTGTATTTCTCCGCATCAGTTTTATTTTCTGCGGATATAATCGAAGCAGTTTCAGACTCGAATTTTTCAACAGTATCCGTAATTTCAAAATTAAGCTTTTGGAAGGAAAAAAAGATTGGCCAGACGGGAATAGGTAAAGGAGAAAGGATTGTGATGAGTGGGGTAGTGCCAAAGAGCATTATTACTCCGCCTTCTTCCATTTTAATTTTTTGAAATCCGCTTTCCCAACTGGGTTCGAAGCTTGCAAAGATGAATAAAGCTAAAAAGAAGATTAAAAAAGAAATAGCGAAAATTGATTCGCTGTATTTTCCATTGAAAGAAAAAATATCGCTTATTGTGGCATCCATAAGCGGATGCGCCATAAGTAATGGAATAATGAGTATTGCTAGGGTCAAAATCCAGAAAATGGCATGAGCCAGAATACTGTCGACAAATCTGAATATTTTCATAGTATTTAGTTTTTAAATGAATGATGACGAATTCGCTCTCACTATACCCCAAAATTTTAAAAAATCAAATTGTTCTGGATTTTTTTTAAATAAAGAGCTATTATAATTTATTGCATATTAAGATAATAATATAACCACCCATAGCTCAGTTGGTAGAGCTGCTCCCTCTTAAGGAGAA
>CAZVEC010000100.1:0-2265 GCA_964626035.1 uncultured Candidatus Saccharibacteria bacterium
TGGAAGAATCAAACTAATAACGATGAGAAAAATAGAATTAGGGAAAATTATATTGATGCAGCAACGGTTCTTTATAATAAAGAGAGCAAAATCGTCTCGGCGATAAAAGAAGGAAAATCGCTTGAGAAAACCATAAGCGAAATAAGTAGTCAAAATTATCACTGGAAGTTCGATATTGTCTTGTGGGGAGTACTTGCATTACTATCTCTGATTGTTTTCGGTTCGTTTTTAATATGCCAACCATGAAGATATGCACAACAAAAAACTCGGAGAGGTTTGAAATTAGGAAAATAAATTTATGACTCAAGAAGAACTTTCAATAAAATATGTTATAAAATTTGAGAAATTGCAAGGTAGAAAACCAATCGATGTGAGCAAGAGACGAATTGGATATGATATCAAATCTGGAAACAGATATATTGAGGTTAAATCACGTCCTAGAGCAAAAATCCAACCATTTCTAACTCTTCACAATGCTCTACTAAGAAAATTAGGTAGGGGATTGTCGCATTATTATGTCTATGTTGTATATGATATGAAAAAGAAGCCCAAATTAATTATTATTCCGCCAGAAATAATTTTTAAAAATTTGGAAACAGAAGTTAAGCTTCTTCTGCGGAAGAAAATATACAGCAAAATCAAACCTATAAAATTGATGAAACTAAATAAAAAGTCGAGGAATATTTAACGAAATTGAAATATTAGATTTATGTTAGGAGAAATAAATGTAATCAAAGAGATTGTAAAAGCAAATGCCACAGCGGTGTATCAAGACGCGGCACAGCCTTCTATTCGAGTGGTTGGAAAAACATTGGCGCAATGCACGTCTCTTTTCACTACTCCTATTGGACGTATTGCGCAAATATTTGAAAAGAATTTACACAAATACATAGATCGATTAGAAGGACTAAAAGAACATGAAATAACTTCTCCTGATACAAGAATACTTGTTCCTATTCTAGAGAGGTTAAGATACACAGATGATGAGGTGGTTTCTGATTACTACGCCCAAATATTGGCAACAGCATCAACAACTGAACATGCAAAAAAAGTGTCCGTTGCTTTTATTGAAATATTGAATCGCTTGTGTGCCGACGAATTAAGAATTTTGGAATTTATAAATTCTAGTGAGAATAAATTGTTGATTTCGAAAGAAGATGGTGAAAAATATCTCGCTCATTTTATGGGAGTGTTACCCGTAATCAATGTTCATATAAATCAAAAAAAAGGTGGATACACGGTGGCAATCAAAAACTTAAGTTACTTAACTGAAAAATTAAAACTTAATTATCTGGAGAATTTTAACATGTATCTCGACAATATGTTTGCTTTGGGGCTACTTTTAAAACCAGCGATGATAAGAGCTCATGATGATAATATTTATAACCTTTTAAAAAAGAATCCTATAATTAAAGATGTGGAAACAAGACTGACCGATGGACAAAGCATTGCTTATTCCGAAGCAAGAATTGAAACTACTGAGCTTGGCACGCAACTTTTGCGTATTGCTTCAAATAAAGTATGGAATTAACCGACCAACAAAAAAATTAGGAGAATAGTTCGATAAACTCACTACGAGTAAATTTATGGATTTGCAGAAGTGTTTATATTTGTTATAGTTAAATTATGACCGCAAAGACATATGAAAAAATTAAAAAAGAGATTAAACAGGAGCTTATAGAAGAGTTTGTTTTTCCTATCTTGCGCAACGTAAAAGACGCCGAGGGCGAGTATAGGGAGGAATTTGTCAGGCAGGTATTAAAAGCGGCTAAAGAAAGACCAAAATACGTTTATAATCCAAAGACCTTTCTGCGCCAAATTGGCCACAAATAATGTACAAACTTGTTTTTGGCAGCCAGTTTCTTAAATTCGCGGAGAAATTAAATAAACAACTTAAACCCAAACTTAAATCAAGTTTGGATATTTTGGCCGAAAGTCCATTCCACCCGACTTTGCATACCAAGTCGCTTTCCGGCAAACTTTCCGGACATCATTCTTTTAGATTGGGCAGAGATTGTCGTGTTATTTTTGAACTTGTTTCTGACGATACGATTTATTTATTGAGGGTCGGCGACAGAAAGGATATTTATAGATGAGCATTTCCCGTTTTAAAATTAGCCAACAAAAATTAGGAGGATGAAAAAATGACCTACGAACTTAAACTTGAACAATTCAGCGGGTCGCTGGAGAAGCTTTTGGAGCTTATTGAGGCGCGGAAGCTTGAGATTACGCAGATAAGCTTGGCCGATGTGACGGCTGATTTTT
>CAZVEC010000101.1:0-2132 GCA_964626035.1 uncultured Candidatus Saccharibacteria bacterium
GAGATTAACTCCTTGGTAACAGTTTATTATGAGCTATAGCGTGGTAGTGCCGATTTTCAGATTTCCACAGGCTTTTAGAGTTCTGATATTCGGTTTTTTGCTTTTTGATAAGAATCGAAAATATCCGGCCATACCTATCATTATTGAATTATCTACAGATAAGCCTTTTTCGGGGAAATGGATATTGATTTTTTCTTTTTTGGCCGCCTTAATTAATGTCGTTCTGATTTGCTTATTTGCAGATACGCCGCCACCGACTAAAATTGTTCTCACTTTAAATTTTTTTGCAGCCTTCATTGTTTTAGAGGTAAGTACTTCTGTTGCAGCATCTTGAAATTCTTTTGCAATTGCAATTTTTTGATTGTTATTAAGTTTACCCAATTCTCTTAATAAATATAATACTGCAGTTTTAAGACCAGAAAATGAAAAATCAAAATCGCCACTGTTTATCATGGGACGGGGAAGCTTGACCGGTGGGAAGAGGTCAAAATCCTCTTCGACCTCCGGGGTTGGGGTATCTTTAACCCCGGGGGTCTTCCCGGATTTTGACCTCGAGGAACCGGCTAATTTTGAAATCTGAGGCCCGCCCGGGTATGGAAGATTAAGCATGCGCGCAACTTTGTCGAAGGCTTCGCCGACAGCATCATCTCTTGTTTCACCAATAATTTTATAATTCATCCATTTCTTAACAAGAACGAGCTCTGTATGCCCCCCTGAAATTAATAGAGATAAAATTGGAAATTGAAAATTAGATATTGAAAATTTATTACCGCCTTTTTTAAGAGCAGAAAGAATGTGTCCTTCCATATGATTCACTGGTATAACAGGTATATCCCAAACTATGGCTAGCGCCTTGGCAAAATTTATTCCTACCCAAAGGGCCGGCTCAAGTCCCGGACCGTAGGTTACGGCAATTGCGTCAATGTTCGGCTTCTGTATTGTTGGTATAAATTCTAAAAATTGCTCCAGTAATTCCGGCTCACGATTTAGAATTATTTTAACTTTTTTGGATACTAGATACTCGATACCAGATACTGGATACAAAATTTTTGCTTCCTTTAATGTTTTTTTAAGCAAAGGTATTAAATTTTTTGCGTGCTCGCGCTTGGCCATCATAGGGAAGACACCGCCATATTGGGCATGCAGTTTTACTTGCGAGGCGATATTATTTCCAAGTATTTTAAATGATGTTTTTTTGACGCCCCCTTTAGCTTCGAGGATCGATATGGCCGACTCATCACATGATGATTCAATGGATAATATATTCATTATGGTTATATTATCTTTTTTTTAGGAAAATACAATTAAATTTGACTATTTGCTATAAATATATTATTGTAGAAGCGAATGTTCCATAAGGTAAATTAAAATCAAATAATTATGGAAACACTGGTAGAACAGTTAAAGGAAGGAGATATCCAAAGTATAAGGGAATATCTGGCACTGCCGAGAGCTTTTCTTTTTACCGGTCAGTCCGGTTCTGGAAAAGAAACGCAGTCCAAAGGATTTAAAGCTTTTATTGAACACAAGAAAATTATTGGTAAAAGCGTGCCACGGATTGTCACTGGCGATTTATTTCGCGATTGGATAAAAAATGGCAAGGATACCTATACCAAAAGAAGGGTAGAAGAAATAAATGAGGAAGGAGGAATTCAGTCTCCACTTCTTGCCACACGCCTTTGGCTTAATGCTCTGATTGAGGAATACACAGGCGTGGGGCCTGTCATTCTTGACGGCACTCCAAGATCGCCACTTGAAGCGGTGCTTGTAGCGGATGCATTTTCACCTCGACTTTATAATTTTGGAAGCTCAGTAATTATTATCTGCAATGTGAAGGACAAGGTAGCTGAAAAGAGGCTGGTAGAAAGAGAAAAAAATGAAAAGCGTGCAGAGACAGCCAATATTGAAGTTATCCGCAAAAAGCTAGCTTGGTATCACACAGATGTGGTTCCTGCCATCAATTTTCTGAAGACAAAAGATGGTTTCAGAGTCATAGAACTTGATGGAGAGAAAAAGATTGATGAAGTGTTTGAGGAAATGATTCTCAAAATTTTTTAAATAAAAACCGTGCATTTGATGCGCGGTTTTTTGTTGCTTGCGGTATTTGTTAATTTTTTGTAATCTATTAGTAA
>CAZVEC010000102.1:0-2106 GCA_964626035.1 uncultured Candidatus Saccharibacteria bacterium
TACCGCCTTTATATTCAGCTACAACTGTTTCATTTTCAGACATTACTTTTTCAACAATTGATTTTATTGCACTTTCATCACTTTGCTGAATTAATCCCTTTTCTTCAGCTATCTTCATTGGATGATCATCGTGTCCATGCATATACTCAAGGATATCCTTTGCTCCGCGAGAAGAAATTTTGCCATCAATAATCATATTTATCAGTTCTGTAATGTTTGTGGGCTGCGGTAGACTTACATCCGGACTATTCTTTAAATGGCTCATGATATCAGATGTAATGTAATTAGAAGCCAGCTTGATTTTCGTCATATCACTACCAAACGGTTTTATGACATTCTCAAAATATTCTCCGAGCATGGTATTTTCTACAAAAATTTCAATTGCCTCATTGCTTATTTCACATTGCTTCAATATTTCTCTTTTTTGCCATGGCAATTCCGGCAATTTAGTACGCATCTCATCTATATTGAACACCTCAGATAATTTCAATTTCGGAAGATCTGGATCAGGGAAATATCTATAATCATGTGACGATTCTTTTTTTCTCTGTGAAAATGTCTCGCCCTTATTTTCATCCCATCCGCGAGTCTCCTGCACTATCTCATCTCCTCTTCCTGTCTCCATAAGATTTTCCATTCTCACGAGCTCATATTTGATCGCACTTTCTGCGGCTTTAAATGAATTTAGATTTTTAACTTCAACTTTAGTGCCGAACTTTTCAGGATTTTCTGATATAGAAATATTTGCTTCAACTCTCATCTGCCCTTTTTCCATATTTGCGTCGGATACTCCAAGATATCTCAAGAGTAATTGAAGCTCGCGCGCAAATGCTCCGGCTTCTTCTGCGCTATTAATCACCGGCTCAGTCACAAGCTCCATTAGCGGTACACCGGCTCTGTTGAAATCAACAAGAGAATAATCCCCTCTGTCATGCTTCGAATTTGCAGTATCTTCTTCGAGATGAATTCTTGTTACTTTCACACCATTCAATTCACCGCCGGACACTATTGGATATTTATACTGACTGATTTGGTAACCTTTTGGAATATCAGGATAGAAATAATTTTTTCTATCAAATTCAGTAAAGTTCGCAATTTTACCACCAATAGCAAGACCGACTTTAATCACATACTCTACAGCCTTTTTGTTAATCACAGGCAAGGTTCCCGGGTGCGCCATACACACCGGACAGATATTCACATTCGGCTGATCCTCATCTGGATCGTTCTTGGAATTACAAAACATCTTCGTCTCCGTTTTTAGTTCGGCGTGTATTTCCAGTCCAATTGTAGGATAGTATGTTTTCGACATAAGCCTCATTATACAGAAAAAGCTTAATTTTCAGTACCTTGACAACCTATTATATATATGCTATCTTATACGTGAATCAAACAACCATTTTTTAAAAACAAAATACTATGAAAAGATTACTAATTTCTCTTGTACTTATTATTGCTGGCTCAGTTTTGATCCGCATTATGGCTTTTTCGGATTATGATTATGGTTTATGGACCCTATCAAATCCGATTTTCTACATTACTGGATTAGTATTGGTTTCATTCGGTGGTGTATATATGAGCATCGGCAGTTCAGGCTCCATCTGGCTCCTTAAAAACAATGAGGTTCTTGATGTATTAAAAATACATTGGGATGGAGCTAAAATGAGGTATACATTAATGCTCAGAAGAGAGAGAAGTGGAAAAATTGAATTATATGAAGTGCCATCAAAAGAAGCCGTCTTTAATGAAAATTTTGCGGAAATTAAAAAAGTCATGTACTACTGTGGAAAACTTCATGGCTGCAAATCTTAATTTATAATTGTATGGCAAGGAAAAATAAAAGGTTGCCAAGCTCTGAGGAAATAGAAGCGGCAATAAATGACAGCGTAGCTCAAAATGAATACGAAGCAAGAAATCGCATCAATAATCAGCAGGAAAACTGCAATGCATTTCCTGAAATGCTTCCCACGGCATGGCAAAGCATTGGAAGGCACCAGCACGAATTTAATTCCAAAGGATACACCGGAAGAGTCAGATAATCCCAGTAGAATTAAACAACAAAACCCGAGATCAACATGTCTCGGGTTTTTTTTTTTTTTTATTAAA
>CAZVEC010000103.1:0-2033 GCA_964626035.1 uncultured Candidatus Saccharibacteria bacterium
TTCTCCTCGACCCCCGGGGTTAAGATGCCCCAACCCCGGGGGTCTTCCCGAATTTCTTTTATTTTAAATTCACAAATGATATTTTTATATTATTACCTCCTTATCTTTATATCTTGTATTATTTAATTCCATTCTAAATTTATCCACCTTCTCACCCAATTTTTTCATAACATCAATATTTTGTTCGCGCACTTCTGCGCCTTTTTTGCCAATATTTTCAGACCATAAATTTATCACATCATCAAAAACACCAGCATCCTGACAAAATTCTTTAATGAATTTTCCTTCATTATCAAAATAATTCAAGATATCTTGCTTGTTCTTAATTCCTCCATTATTCCATTTTTCAACAAATTTCGCTGAGTTTTCTGATAATTTCTTATTAATTTCAGCGTATTTTTTCTGCAAACTAGAATCAATTTCTTTTAAAATTAATCTCCCCTTCTTTTCTTCTGGCAAATACTGTTTTAAAAAATCCACAGTTTCAATATACCCAACAAGGGTCTTGTATGGAAAATCGCCCGTCTTAAGAAGCGCGGATAATTTATTTTGATCAATCTGACCTTTTTTATCTATAAACTGCCCCCATAATACCTGATTACTTTCATCAATAATATTAAAATTAAAAAATTTTTGGGTGATGGGATGATCCAAAAGCCAAGACATGCCTATGACAGCTTGAATCTGCGGGTATTTATCCACAATAATATTGGCTACTTTATGAAATGATTCCTTGATTGCTGCAGGTGTTAGTTTTATATCCTGTAAATATATATCAGGTACATGAACTTGCAGAAATTCGCCATCTTTAGAAATCCCGGCATCTTTAAGCTTCTCCAATGCTTTCTTAGAAAGAAATGCCTTGTCACTCACACGAATTTCAAATATCCCGGCCCTTTCCTCTTTCTTTTTACGCTCTTCTCTTTTTTTTCTGTCCTTCTCCCATTCTTCCGGAAATCTCTTTTGTGATTCATTCCTAATTTGATTAACATATTCTAAAATCTTATCAATATTTTTACCTCTCTCATTTAAATATTCCGATGATTTATTTTTGTCACCTGAGATATTAGATATCGAGAGTTCCTCATAAATATGATTAATGAAATCCCCGTATTTTCTAATTTCCTTGTCGTGTTTTGCGTGATTTTCTTGTTCAATTAATTTGTTTTCTATTTCTATAATTGAATTGATCTCCCAATAAATATTTGCGCCATGATCTTCTAATATATTAAAAAACTTAGTTTTTGCGCCTGTTTTGATTTTTTTCTGGTACAGTTGATCAGCATAAAGAAGCTGAATCTTGTTGATTTCATTCCTTAGCTTCTCCTCATGCTCTGCCTTATCTCGCGCTGTTATTTTGCTTGTTAAATTTTGATTTATTCCTTCCCTCATATTTTTTTGTCGACAAACCTTTATGGTATTTATCAATTAAAAACTCCTTCTTTTTTCTGCTCCATTTTTTGATTTGAATTTCACGTTTCCTAGCGTCCGATAGAGTGTCATATTTTTCAAGAAATACAATTTCAAATTTATTACGAATTTTCGTAAACTCAGAACCTCTTTTGGAATTATGCTCTGATAGACGGCGCTCTGGATTATCAGTCACGCCAATATACAAATTGTTGTATGAATTAATAATCATGTATAAAAAATACATAATAAAATACTAGCACAAAAATGCCCGTTCGACTCGCTTCGCTCACTCAGGGCACTCGATTCTAGGTGAGTATTTTAGAGTCGAGGTGGCTTGCCACGAGTGAGGAATCAATTTTAAACGAAGTGGAAAATTTACGACGAATCGAGTGGACCGTACCGGGATCGAACCGGTCACCTCACCCATGCCATGGGTGCACTCTACCAAATGAGCTAACGGCCCATTGTTTTATCCATATCTATATCTATATCTATATCCACTATCCTTAATCCTTGATCTTTAATAACTTACAACAAAAAGTGATGAAAAACAAATTTTATACGCAAATGACCTCCTCCCCGCACTCCTCTGAGTACAGAGTCGTACGGGGTTTCCTTTG
>CAZVEC010000104.1:0-2009 GCA_964626035.1 uncultured Candidatus Saccharibacteria bacterium
CTGTCATCGCAGTGCAGGCGGCGCCCTTGGTAGGCCCGTTTAAAACAACGATGTCGTAATTTCCGCCGGTAACGTTTTCAAAAATCTCCTTTAAGGAATACTTTTCGAAATGTTCATGAAGGCAGATGAAAATAAATCGATGATCGAAGGATGTTTTAAGACTCTCGATGACCAATTGGATCATGGGCTTGCCGCCTACGTCGATAAGGGGCTTAGGAAATGAATAGCCGACTTCTTTAAACTTTTTTCCGCCTCCTGCCATGGGTACTACGATATTGATCATTTATTTGGTGTTGGTTGAGTATTTGTCGTGAGCGACTGATGGTGTTTTAATAACGAAGTTTACACCACTTTTAAGACATTCAAAGTCGGTACTCTCGCCTGGCTCAATTACGACAATACTCCCGGGATCAAGTACTTTTTCATTCATTCTAAATAAACCAGTACCAATAACCGTAAACTCTTTGGCGATCTTGTGAAAGTGGCGGCTTTCTTTGTCTCCCTCTTCATACCTTTTTACCGAAACTTCGAATTGATCTGTTTTTAAAAGGGTCGGTTCGAATAATCCAACGAACCAGCCCTTGGTAAAATCGGTTTCGCGATAAATCTTCATAATAGATCAAATTTTTCAAAGAGTGATAAATCCACGTCGTTGTAACCCCGTACTTCAATGACGTTGGCCCCGCTCGCAATCGCGGCGGCCACACCATGGGGGGCGTCTTCTACGATAAAGGCTTCAATTGGTTGTATTCCTAGCTTATGGAAGATTGCCTGATATATTTCGGGAGATGGCTTGGGCTTATATCCTTCGTCATTCCCCACTATTTGATCGAAGAAGTGATCGATGTGAGCCATCTTAAGCATGTTCAAAACAGAGTATTTTTGAGCATTGCTGCCACAGGCTAGTTGATATCTTTTTTTCAAACCGGTAAGCAAGAGCTGTTTGGGGTGACTCGGCCTGCACTGTTGATTGGTAATTTCTTCGGTGTACTTTCTCTTAAGCGACTTTATGATTTCATGAAGAGACCAGGGTAAGCCTTGTTTCTCGGACATCATTTTTAGTTTTTCGGCCGTGGGCAGTCCGTTATAAACTTTTAAATGATCCTCACGCCCGATAGAGTAGCTAAATAGATCCAAAGCACGATTTAAGGCTTCATAATGCCATTCCGTGGCATCTATCAGAACGCCATCCATGTCAAAAATAATTGCCTTTATCATCTATCGTATATTACACCCAAAAGGGCCACAGATAAGATCTTTTTCCAATCAAATTTTCTGCCAAATCTTATGGAGTTTTTTTTAAAGATAAGATAATCAGTCTTACTTTCAGTTATAGTGAGTATTTTTTGAGCAAATTCATCAGCGCTATACCCGGCAATGAGGCCAGCTTTTTCTTTTTCAATGTCTTTGGCAATCGGAGGAACGTCTGTAATCACGATGGGAAGACCGCAACCGAGGTAGGTTTTGACCTTGCCTGGATCGGAATAGTAAGAGAAATTATTTTCGTTTTCGGGGTAATACGGGGCAAGGGCCACACCGCATTGCAGCAATCTTTCTTCGATTTGGCGATGATTCTCGATTGGGCCGGTCACTTCAAAGTACTTAGATAGTCTTGCCTTCTTGATCTCTTTTCTAAGCCAATCGAACTTTCCACCACCAATGACCAGAAATTTGAAGTCCTTTTTTCCTCTTTTGATCAAGCTCTGAGCAATTGGAACAAATAATTCAGCTCCTTTGTCTTGCGAAATACCTCCAAAATAGACGATAGTGTTTTTATCATAACTTTCATATTCCTTCTGAGAAAATCTCTGACTTGTGTTGCCAAAAGGAACGATTTTTACCTTTATCCTGTTCTCATCCCAGTCCTGGTCCGCTATCCGGGAATAGATCATGGCTTTATTTAAACTCCAAACTTCGTCTGCATGGTAACAGACGTATTTATCGGCCATAAAGTAAACTTTGTTTATCAGGGGGTTATTAAATTTTATGGGAGTATAGTCGATCGTATA
>CAZVEC010000105.1:0-1995 GCA_964626035.1 uncultured Candidatus Saccharibacteria bacterium
ATTGTTGGCTTGATACTTTTCATTAGCCACCTGGAACAATTCTTCAAAATATGGGAAAACGCGCATAAAAAAAATCTTTGAGTATCCGTTTCGTTGGCTAATAAAATAGCCTCATAAAGATCTTGAAGATTGTTGAGTGTTTCTTCTTCAAACCAATATTGAAGCCATTTCTTTGTTATTTGATGTGTATGGTACGCCTTTCCAATTCTGGAGAACAATTTTTCTGTTTCTCTAAATAGAGTCTGAGGTCTTATAGCCGTAATTTTGGTTTTACTAATCAAGCCAGCTAGAGGATTAATATCTATTCCTATACTACGCCTGCCATTTATTTTTGCTTCCACTAAAGTGGTTCCACACCCGCCAAACGGGTCACATACTATATCGGATTCTTTTGAGTTTTCTGCCACAAGGTAATGAGCTAAAGATGGAATAAATTTAGCTGGATATCTATGATACGCGTGAGTTAAATATTGATTCTGAGCTTTAGATATGTTTGAAAAAGCTAGTTGCGGATTGACCTGAATATTATCGAAGCGACTTAAAATACGAGGACTGGACATTCTAAACCATTTTACCACTTTTCCCTTGGGGATTACCCCTCGACCAAATTAAATCGCTCGGGACTATAGTTTTCTTCTTTGAAGCCAATGGGATTTGAGGATACCCAGGGAGAATGTTGAGAGAAGATAGGCAAGAGCGGGGATAATGGCGGAGAGAAACGGCTTATCCACTTTAATTACGATAAAAAGTATCGAAACTAAAATGTAAGTTGAGAGTGCTATGAAAATTCTTCTTGTCCAACTCGTTTCCCAGGCTTTATCTCCCTCTACCCTTCTATTTCTTTCTTTAATTTTCTGGATCTCTTTTTCCAATTTTTCAATTGAAGCCATGGGCCTATTTTACACCCTTTCTTATGTTTTAATTCTTTTTACCGTTCCGTGATTGATGAATACTGCAGGCATTCCTTTGACAATTTTAATCCTGCCGATTCTTAGTTTGCATTCTGGGCAAAAGATATCGGTTCCTGCGGGAAGTCCTGTAACTCCTATATAATCCTTCCCTATTCTTTCTATGTAGCATTTCATAAGGAAGCCCGGCTTCATTTTTATATATCTTCCAAAAAGAAGGTGACCGTTTTTACACACCACATCAACTGTTTTTATCGCCATACTAAAAATTATTTTTTCTTTGCCACTAAAACCACTCTATGCCTTGGTAGCGCAATTCCTTTTGGAGAAGAGTTTTTGGCAATATACTCGTTAAGCTTGGCTTTATCTTTTTCAGGATCATAATCCTCGAAAATAGGAACGCTTTGCAAAAACAAGTCAAATGCCTCGTAAGAAGGATAATATTCAAAATAATGATAATTTTCCGCGAATACTGTTTCGAAACCGGCTTCCGTAAGCTCTTTTAATTTCCAATCGAGTCTTGGGTCGTCCCATTTACCGTAACCCTGTCCCCTTCCGAAAACTTTTTGCAGTTCCATTGTGTCTTCTTCTCCAATTCCAATCTCAAGATAATGACCGCCCGATTTTATAATCCTGCCGTACTCTTTGTAATATGACGGACCACGGCGGCAATATGCCAGATCAAAAAATAAATCATTAAAGGTTGTGTGGGCCGCGTCCTGAAAAGAATATTCAACATTATCGCTTCCTTCATCACCGCGATGGCTCTCTGCAATCTCTAGGTTAACTTTTGAAGTATCTATGCCATAAACCATCTTGAAGTGAGATGAAACTGAAATAGTAAATCTGCCGTCGGCACATCCAATATCTAGTGCCATTTTATTTTTTGAGGCAAGCTCCAGAATCTTTTCTTTAAAAAGTTTTTCCGGGTCGCCACCCGTAAACTCCTTCGTATATTCCGGATTTGGGCCATAGCCGTAACCCCCTAATTTTTTTGCCACACGATCATAAAAATCATTTGTCATTCTGGCATTATTCTAGCACTTTTCCCTCAAGCCTCTGCGAGAATACTTTAACAAAATCGTTC
>CAZVEC010000106.1:0-1952 GCA_964626035.1 uncultured Candidatus Saccharibacteria bacterium
GTAGAGCACGTCATTGGTAATGACGAGGTCTCCGGTTCAATCCCGGACAACGGCTCATTTTTTTATCTCACTTCTCCCAAATAGGGAATGGAAAGTATTCTATCTTTATTTCTGCCATGAAACGGCTTTTGATTTGAATTCTTTTCTTTTGCTTTAAGACTTGATCCTAGAAATACGGAATGATCGCCGAATTTGCGGCCAAGCCGGTCTATTGTCTCGTAGATTTCTCCTTTGCTGTTTGATTTTTTAACATCACCAAAGAGATCAAACTGTTCTTCATTTTTATTTTTCAATTTAGAAAAAGTGATTCCCGTGGCGCAGTATAATAGCTCGGATTTGAAAACTTGGCCAAAATGTTCACTTACAACTTTTAATATTTCTTCTGGCAGATTGGTAGGGTAGGGCAGATCAAGCTCGAGTTTCCTGTATTTGAAATCTTGCGTCTTCAGATAAAAAGATATCTTACCGGAAACCATATTTAAGAGTCTTGCATTGAAGCAGGCACTTTCAATATTTTTTGAAAGTTGCGAATAGATGAAAGATTTATTAGTGGATGGCGGTCTGAATGTCCTTGTTTTGCTTATTGATTTTGGGTCATCTCCTGCATCGGCATTAATTTTGTAGACAATTTTACCTTGAAGCTCAAGCCATATTTCATGCATTGGCTTGGATAGATTCTCTTTTATCCATACTTCGTTTTTACCGACGAGATCCAAAGCAGTTTGAATTCCTTTCTTGTTTAAAAGCGCGCTTGTGGCTCGGCCGATGCCCCAAACTTTGCCTACAGGCAAAGTTTTTAGATATTTATCCTTATCTTTTATCTCTATAATTTTTAAGCCATCCGGTTTGTTCCAGTTGGAAGCTACTTTCGCCAAAACTTTTGTTGGTGCAATTCCTACTGAAAATGTCATCCCTAATTCTCTCCACAAATCTTCTTTTATTTTTTGCCCAATTTTTATTAAATCAGTGCTTGCCCTGCGTAGCTTTAGCGAAGCAGGGTTGATCTGTATTAAAGCAAAGCACTCATCGATACTGTACTCTTCCACATCATTTGAATATCGTCTTACGATTTTATACATTCTTTCCGAGTAAAGGCTGTAGGTTTCGTGATCTGTGGGCAGAATAATCGCATCCGGGCAAACTCTGCGTATTTGATAAATAGGCATGCCGCGCGTGACGCCTGCTCTCTTGGCTTCCGGCGTCATGGCTGTGGCTATGCCGCTATCAAGCCCTGTGACCACCGGCTTGCCGCGGAGAGCGGGATTTTTAGCCACTTCGCAGGCGGCAAAAAAAGAGTCACCATCGACGTGTAAAATTGCGGAGCAATTTTTCATACATTCCTTAAAAGTAAATCAAGCGAGACAAGCGAGTCAAGTAAATCAAGTCAAGATATAAGCTAAGACCATGATTATTGTGTTCAGCTTGATTCACTTTATTTACTTGATTTACTGGTTGCTAGTATTTCCTCACTACTCCCTTCACTACCGCGGCGATCTTAAGATCATTTTCTGGATAAATGTTTTTGAATTTTTTGTTGGCCGGTTCGAGATATTTCGAATTGTTCTTTTCACGCAGATATTTCATGGTCCACTCGCCGTCCACTTCAGCTATCACAATTTCTCCAGTTTTAGGGTTATTAGTGCGCTCTACTATCACCATGTCTCCTTCCATTATTCCGGCATCTTTCATTGAATCGCCTTTGACTTTAAGCATATATGTCGCTTCTTTGTTTTGAATTAAAAACTCATCAAGACTCATGGTGTCGAGAGTTTCCTCTTCGGCTGCGGAAGGGAAGCCGGCTTCCACCAATCCGAGTACTTTTAATTCGCCGAATATTCTGTCCGGAATAAGGCGCCCCCTTTTATCGCGCATGAAGAAGTTATCTTTTTCAAGCCGGCCGACCAGTTTATGGACGGAGCTTTTGGAGCCG
Organism: uncultured Candidatus Saccharibacteria bacterium; assembly: GCA_964626035.1. GTDB lineage: Bacteria > Patescibacteriota > Minisyncoccia > Phycocordibacterales > CAZVEC01 > 2-01-FULL-42-20. The sequence continues at coordinate 1,931 of CAZVEC010000106.1, forward strand.
AAACCGACCATGCCCATGATCT
>CAZVEC010000107.1:0-1010 GCA_964626035.1 uncultured Candidatus Saccharibacteria bacterium
CACAAGTCCGGCAATATCCACGAATTCCACGACGGCTGGAATTTTTTTCTCTGATTGTAAAAGTGAGTTTAAAATTTCAAGACGTTCATCCGGCACCGGTACAATACCAACAGACGGATCAATTGTACAAAATGGATAATTCTCCGCTGGTACAGATTTTTTAGTTAAAGCATTAAAAAGCGTGGACTTGCCAACATTCGGTAACCCTACAATTCCGATTGAAAGTTTCATAATAAATGCGATGTGAATAGAGTCTATATTACCACTTCTCGCCCCGTACAAAATAGCACCTCGCGAAGTGACACGAAGTGCTTGGCTGTGCTAGTTTGTGCGAGGGTGACATTAGGCAAACCAACTATGCCTAGAGATAACTTCATCCCGATAGTGAAATTTTGACTTGTTAAATTTTTAGACCTTTACTCTTGATAAATACCATATGTCTACTTTATTGGTAAATGTATATCCATTACGGGATAAAAATATTTTAGCACAAATGGAAAAGCCCGGCCGAAGCCGAACTTCTCCAGTGTATCCGCTCCTCCAGCAAGCCGGAAAAACGAATACTTGTATATACTAGCAACCTGACTTTTTTTGTCAAGGATTTTGAGCTATTTTTTAATTTTCTCTGTGGATAACCAAAAAATACCGCTCTACAGAGCGGTATTTTTTGGTTTAGATTTTAATAGATAAGATTTAATTACCCTGTCTGCCCGCACCATCATCACTTCCTCGTCCATTTGTGGCGCCAGCACCTCTGAAATCATCATCAGATTCATCTTCAATTTCTACTTCATTTTCATCATCATCTGAATCATCATCGAGACCAGAGCGCATCATCCCGGAATTTTGCGGATTCATCATATTTCGAAATGGTGTAGTTGACGATATACCATCACCAATTCTCATATGAATTGCTGGAACCATTCTGACAACCTGTGCCAACTTGAACGCTTCAACGGCTTTCATAAATGCATCTTTATACTCGCCTTTCTCTAGATATGTTTTTGCTT
>CAZVEC010000107.1:1020-1911 GCA_964626035.1 uncultured Candidatus Saccharibacteria bacterium
AATTTAGTTTTGGCTTCTGTTAAATCCGCATTTAAGTCAGCCAGTTTCTCGGCATCTATTTTGCCATCCTGTGCATTAATAAAGTTCTCCGTCGCGCCGATTCTGTTTTCCGCCGCGTTTATTTTATTTTCTGCGGCAATCTTCATATCGGCCTCCGGCAAACCAGCTATATGCGCTTCCATCCTTTCTCTGGCTTCCTCAAAATGCTGTTCTCTTTCTTCTACACGAGCTTTGATGAGTTCCAGAATCTTGTCTTTGTCAATTTCGCCCGATTTTACGAGCCCGAGAATCTCATTATGATTTTCAAGAGATGTCTCAAGAGCGCTCGTTAATCTTTCAATAGCTTGCGTATTTCCAGCTTCCTCAAATTCGGCTATTTTTTCATTGATTTTCTCAATGTGAGTCTCAAACCTTTCCTCAAGGCGCTTCTCAAGTTCCTCGGTCAGATTACCACTAAGTGCTAGTCTTTCCACTTCCTCAAGCCTCCTCTCGGCACGTCTGCCTTCCCAATTGGCCTTAGCTTCAGAAGACAAGGAGGCCCACTCCCTAATCTCCTCGTTAACCCTAACCTTAATCGGGTACAGGGTATCCCCTGGGAGCGCTTGCTCCGCGGCGTATGACACTCCCCCTCCAGAAAGAAGAAGAGCTATTATTATTCCTATGGGCATAATTTTTTTTCTTATAATTAGACTTATAAATGAAGGCTTCTGCCTTCCCTCTTTATGACGAATGCCCGCCTCTTTTCTTACAGCGTGAAAACCAACAAATGCTCTCATTTGAGACAACATTTGCTCTTTTTCAAAGCTGGAAAGCCGGACTTCCTCAAGCGACTTTATTATTTTTTCCAAATTTTTAATCATATTTATAGCTCTTTTTTATCTCTTTTATTTT
>CAZVEC010000108.1:0-1323 GCA_964626035.1 uncultured Candidatus Saccharibacteria bacterium
ACACAATGAACACCTGCAGTCGCTGTACGCGCACTTGTCTGCCCTCAACGTGCTCCCCGGGGATACGGTCGAAAAAACAACCAAGATCGGGGAAGTAGGTCACACCGGCTGGGCGACCGGCAACCACGTGCATTTGGAAGTGTATCTGGACGGCGTCCCCATCAACCCCCGCGAAGTCCTGCCGGCGATTACACAGTAAGCTTAATAGCCGCTATAAACATAATTGCTGCAGCGGCAAACCGGATCGCGTACACTTTCATCGTATGTTTTTCCAGAAGTTTCGGCGCAAAAATAGACAAAACGAAAACCATAATCATTGATATTGGCAGGGCGGTGATGACTGAAGAAATACTCACATTGACGGCATAAGCTTTATTAGCCGCCAACGTGCCAAAAGCTAGCGCTAAGGACATCATGAGAGTAGCCCCTGTGCTTTTGAAGTTAACTTGACGTAAATTTTTTATGAATAGCGGTATTGTGAATAGAATAATGCACTGAGTTAACGCGGCAATCCACAAGCTGGCTTCCCAATAGCCGTTTTGAGCAACGGATTTATTAACAAAGATATTACTAAAGGAGTAGAAGACTGTTGATAAAATGGCTAGAGCAATATTTTTTTGGAAAAAGGAGCGTAGGCTAAATTTTTCATCGAGACTAACAAACATGCCGGCAATAAAAATGAAAGCTACGAGAATTATTTGAGTTACATTCACATGTTCACCCAAAAATGTCACACCTAAAATTACACCAATGGCTGTACGGAAATTAAAAAGAGGAATAAATACGGATATATCCAGTTTTGATAACCCGATAATATAAAGAATTCCGAATAGGCTGTAAAATATTGAACCTAAAACAATATTAGACCACGCTGATGGTAATTGAACTTGATTACTGTAAGCCAAAACTGCAGTAATGATCAGTGAGAAAAAATTCCAAAGAAAATTAAAAAGCCAGGGATTTGAAAAAGCGTATTTAGTGGTTAATTTACCAATAATGGCTACCGAAGCGAAAAAAAATGCAGCAATCCACGCGTAAGCGATGTAGGACATAGTATGTTAAAAATTCAACTCTTGTCGTGAATTCTCGGGGAAGTTGATGGCGTCAAAAAGCACAAATTGTGTCGGTTTCACGCGGTAGAATCGATGCGGATGCTCTTTAGAATTCATAAATTCCATAATTTTTTCTTTTGGAAAAATTCTTCCTGCATACACAGATAATGCTTTTTTAATATCTTTTTCCTTGGTTAACATCTGGGCTATTCCCTGAAACTGCACCCCTCGCGGAGCATCTTTTGGCGTCTGAGGCAATACCATCACGCCT
>CAZVEC010000108.1:1333-1892 GCA_964626035.1 uncultured Candidatus Saccharibacteria bacterium
CTTTTTTATTGTGCAGCAGCTCAAGAGAGTGGCGACGCGTTGTAGAAGAAATCCAATAAATATTCATGTTTTCATCAATCGCATACCAAACACTACAAGCCCATGGTTGATTGTTTACCGATGTAGCAAGCGACATTAATAATGCCTTCTCTAGGTATTCGCGTATTATTTTCTTTAGGTTCATCAGTGAATTATATCATCTAACAACATCAGAGAGTTTCTTTAAACCACTTGACGATGTCTTGCAAAAATTCCTCGCGTAAAGGTCGCAGGACGTCAGTCATGCCGTGATCCCCGCCTTTATAGATCTTCAGCTTCTTATCTTTTATTGGTATTGCTTGATAAAAAGATTGTACGGTAGAGACTGGTATTTTCGTATCCCCATCTCCATGCAGTATGCACGTAGGTATAGTTATATTTCGTGCAACTTGCATGTCATCAAATTGATTAATATGTTCCCAAAATTCTTTTCCGACCATCGTATGTTCTCCGCTTGAGCGCGGCAGCGACGTATCACCGGAATAATTAATCGCTACTCCTCTTTCTTCGTACACACGGA
>CAZVEC010000109.1:0-238 GCA_964626035.1 uncultured Candidatus Saccharibacteria bacterium
CAGGAAGGTCTACGGGAGCTCACCTTCATTATGAAAGAAGAGTAAGAAAAACTCCTGTTAGTCTTGATAATAAAATAAATCCTTCAGAAATTGTTGAAGATCGTGTGAATAATATAAGCAAATGGAAGCCGATAAATCCAAGAAATGTTTTTAGGAAACAGGCAGAAAAAGAGCTTGAAAAATTTGAGCCTGCCAAATGCTATAAATATTCTGAAGATTTGGATTTTTTAGTGTGGGA
>CAZVEC010000109.1:248-1742 GCA_964626035.1 uncultured Candidatus Saccharibacteria bacterium
CCTTTAGTGAATGAATCATACATTGTTCTGTAATTGCTTTTTGTTTCGTACATTTTAACTAATATTATAAAAGCCGCGCCATATGGCGCGGCTTGAGGGTTAAAGTGGTTATATCTTTGAATATATACCCTTTGTATATACAACAACATATATACTTTATAAATCTTTTGATTTTTTGGGCATTGCGTCAGAATTCATTTTTTTGATTTAAGTTTATTATAAATTTTTTCAGCTGTTCCGAGATAAAGCAAAACTTTTTGTTGAACCTTTCCATTTTTATTTATTTTTCCTTCAACAATATAATAATAGATTCTTCCATCAACTTTTTTCGAACGAATATAAACCATTTATATTTGTAGGCACATTATTATATAAATATTATGTATTTATCCTACATAAATTAAATCTACTGAATAGGCACAATATTTATATGAAACAGAGGTTGCCTAATGTAAAGTTTAGAAAACTGGTGCCTAAACTTAGGACAAAAGATTTTTACAAATCCAAAGAAAAAAGAAAAATTAATTGGAAAAGATATAATTGTTCGCAAACAGAGGAAGCAATTAAAATTATCAAGGAAATAAATTTTCTCGTCGATAATTGTGAAACTAAAACAATAAATAATCTTGGGAGAAAAGGAAAAGATAAAAAAAGTTTAGCCAAGATTATTCTAGTTTCTGAATTAATGCAATTAACCGAAAGACAGGCTCAGGGATGGATTAATTTAATTGGAAATTATTTTGGATTGAATAAAAACATAGACGATAGAAGTATTGGAAGAGCTTATAATAATTTAGAGGTTCAATATTTGCTAAAGCAAATATTTGAAAAAACAAAAAACTCCGACGGGGTTTTGTGCGGAGATGGAAGCGGATTAGAAACAACAAGAAAACAAAACTATGAAACCAACAAAAAAACAAATGGATATTTTACATCGATAATTGATTCGAGAGAAATTGTTCAAGCATTCGAAATGAGCAAAAAAGAAAAAGAAGCGATAAAAAAAATGTTGATTGAAGTGAAAGGAAATAGTTTAAGGCTCGACGCTGGATTTGTTGACAGGAAATTAACGTCGATGATTTCTGAATTTGGAATGAAGCCGTTTATTTTTCCGAAGAAAAATATTGATCTCAACGGAAGAATTGCTTGGAAAATGATGCACCTCGAATTATTTTTTGAGACGCAGAAATGGCTTGAAGAGTATCATCAGCGAAGCCATTGCGAAAGTTTTCATTCAAGTTTCAAAAGAAAAAATAAACCTCTGATGAAAAATAATCCAATTTCAAGATTAAATCAACTTACTGCAAGAATAATAATTCACAATTTAAGAAAATGGAATTATTACGGGCTATTCTGACGCAATGCCTCATGGTTTTGAAAATTCTCCAAGAAAATAAAAAAAGGATTATTTTGGACTTTTATTCATGCCTTTGTCAAAATAGCAGTCCAGGCAGACTGCCCTCAAAATACCGTCGATTTTTACGAATTTAAAAT
>CAZVEC010000110.1:0-1692 GCA_964626035.1 uncultured Candidatus Saccharibacteria bacterium
ATAAACCATCTACAAAAAGAACTTATAAAATGCTGGCAGGAGCCTTTATCCTGCTCTTTCCTTTCATTATGACCAGCTGGGTGCAGGGGATTAATACTGCCCTTGTTTATGCGATTTTAGCGATAGGACTCAATATCCTTCTTGGAAATGCAGGGCAAATTTCTTTGGGACACGCTGCTTTTTATGCGGTTGGAGCCTATATTTCCTCTGCATTAGTACTGCATGCGGAACTTCCTTTGTTCTTATCCATTTTATTGGCAGGGATTGGAACTGCGATTGTCGGATTTCTTTTAGGAACACCGGTTCTCCGCTTAAAAGGGCACTTCTTGGGAATCGCGACATTGGGACTCCATGTCTTGATTTATAATTTGGTAAAAGACAAATTAAAAGGGGTCGTTTTTGGGGCGTCTGCAAAAATGCCTGAAGTTCATAAAATCAGTTATTTGACCAAATCATGGGAATACAGCCTGAAAAACTCTCTCTCATCTTTGGATTATCAAATAGAAATATTAGGAAAATCCAAACCTTTCTACTATGATTTTGTCGATACAATAACAAAATCAATTGGTCAGATTACAGAATACTTTATTATTTTTGTGATACTTGTATTATTGGTTTATATGGCAAGAAATATTTTACGCACAAAAGTTGGAAGAGCTTTGGCAGCTTTAAGAGACAGTGAAGTGGCAGCAAGAATGCTTGGCGTTAATATTGCGATTTTCAAGAATATTGCTTTTGGACTCTCTGCATTTTATGCCGGGATAGCGGGAGCGATTTATGCGCATACCACAGGAGCTTTGGATGAAACCAGTTTTGAATTGACTATTTCATTGATGATTTTAGCCATGATTATTATTGGAGGGATCGCAACGATTCAAGGAGCCATTATTGGAGCTTTTTTCTTCCAGGTTTTAAACATGCAGGTTATTCCTCTGATTTTTTCAAGCGGAAAAGGGCAGATGCTGGGAAGCACCATCATGGGACTTTGTGTCGTCTTGGCCGTTATTTTCGTCCCAAAAGGGATTGTTTATATGCTTTGGCAAATGAAAATCAAACTAACCCAAAAAAGGAGCTAAAACATGGCATTGCTGGAAATAAAAGACTTAGTGATGAGATTCGGCGGTTTAACTGCGATCGACCATTTAAATATGAAAATTGAAGAAGGAACTATTGTTGCTTTAATCGGTCCAAACGGTGCCGGAAAATCTACTTTCTTCAACTGTGTGACAAGAATTTACGAAGTAACCAATGGAGAACTTTATTTTAACAATGAAGATTTAAGAAAATATGACCCGCATGAAATTATTAAACTTGGGATTGCACGGTCTTTTCAAAATCTTGAGCTTTTTGATAACTTGACAGTTTTAAACAATCTGTTGGTAGCTCAGCATTTAAAAATTAAACCTGTCAAAACACCTGGAGGAGGGGGGATTTTATCTTTTTTTTCAGATATGTTCCTTTTACCTTCTACAAAAAAAGTCGAGAAAGAAGCTGTAATGGAAGCTTTAAAAATACTCGATCTCCTTGGACTTCGCGGAATTGAAAATCTCTTGGTCAGTATTCTTCCTTATGGAACCCGTAAATTAATAGAGCTGGCAAGAGCGCTGATTACGAAACCAAAGTTTCTCATGCTGGATGAACCTGCTGCTGGACTGAATGAAAAAGAGAAAAAAGAGCTTGGAATTCTTTTAA
>CAZVEC010000111.1:0-1628 GCA_964626035.1 uncultured Candidatus Saccharibacteria bacterium
CAATCGTTTTAAAATCATGTTTCTGAGCCAGTGTAATCACTGCTAATGTTTCTGAAACTGTGCCTATTTGATTTGGTTTCACCAGTATTGCTGAACAGGATTTTTCAGTGATGGCTTTTTTAAGGCGCACCGGATTGGTTACAAGTAAATCGTCTCCGACGATGAGTACTTCACGTCCCATCTGCTCGGTGATTTTTTTCCATCCTTTCCAGTCATCTTCTCCTAATGGATCCTCAAGTATCAATAAGTGGTAATTTTTGTGTACTTCCATTAGGTATTCAATAAATTCATCCGAACTTAAAGCAGTAGGGCTATCTTTTATATGATAATAATTTTCTTTAAAAAGATAGTTGGCAGCAATATCAAGTCCCAAAAAAATGTCAAAACCAAATTTGTACTTAGTCATTTTAATAGCTTCCATTATCGCCTCGATTGCATCCATGTTTGCGTATAAATTGGGAGCAAAACCTCCCTCATCGCCTACTGAATGGATCGAATTTCGTTGAATAAGTACGGTTTTCAGTTTTTGGTAAATCTCTTCACCTATTTGAAGAGCAATATGATAAGGTTTTATGGTAGATGGAATCACATGAAATTCCTGGATTTCTAAATTACCTGCACCGTGTTTTCCGCCATTAATAATATTAAATGTAGGCGTAGGCATTTTTTCAATACTCATGGGTACAGCGCCTTTTATCAATTCCGCAATATATGAATAGAGGGGCAATTTTACAGTTCGGGCACCAGCTTTACAGATTGCCATAGAAACTGAAAGAATCGCATTTGCGCCAAGTACAGATTTATTCGATGATCCATCCAATTCCTCCATAATATTATCAATATGGCCTTGTTCTACAATGTCCGTGCCTATTAGTTTTGGGGCGATGATGTCGTTGACATTGGATACAGCTTTAAGTACTCCCATGCCATTAAATCTATTTGGATCGCCGTCCCGCAATTCAATTGCTTCATTCTTGCCCACTGAAGCTCCGCTTGGCACTGAAGCTGTTTCAGTTATGTCATTTGATAAAATAACGGTAGCCTCAAGTGTGGGGTTACCCCGTGAATCAAGTATTTCCGTAGCTGAAATTTTTTTTACACTAATCATGTTTTTCTTGTCTTAGATAGTAATCTTGATTCCGCTTGATAAACTGTCTCTCGAACTTGCGATATTACGTCGCGATTAATTGATATAGAAGTAATGCCCCATGCTACCAGTTTTTCTATTAGTTCAGGGTAATCTGAGGGAGCTTGACCACATATCGAGGAAGTTACATCATATTTGTGGCAGATTTTTATTACGTGTTCCAGTGCCCATAAAACAGCCGGATCACGTTCGTTAAAAACAGAGGCTACTTCGCTATTGTCACGGTCCACACCTAAAATAAGCATTGTCAAATCGTTTGATCCAATTGAAACACCGTCTATGCCTTGCTCTAAAAACTGTTCAAGCAAAATCACGTTTGCAGGTATCTCCACCATCATCCATAATTTAAATGTAGAACTGCGTGAAAGTCCGATTCCTGCAATCAATTTTTTTACCTGAGCTAATTCTTGCGGAGTGTGGACAAAAGGAATCATTAGCCACAAATTTTTTAAACTCAATTTATTCCGCACGCGTTTGATTG